>NZ_JAAAFU010000049.1:0-200791 GCF_019352905.1 Pseudomonas sp. Xaverov 83 | reverse complement strand
CACTCCCCCCCCCCCCCCCCAATCCCCCCGCCACATCGCTGTCCTGATCCTCGTCTGCATGGGCTGCGCCTTCGCCGGCAACCACATCGCCGCCCGCGTAGCCTTCGACGACGGCGCCGGAGTCCTCCTGGCAATTCTCATGCGCTCCGGCGGCACCCTGTTGGTTCTGGCGATACTGGTCCTATACCAACGCCAAAACCTCCGCCTCCCCCCAGGCGCCTGGCGCTGGCAAGTCCTTCTGGGCCTGCTCATCGCCACCCAAAGCCTCTGCCTCTACTCCGCCGTCGCCCGCGTCCCGGTAGCGCTGGCCTTACTGGTCGCCAACGTCTTCCCTATCCTGCTGGCCCTGCTTACCTGGGCACTCGGCGGCCCACGCCCCACCGCACGCACCGCCTTGCTGATGAGCCTGATTCTGGTGGGCCTGGTCTTCGTGCTGGACGTCCCTGGGCGCCTCTCCACTAACACCACCCTGGGCCCGGAATGGCTGGTCGGCGTCTCCCTGGCCTTTTGCGCCGCGTTCGTATTCGCCTGCGCGCTGTGGATCACTGACCACAAGTTGTCTCAGGTACGCGGTTCGGTGCGCAGTCTGCTGACGATTTTCATTGTGTTCAGCAGCGTCAACCTCGCGGGCTTGAGCGGTGCGCTTGTCGATGGCCTGAACCTGCCGGCCACCAGTACCGGTTGGCTGGCATTGGCCACGTTGGTGGTGCTGTATGGCACGGGGTTTATCGTGCTGTTCATTTCGGTGCCGCGCCTGGATATGCCGCGTAATGCGCCGGTGATGAACATTGAGCCGCTGGCGACGTTGTTGATGGGCTGGATCGTGCTCGACCAGATGCTCAGCGCCGGGCAGGTGGTGGGCGGGGTGATTGTGGTGACTGGGATTGTGTTGCTGACTTATCGCAAGTCTACCCCGCCTTCCACCAAGGCTCAGGTCGCGTAAGTCGAGAGGTGGAGCGAAAAAGGGATGGATCCATTTTTTAAATGAAGCCGTCCCCTTTATTTGCTGAGGTCGGTAGAGCGTGGACCTAGTCTCGGCCATGGTAGACCGGAACGAGTATAAAAGGGCTGATTTTCGGCAATAGCGGTCGCACGGATACGGATGCCGTCGATCTAGGATGGATAGTAGCGATGGAATTCAGCTGCTACCGAAGGCGACTTGCAAGGGACCGTCAAGTCTGTCTGCGGCGACTTTAGCGTGACGCTAATAAAGGCAGCCGATATCGATGCAACTGCTGCGAGAACTGCAATTACGATAGGTATGATAACGCTTCGCCAAGCTTCGCTTCTCTGAATTTGCCGAGCATGAAGATCAACTGCTAGTTGCATGAGCTTCGCTGTAGTTTCCGCGGAAAGCTGAGGCCTAACATCATCGCCATCGTCGTTCGGAACCGGCTCCTGCGTATTCCTAGCGATTAAAGAAATATGGGCCCGCTTCGCTCCCTCCGGCTTAATGCGAAAAAACTCTCTGTGCTGTAAACCAACCTCGATCCAATTTAAGGCACTTTTAGGCTGGCCTTGAAGCTCCTCTAGAAGGCCATCCTCGCTCCGGCGCGTCTTTTGAGATAATGCCAGAACCTGAATCATTGCCAGCACATCAGCCAAGCGGCTCTCTACTAGGTATGGTGAATTTTGCTTGGACATTGAACTCTCCTTAATACATTTCTATGTTTGATAGGAAAAAATGGGGTCAGACCACATTTAAACAATGGCGATCTGACCCCGTTTTTTACATCCCTTCAACCCACTAACACGCTGGGCCGCTCGCCGTAAGAATCTGACGGACATAATAATTGTCGAACTCACTGCTTTCGACGAACTGGAAACCATGGCGGGTGTAAAAACGATTCGAGGCGCTTTCTTTGAGGGCACCTACTTTAATCGGGAGTGCCGCCGCATCCGCCACTTTGAAAATCTGAGTGAGCACAGCAGAGCCGATCCCTGATCCTTGCGCGCTCGGCCTCACGTATAAGTGGTCGAGCACGAGTTCGTTGGGGTGATGCTTGACCACTACAAAGCCAACCCTCTCTCCCGACACCTCAATATGATGTGTGTTGTGGGCTTCAAAACCGCTAACAAACCGCTCGCGCGCCCGTACTGGATCAAATCGCCCGACGCGCTCCAGGCTTTCGCGCATGGCTTCGATTCGGATGGCGACAAGATCGTCCAGGTCGCTTTGTTGAGCGCGGACTAGCGTCACTGGGGAGTTTTGATTGGGTTTAATGGGCATAGGTTGCGTTTCGCCTGGCATGCTGGGATGGCCAGTATAGGAAGATCGGATCAGATCACGTTCCATGATTTGCTATCGTGGTCTGACACCATTTTTACAGGTTGCGTAGCCGCGTTCTGATACGGTCAGTCGATCAACTTGCTAAGTATTCGGTGCCCATCATGAGTCACCTTGACCATCGCCGAAAGCATCACGCTATCCGCACCGTCTTGGGTGAGAACGGTCCAGAATTCCGGCGGTTGGAACTTAACCCCGAAGGTGCCCAACTTCGCCACCACATAGACGTTTAGCACCTGTCCGGATTTCATCAGGCTTTCATCGTTGATGGCACCCTTGTAACCGAGCACTTGAGGTTTCTGAATCCGCATCTGGCCCATGGAGTATCCCACTAGCTCATGCACGGCGACCACTTGGTTGGCATCAAGCTCCTGTTGAATGGCATTGCCCACATTAGATAGCCGCTCGCCGGCCCGAATCTGGGAGATACCACTTTGCAGCGCGCGGCGGGCGGTCATTAATAATTTCCGCTGTTGTTCAGTGGCATTGGGGGTGGCGAATGTCCATACCTGGGCTACATGGGCCTGGGGCGATGCGGCTACCAGCTCCACTTTGACAAGTGCAGCATCCGGAAAAGGTATGTCAGTGGGTAGTGCATTACCCACCTGATTATTCACCGAAACCGGCACTGCCTCTGGGTACCCCATATAGCCCACCAACATCGGCCGCCATCCATACTGCGAAAACCGCTCCACTAAAAAGTCCTGAATCGCTTTACCGCTACTGCCCTGGTGGATCATCGGTTTGACCTTTAGTAGCAGGTCACTGGCAAGGGGGGCGAGCCGCGTCTCCTCAGCCAAAATTTTCGCGCTATCTAGTTGAGCAATCCTGGCCCCAAGTTCTCTGTTACCTGCTGCGTAGTGGTCGTACTGCAATTCTGTCGCGAAAACACTTGCACAACGTACCAATGAAAGTATTCCGATCTTTTTCAAGCGTTACTCCTTGGACGCGAATTATAGGTACCAGTGTTCGGATCGCAGATTGCTGCCGGGCATCACGCCTTACGTAACTACACCGATCGCCACCTATGCGGCAGCAACTCCGCAATCTCACTCCTCGGCTGCGTCGGCAGCCACGTGAGCGGGCACGAGATCGCGCTGGAGATCATCCAAGCCTGAAATCCGCCGCTCATGAAGGGCAGCAGTCGGCCAAAAGCAGGCTGTCCTGCAGCGGGGGTTGGTCCAACAGCCTGTCGACCACCTTGGCGTACATTTCTGCATTCCCTAAACCCAAAGGCTTGCTAGCCGGATCATCCTTTTTCATGGATACAGCAAAAGATGTAGGAATTAGATCAGTAAAAATAAATCTGTCGCCTTTTGCGCTGGATTGGCTGAATGCGGAGCGTACGCGCTATAAGGCGCAGGAGAGTCGGATTTCGGGAGATGCCGAATTGTTGAAGGATTTTACTTCGCTGCATAAGGCGCTTGGATTGGGGTGGACCCTTTGAGCCGTAAATTGGGTTAACCCAGAATACTCTAAGGCGCGAACTTAACGAGCCCATTTGAACTGGCGTCATCAAGGGTAAAAACTCATCCGTGGCCCTGTGAAGATTGATCGCAATTTGCTATCATCCTGACTTTCGATATCAACGCATCAAGCGTTGTCAACATTATGCTGTTAGTTATAACAAGGATGGACTGTGATTAAGGATTTGGCTGAGTCGTTATCGAGTAACATAAAGGAGCGTTTTACAAGCCCATTATTGGGTGCATATACCGTCGCACTGGCTTTTGCCAACTGGAAATTCCTGGTCATTGCTTTCACGTCAAAAAGTCATAGCTTTCAGTTGATAGATGAACTTGGCTCAGTCTTTCCGGGTGCACTGGAGGCTTTTGGTTACCCTCTGCTTTTTGCACTGACATTTTCACTTTTGTATCCGACCATTAAGTCCTTGATTGGCACACTCACCTCCCTTGCGAAGATCGTTGATCTTCGCAATGAATCCAGGGTCGTTAATGCGCGAGAAAAGCTTTTTGTCAAACAGCAGAGTTTTGAACAAGTCACAGTTGACAGTACCATTCGCCAGTTAACCGACCTAGTGAATGAGGATCGACTCGGCTACCACGACTTGAAGAGAATTTTAGATGTTCTTCCTAACGAGGAGGATCTTCGAATCAACCGAAAACGCGACGAGTTTATTGAAACGAAAGTTCCTGATAGCGGCAGATACGTCAAACACCCTTGATCAGTAGCGTACTCCAAGAACGGGATCAATGATCCATTTCTCCAAGAAAAATGCGGCGTGCATCTATCTTTAGAGGCTCGCCCCTTCAGCTGAGACCTGCCTATGTCAGCAAATGATATGTACATATTGGCTCTGAAGTACGCAGAGACCAAAGCGTATTTCACCTTGGGCGATTTAGTTAAGACGCTAAAACTGTCCAAGCTCCAAGAGCAGATTCTCGCGCTACAAATAGATCGAAAAGAGATATTCATGCATAGCGAAGTGGTTTACTACAACCACTCAAGCAGAAATGATATGAATTTATTTTTCACAATCTCAGACAAATTCAGACTGCTCAACCATATAGAGTTGGAAGAAGCGAGAGCCTCAGCGAGGTCCGCTTCACGATATGCGACTTATGCGCTATCTATTTCAGTAGTCGCGGCAATCATTAGTTCCCTGCTATCGCTGACTCAACTATTCTCTAATATTTCTTTACCAGATCACACGATTGCAGTGATGGACAACATCAAAGAAGCGGCATACTCAACAAATGAAAATGTTAAAACCATTTCAGATCTTGCGAAAGCTACTCTCGAACGTCAGCAAATTTATATAATTCAAAACACACTTCCGTACTTTCCAACCAAAGTACCCGTGGGTGAGTGAATTTTAGAGCCGTTGCGTATACCCAGACGAATGCTGCGCCAAGCAACACTAGCCAATTTACAAATGTTAACGCCTTCACGTGGCCATTAGCTTTAGGCTTCGACTCACAAAGTCCGATCGGACCCAATCAGCTTTAAGACGGCTCTACGACCATGAATCTGCACGCCATCGCCGCGACGCTTTTTGCGTTTTTCACGCTGTTTCCTTACTCGGTGCAAGCCGCAGCCCCCATCACCCATGTCGCTATCTACCGAGGCCCCGCGGGCTGCGAGGAATGCTCGGAGAAGGTTAAAACAGCCCTGCTGCGCGTCCGCCCGAATGCGCAGATTGACTTTGTAGGTGCTGATGAATCGATCGAGATCACGCGGCAAAGCCTCGCTCGTTATGACCTCTACGTTCAACCCGGCGGCGGTCAGGACATCCCTGCGGCGCTTGATAGTTTGGGGGATGCGCGGGTGCAAGCCATTCGTGACTTTGTCGCCCAGGGTGGGCGCTACCTGGGGCTGTGTATGGGCGCGTATCTGGCCGATGACAGCAATTTTGGCCTGATACCCTACGACCTTGATTCAGAGGCGGGCAGGCCTGGGTTTGAGGTCGCGGGGATTGCGGACGCGGCAGTGCAGGTTGTGTGGGATGGGAAAGCCGATAGCGTCTTTTATCAGGATGGGCCTTACTTTCCCAAGCCTGACGCGACCTCGCCTTCTTCAACCATTGCGACCTACCGGAATGGTGATGTGGCGGCAGCGCGTTACACCTATGAAAAGGGGGTAGTGGTGCTGAGTGGCCCGCATCCTGAAGCGGATCGGGAGTGGTTCGAGAAGGCGAATATTCCCTTGAGCGAGATGCCGCGGGGTGAGCTCTTTGGGGTGTTAGTACGCAGCATCGAAGAGCGCAGGTAGGGGGCAGACGACCCGTCAGCGAAGATCGAGCCAGAACGGTCATTTGAAATTGTCTGTAACCCACAAGCGCTTTAGCATCGCGTGCAAATAACCAATGGTCGACAGGCGCATCGCTATGACGAGCTCTGCACACATTTGCTACAACTCAAAACGGCTGGGTTTGACGTTGTCAGACGTTGCCAGACATCTGCGAGAAAATTCCTCGTGGCACGTCTCGGTAACGGAGTGGCGCGGCTATGGGATGGTTATCCCGCAATTGCTGGTCCATACCCCCACGCCATTTCTGATTCAAATAGAGGACGACCCAGACTGGGTACCTGGGGAGATTCAGGAAATTATTGAATGGGAAAACCTCGACCCGAACGCCGAGATCGCGCAAAAAATAGCTGAATGTGACGCGAGGCTGGCCATCCAGTCGACCACGCCAGACCAGGTGATTAATGACGGTTCGTCGATTACCGTCTCTACACTGGGTGCGGCGATAGACCCTTGCGATCCGGACATTTCGGCTGTGCTGATGCTGTTGTGTCGCAAGCTTGAAGGCGTCATTCACGACTGTGTAAATGGCGGGGTCACCGTCCGCTGATTGAAAAATCGGAGTTATGAAAAATCGAGGTCAGACCACCACAGGTTTAAATGTGGTCTGACCCCATTTTGCACTGCTTCTTTTGTCAGACATGGAGTGTTCATTTTGAGCGTGGACCGGATAACGCATAGCGACTTGCCTCTTCCATCAAGTCATCGCACATAGGATTGGCTTTGAGCAGGTACGCAGCCGGGTCGATTATCGACAAGCCAAGGGACGTCTCTTCTGTGGCAGATGCCCAAACTTCTCCCATAGGCCCGACAATCTGGCTTTCACCTCTGAATGTCGCCTCTGAGCCTGCATACATTTCCACACCGGTACGATTGGCACAGATTAGCGGAGTGGCGTTTTCCATTGCGCGAATACGCGCAAGCTGGGTCGTCCAAGGTCCGCCATAGTTGGCTGGACAACACAGTAGCTGTGCACCCTGGCGCACCAGCAGGCGGGCGGCTTCTGGCATCCAGAGGTCAAAACAAGTCAGAACGCCAAATCGGCAGGTTCCATCATCGAAACAGGCGAATGAATCGCCAGGTGTGAAGAGCGGCTTTTCTATGCGTGACAGATGGCACTTGCGTTGTTTCCCCAACCATCGCCCTCGCGATACGACAATCGCTGTGTTGTAGATCTGATCGCCATCTCGCTCAGCAATACCCGCAATGAGCGTTGCATCCTTGTCTGCCGACAGTTGTAGCAAGAACCGCGCGGTGGGCCCATCAAGCGCCAACTCAGCATGCCTGGACAGTGCCTCACGTGAGTCGTGAAAATAACCGATGGTGCAAAGCTCAGGCATCACCAAGAGATCAAATTGCGCCGAATCTACGAGATCGCGAATCTTCCTGAAGTTTGCTGCAGGATTGCCAAACGAAACAGGGTATTGCAAAAACGCCGTGAGCATAAAGTCGTCCAGCCATTAAAGAGGTTTTCCGGGCCCGGGCTTATCTTCCGATGGGCGGCGTCAAGTCGAACGACAACAAATCGGGTCAGACCACCCTTGTTTTAAATGTGGTCCTACCCCCGACTTTGCAATTTTGGACAGGCTACTTGAAATAGCCTGTGCGGCGTATCCGCAGGCTGTAGACCCAAACGGCAATCAGCAAGGCTGCTTGTAGGGCGGCCGGCAGTACGAACCAGGCAACCTGCACATATTGGCTGGCCGATACCAGGAAAACTTCCGGAAGCATGAGCGGGATTAGCATCAGCCCGAAAAGTAACGAGCCCAATAGAAACCACGAAGATTTTGCACTGCGCAACCACAGCAACAGGCTACCCACGGCCAACAGAATGCAGGTCAGCGCAGCGGGGAGCAGCATGATGATCGAGATATCACCCGTCCTGGCCATACCCCAGCCGTCGCTGACCACCCAGTAGGCAATTTTTATTGTGAGAATCAAGCAATAAGCCACCGAAAATGTGACCATCGCCGGGCGCGAGGGGTTTCTTACCTGAGATGTACTTGTGTCCATAAGTTCCAGATCCAGCGACAGGCCGGATCATCCAGCCAACCGCTGCAGTCTACCGAACGCTCGGGCAATCACGAAGCTGCCGGCGAACATGGCGCACGTCGAGCAAAACTCAGCCCAACTCGCGCCCCAAAAACGGCGCAGTCCGGCTACTCTTGCTCTTCGCCACCTTCTGCGGCGTGCCACTCACTACCACCTTCCCTCCTCTATCCCCGGCCCCCGGCCCAATATCAATCACCCAATCACTCTGGGCCACCACGCGCATTTCATGCTCCACCACGATCACCGTATGCCCCGCCTCCACCAGATGATTCAACTGGCTCAACAACCGGTCCACATCCCGCGGATGCAACCCGGTCGTCGGCTCATCCAGCACATACAGCGTCGCCCCCCGCGCATTGCGTTGCAGCTCGGTCGCCAGCTTGATCCGTTGCGCCTCTCCCCCCGACAACTCGGTCGCCGGCTGCCCAAGGCGCAAATAACCCAAGCCAATATCCCGCAGCACTTGCAGCGAGCGCAGCACACCCGGCTCTTCGGCAAATACCTCCACCGCCTGTTCAACCGTCAGCCCCAGCACTTGGGCGATGGTCAGGCCTTCCCACTTGATCGCTAACGTCTCCGGGTTGTACCGCGCCCCGTGGCACGTCGGGCATGGCGCGTACACGCTGGGCATGAACAGCAATTCAACGCTGACAAAACCCTCGCCTTCGCAGTTCGGGCAGCGCCCTTTGGCGACGTTGAAGGAGAATTGCCCGGCGTCGAAATGGCGCTTTTTAGCCGCGGGGGTGGCGGCGAACAGTTTGCGCACGTTGTCGAACAGCCCGGTGTAGGTCGCAAGGTTGGAGCGCGGTGTGCGGCCGATGGGTTTTTGGTCCACCTGGACCAGGCGGCGGATGTGTTCCAGCCCGCCGCTGATGCGGCCGCCACTGGTTTGTGGGGCGTCGTCTTCGAGGCTGGGTTCGTCTTCGGTTTCCACCACGCGGCCCAGGCCTGCGCCTACCAGTTCCAATAGCGCCTGGCTGACGAGGCTGGATTTGCCCGAGCCGGAGATGCCGGTGACAGCGGTGAAGCAGCCCAGGGGGAAGTCCACGCTGAGGTCGTTGAGGTTATTGCGCGTGACGCCTTCCAGGCTCAGCCAGCCGGTGGGTTGGCGCGGTGGTTGGCTGACCGGGCGCTTTTCGGCGAACAGGTATTCGCGGGTTTGCGAGGCTTCAATCTGCGCGAGGCCGGCGGGTGGGCCGCTGTAGAGGACTTGGCCGCCGTGTTCGCCCGCAGCGGGGCCGACGTCGATCAGCCAGTCGGCGCGGCGCATGGTTTCAAGGTCGTGTTCCACCACGAACAGTGAGTTGCCGGCGGCCTTCAGGCGATCAAGGGCGGCGAAGAGGGCTTCGCCGTCGGCAGGGTGCAGGCCGGCAGAAGGTTCGTCGAGTACGTAGATCACTCCGAACAGTTGCGAGCCCAGTTGGGTGGCCAGACGCAGGCGTTGCAGTTCACCGGAGGACAGGGTCGGTGTGCTGCGCTCAAGGGCGAGGTAGCCGAGGCCGAGGTCGGTCAGGGTGCTGACGCGCTCGAGCAGGTCCTGGGCGATGCGTTGGGCGGCCAGGCGTTTTTCCACGGAGAGTTTTTTATCGCCCTGCCCTTCAGCCACCGGGCGCAGGAGCTCGGCGAGTTGCAGCAGGGACATTTGCGACAGTTCGCCAATGTCCACGCCGGCAAATTTCACCGACAGCGCGGCCTTGTTCAGGCGTTTGCCTTCGCACAGCGGGCATGGGCTGCCTTGCATGAATTGCGACACGCGCTTTTTCATCAGGGCGCTTTGGGAGTGGGTGAAGGTGTGCAGGATGTAGCGTCGGGCACCGGTGAAGGTGCCCTGGTAGCTGGGTTCGAGTTTGCGTTTGAGGGCGTCGCGGGTTTGGGCAGGTGTGAAGCCGGCATACACCGGGACAGTGGGGGTTTCTTCGGTGAAGAGGATCCAGTCGCGCTGCTTTTTCGGCAGATCTCTCCATGGGATGTCGACGTCGTAGCCCAAGGTGACAAGGATGTCGCGCTGGTTCTGGCCTTGCCACGCCAGCGGCCAGGACGCTACGGCGCGCTGGCGGATGGTGAGGGAAGGATCGGGCACCATCAGGGCTTCGGTCACTTCGTACACCCGGCCCAGGCCGTGGCATTGCGGGCACGCGCCTTGGGGCAGGTTGGGGGAAAAGTCTTCGGCGTAGAGCATCGGTTGCCCCGCCGGGTAGCTGCCCGCGCGGGAGTAGAGCATGCGGATCAGGCTGGACAAGGTGGTGACGCTGCCCACTGAGGACCGTGTGCTGGGTGTGCCGCGCTGCTGTTGCAGGGCCACGGCAGGTGGCAGGCCTTCGATGGAGTCGACGTCGGGCACGCCGACCTGGTCGATCAGGCGACGGGCGTAGGGCGCGACGGATTCGAAATAGCGGCGCTGGGCTTCGGCGTAGACGGTGGAGAATGCCAGCGAGGACTTGCCGGAGCCGGACACGCCGGTGAACACCACCAGGGCGTCACGGGGGATGTCCACGTCGACGTTGCGCAGGTTGTGTTCCCGGGCACCCCGCACCCGCACGAAGCCTGGGCGTTGGGTGGTGAGCGGGGTGTCTGGGGGCAGGTTGCGCTGGGAAGTCATGGGTAACCTTATCGGTGTGTTCAAGGCAGTGAAGATCAACTGTGGGAGCCGGACTTGCCCGCGATGGCGGTGTGTCAGTTGCCAGATGGGGGACTGATGCATCGCCATCGCAGGCAAGCCAGCTCCCACAGTGGATTGGCTTTGCGGGTTAGATCTCCATTCGTCACATCATTCGGGAGGTCAGCACCGAGCGCACCCGTTGCGCCAATTCATCCGGGCCATAGGGTTTGCTCAGCAGGTGAATGTCGGTGCCCAGCAGGTGGTTGCTGGAAAGAATGTCGCGGGTATGCCCGGACGTGAACAGCACCGCTATCGCCGGCACTTGCTCCCGCGCCCATTCGGCCAGGTCGGTGCTTTTGACCCGGCCCGGCATCACGACGTCGGTAAAAATCAGGTCCGGTTGCAGGCCGGCCTGGAGCATCAGCATGGCCCGGTCGCCGTCTTCGGCGGTGAGCACGGTGTAGCCGGATTGTTCGAGCAATTCCACCGCGGCCGCGCGTACGCCTTCGTTGTCCTCCACCACCAGGATGGTCTCCTGGCCGCCGCTGTGTTGTGTGAGCTGGACGGGCGTATCGTGGCTTTCCGGCTCTCCGAGGTTGCGCGGGAAATACATCTGCACCACGGTGCCGCTGCCCTCCACGCTTTCGACCTCCACATGCCCGCCACTTTGGCGCACGAACCCGAACACCATGCTCAGGCCCAGGCCGGTACCGTGCCCATTCGGCTTGGTGGTGAAAAACGGTTCAAAGGCCCGTGCCAGGATCGTCGGTGACATACCGGCGCCGCTGTCGGCGACGGCCAGGCGCACGTATTCACCGGGGTTGATGCTTTTGCCGGCGCAGTCCGGGGGATTGAGGATGATGTTTTCGCCGGTGATCCGAATCACGCCCTCGCCTTTCATGGCATCCCGGGCGTTGATCGCCAGGTTGAGCAGTGCGTTTTCCAGTTGGTTGCGGTCGACGTTAATGCACCACGGATTCTGGGGCAGTTGCACATCAATGTGGATGGTTTCTCCCAACGCCCGCTGCAGCAATTCACCCAGGCCTTCGTAGATGCGCAATGGGTTGTACACCGCCGGCGACAGCGGCTGGCGACGGGCGAACGCCAACAGCTGCGAGGTCAGTTTGGCCCCGCGCTCCACTGCCGCGATGGCGGCGCTGACGCGGCGCTGCACCTGGAGGTTGTCCGGTTCATGCCGGGCCAGCAGGTGCAGATTGCCGGAGACCACTTGCAGCAGGTTATTGAAGTCGTGGGCCACGCCGCCGGTCAGGCCGCCAATGGCTTCCAGCTTCTGTGATTGACGCAGCTGTTCTTCGGCGGCGGAACGGGCCTGCACTTCGGCGGCGACACGCTGCTCGAGGTTGTGGGTGAGTTCCTGGCGCAGGCGCTCGGAGATCATGTGTTCAGTGGTCTCCACCACAATCGCCAGGACCCCGGCCGGTTGCTGATCGTCACCGGCCACGGGGCTGTAATACAGGTCCATCCACACTTGTTCCGGACGGCCGTCGCGCAACAGCTCCAGGGGCAAGTTGCGATAGGACAAGGTGCCGCCGGCCAGGCAGGTGTCGACCACATTGCGGTTGAAGTCGGCGACTTCCGGCCAGCCCAGTTCTACCGGCGCCCCCAACAGATACGGGTGGCGACCGCCGGCAAACACCGAATAGCTGTCGTTGTAGATCATGTAACCCGCCCGTCCCCACAGCATGACCATAGGAATGGGCGATGCCAGCATCAGTTGCACGGCACTGGTCAGGCTGGAGGGCCAGGCGCCAATGGGGCCGAGGTCGGTAGTGGACCAGTCGAATGCGCGAATCCTCTGGGCCATTTCCCCAGCCCAGCCATCACAGCCATGGGTATCGGATAAAAACTGCATCAGTCGGCTCTGCAAAAGATAAAAGGTGGGCGGCGATGAAAACTTTGAGCCCGACAGCGGCGGTTGGTTTCATCGCATATTGCTTATGCGGCCATGAAGGAGCAAGAGCCGGATCAGCGAAAATCCCGGCTGCGCACACTGATGCCCGACAGCAGCGGGGTCAGGTCGGTCAGGCGCCCGGCGATCAGGTGCCGAACCTCCCCCACTGCCTCCCAGCGCCCATCCACTTTAAGCAACCGCGAGCCCACCAGTGCCTGGCGCTGCCGCTCGGCCAAATCGCGCCAGACCACCACATTGATATTGCCGAACTCATCTTCCAGGGTGACGAAGGTGACGCCGCTGGCCGTGCCCGGACGTTGTCGACCGGTGACCAGGCCGGCGACGCTGACGTTGCGCCCATGCTCAACCAGCAGCAACTCTTTGGAGCTGCGGCAGCGTCGTGCGCGCAGTTCATCGCGCAACAATGCCAGGGGATGTGGGCCCAGGGTAGTACCGACGCTGGCGTAGTCGGCATACAGGTCTTCGCCCACTGTCGGTTGGGGCAGTTCCACCACCGCTTCTTCGGGGCTGGCCACACCGGCAAACAGCCCCAGTTGCTTCTGCACCCCGGCCACCTCCCAGCGCGCTCGATGCCGATGCCCGGCCAGCCCGCGCAAGGCTCCAGCATCCGCCAACAATTCCTGGGCACGGGTGTCCAAATGGGCACGTTCGCCCAGGTCGGCAATGTCGAAAAACGCCCGCGCCTGACGCGCGGTTTCGATGCGTCGGCCATCTTCTTCGCGAAACCCGGAGATCATCCGCAAGCCCATGCGGATGGCCGGTTGCTGGCCGTCGATGGGTTCAAGGCTGCAGTCCCAGTCGCTGGCCTGCACATCCACCGGGCGGATCTGCAAATGATGGCGGCGGGCGTCCTGCAGGATCTGGTCCGGGCTGTAGAAACCCATGGGCCAGCTGTTGATCAGGGCGCAAGCAAAGGCTGCCGGTTCATGGCATTTGAGCCAGCAACTGGCATAGGTCAGCAAGGCGAAACTGGCGGCGTGGGACTCGGGAAAGCCGTAGCTGCCAAAGCCCTTGATCTGCTCGAAGATCTGCGCGGCGAAGGCTTCGGTGTAGCCGTTTTTCAGCATGCCGGTGCGCAGGCGTTGCTGGTGGGGTTCGAGGCCGCCGTGGCGTTTCCAGGCGGCCATGGAGCGGCGCAGTTGGTCGGCTTCGCCGGGTGTGTAATCGGCGGCGACCATGGCGATCTGCATGACCTGCTCCTGGAACAGCGGGATGCCCAGGGTGCGTTTGAGCACGCTTTCCAGCTCCGGCGACGGGTAGGTTTCGGGTTCTTCCTTGTTACGTCGCCGCAAGTACGGATGCACCATACCGCCCTGAATCGGCCCGGGCCGCACGATGGCGACCTCGATCACCAGGTCGTAGAACGCTTTCGGCCGCAAACGGGGCAACATCGACATCTGTGCCCGCGACTCAATCTGGAACACGCCAATGGTGTCGGCCTTGCTGATCATTGCGTAGGTCGCCGCATCTTCCTTGGGCACCGTGGCCAGGCTCAGGTCCAGGTTGCGATGGCGGCGCAGCAGGTCGAAGCAGCGGCGAATCGCACTGAGCATGCCCAACGCGAGGATATCCACCTTAAGCAGGCCCACGGCGTCGAGGTCGTCCTTGTCCCACTGGATAATGGTGCGATCGGCCATGGCCGCATTTTCTACCGGCACCAGAGTGTCCAGCGGGTGTTCGGAAATCACGAAGCCGCCGGGGTGTTGGGACAGGTGCCGGGGGAAGCCGATCAGTTGTTGGGTCAAGGTCAGCACCCGGCGCAGCACCGGGCTGTCGGGGTCGAAACCACCTTCGCGCAGGCGCTCCAGGGGGGGTGCCTCATCGCTCCAGCGCCCGCAGCAGTCGGCCAGGGCGTTGACCTGATCCGGCGGCAACCCGAGGGCCTTGGCGACGTCGCGCACCGCGCCGGCGCCGTGGTAGCTGCTGACCACCGCCGTCAACGCAGCGCGGGTGCGGCCGTAGCGTTGGAAGACGTATTGCAGCACTTCTTCGCGGCGTTCATGTTCGAAGTCCACGTCGATGTCCGGCGGCTCGTTGCGTTCCCGGGACAGGAAGCGCTCGAACAACATGTTCATCAGGCTCGGGTTGATCTCGGTGATGCCCAGGGCAAAACACACCGCCGAGTTGGCCGCCGAGCCACGGCCCTGGCACAGGATCGAACGGCTGCGGGCGAAGCGCACAATGTCGTGTACGGTGAGGAAGTAGCTTTCGTAGCCCAGCTCGGTGATCAGCTTCAGCTCATCGTTGATCTGCCCAAGGGTCTTGGCGTCCACGCCGTGCGGCCAACGCTGGGCAATGCCCTCTTCGGTCAAGGTGCGCAACCAGCTCTCAGGCGTTTGCCCTTCGGGCACCAGTTCCCTCGGGTATTGATAGCGCAGTTGGCTGAGGTCGAAGGTGCAACGCCGGGCAATGTTCAGGGACTCTTCCAGCAAGTGTGCCGGGTACAGCGCGGCCAATGCGTCAAGGCTGCGCAAGTGCCGTTCGCCATTGGGATGCAGGCGCGCACCGGCTTCGGCCACCGGGACGTGATGACGGATCGCGGTCATGGTGTCTTGCAGGGCACGGCGGCCACGCACATGCATATGCACATCGCCGCAGGCCACCGCCGGCAGGTGCAGGCTGGCGGCCAGGTTCAAGCGTTGTTCAAGGTGGCGGGCATCGTTCTGGCCGCAATGCAGCTCCACGGCCAGCCACAGGCGATCGGTAAAGGTGCTGCACAGCCATTGGATATGGGCCTGGGTGTCGGTGTCTTCGACCATCCATAACGCCAGCAAACCTCGCACGGATGTGAAGTCTTCCTGCAGCAGGCGGTAGTGACCTTTTTCTGCACGGCGGCGGGCGATGGTGATCAGCCGGCACAGGTGCTGATAGCCCTCCAGGTTCTCCACCAGCAGCACCAGCTTCGGGCCGTTTTCCAGGCGCATCTCGCTGCCGATAATCAGCGGTAACTCGACTTCCTTGGCCACCTGCCAGGCACGGACGATACCCGACAAGGTGCATTCATCGGTGATCGCCAGCGCCTCGTAACCCTGCTGTTTGGCCCGCTCGAACAGTTCACGGGCACTGGAGGCGCCACGCTGGAAACTGAAGTTGGACAGGCAATGCAGCTCTGCGTACTTCATGCGAACCAGCCTTGCAGCCACAGTGTGCCGCTTTCGCCCACGGTGCGATAAGCCCAGCCCTGTTGGCCGGCGCGGGTGCGCACCAGGTAGTAATCGCGGCGCACATCGGCACCATCCCACCAGCCGGATTCGATGCGCTCCGGGCCCATCAGGATGTGTAGACCTTGCTCGGCCAGGGGCGTCGGTTCATGCAGCAACCAACCCGGGCGCTGCACTCTATTTGAGGGTGTGCACGGGCGACTGTCAGCACCGGTTTGCCAGGCACATTCCGGGCGGTGGTCGGCGTGAAAGCGCAGGCCTTGCACCGCTTCGTCCCCCAACCGCGCCCGCAGGCGTTCGCGCAGTTGCTCCCACGGCAGGGTTTGTTGCGGGCGCTCGTCGAACAGATCCTGGCGCTGGGGCACAAACACCGGCAGGTCCTGGGCCACCAGGCGAAAGCCACGCACCGGCGAGGTGACTTGCACTTGCTCCAGGCGACCACGGGCCAGTTCGAACAGCATTGCTGCGTCACGCTCGGCGCTGAGCAGGCCGACCTTGATCACGCTGTCGGGTTCTGCGGCGTGCTCCAGGTGCAGGTCAAAACGCTGCACGCCACTGTCGCGGCCACACAGGAACGCCGATAAATCGCCAGTCAAACGGCGCAAGGGAAACAGCAAAGCCTGGTGGGACAGCACATCAAAATTCAGCTCGATGCGCACATCGAACTGGTCCGGCGGTTGGTAGAACGCCAGGGCCAGGGGCCGTTGCCCGCACAGTGCATCGAGGTGCTTGAGTAGCGCCGCGTCGAAACGCCGGGCCAGGGTATGCCGGGGTAATGCCTGCACCTGAGCCAGGGTGCGCAAGCCCATACGCGACAACGCGGTGGCGGCGTGTGGGTCGAGACCGGCGCGGTCGATGGGGATCGGCGCCAGGGCTTGTTGCAGGCTGTGCTCATCGGCCACGGCCAGGCCGTCGTAAGCATTCGCCAGAATCCGCGCCGCCGCCGGGTTCGGCGCGGCGACGATGCGATGACGAAACCCGAGGTCAGTCAGTTCCTTGCGCAAGCGCGCTTCGAGCAACGGCCAGGGCCCGAACAGGCCCAGGCTCGACTCGATCTCGAACAACAACGCCCGTGGGTAATACACGCTGACCTGGGAGCTGAAACGGTAGGCCCAGGCCGCAAGAAATTGCTGCCAGTATTCGATCTGCGCCGGGTCGTATTCGGCGCAGGCAAAAGCCTTGGTCAAGGCATGGGCCGCCGTCAGGGATTGGCCGGGGCGCAGGCCGAGTTTGCGCGCGGCCTCATTGACGGTTTGCAGCACCCGTCGTTGCGGCGTGCCGGCCAACAGGGCCAATGGCTGATCCGGTTCGGAGCGCAGACGCAGCACCCCGTCCAGCGCCAATTGCGGGAAGACAATACACACCCAGCGCATGCCAACCTCAGTGCCCAAGCGCAATGGGCGCGGGATGGGCCAGGCCGCCCCGGCACTTGAGCACCCGCACTTGCGCCGGGCTCGCCTCAACCGCCAGGCGCAACGCGGCCGGTGACGGGTTGATGGCCTCGTTCAAGGAGCGCCAGGCAAAGGCCAGGGTCTGGCCGGTTTCCGCCGCCACCTGCAAGCGGCGCAAGGCCCGGTCATCGGCCTTGCGTGGCCAGCACAGCACCGCGCCACAACTGCCGGAGCGCAGGCATTGCTCCACGGCCCACAAGGCATCGCGTTCATCGGCCTGGATCACGGAAAGCTGGCGCACATCCACCCCGGCGTTTTGCCAGGCGTGGGGGTACGGCGTGTAAGGCGGCGCCACCAGCACGATGCGCTCGCCGGCCGCCGACAACCGCGCCAGGGTCGGCCACACCAGTTGCAACTCACCCACGCCCTCCTTCGCCATCAGGATTTCGCTCAACGCCGCTTCCGGCCAGCCACCGCTGGGCAGCACTGCATCCAGGGCCGCAAGCCCGGTGGGATGGACGCTGGCGGGCGGCGCGGCAGGCCGGCCTTTCCAGACCCGGCCGCCATTGAACAGCGAGTCCAGTGCAACGACGGCGCCCATCAGCCTTGCCTCACCAAACCGCAGAACACCCCTTCGATGGCCAGGTCCTGATCGGGCCGCACCACGATGGGTTGATAAGCGGGGTTGCGCGGCAGCAAGCGCACGCGCTCGCCGACGTGTTCGAAACGCTTGATGGTGACCTCACCGTCCAGGCGCGCCACCACGATCTGCCCGTTCAAGGCTTCGGCGCTGCGGCGTACGCCCACCAGGTCGCCATCGAGGATGCCGTCTTCGATCATCGAATCGCCCTGTACCCGCAGCAGGTAATCCGGGGTTTTCGCGAACATGCCCGGGTCGAGTAAGAGGCGGTTGTGCACTTCAGCGTCAGCGCCGATGGGCAAGCCGGCAGCTACCCGGCCGAGTACCGGGATGTCCAGCAGCTCCGGCCGCGCTGGCTGATTGAGCAGGCGAATGCCGCGCGCCTGGTTGGGGTTGACCTCGATAAAGCCGCCCTCGGTCAGCGCCAGCACATGCTTGCGCGCCACGCTGCGGGAGGCAAAGCCGAACGCCTCGGCGATCTCGGCGAGGCTGGGAGACTGGCCTTGCTGCGCGATACGGTCGCGGATAAAGGTCAGGATGGCGGTACGGCGGGGCGTTAGATTCGTCATGGAGTACATTTGTACTCCTGTGGGAATTTTCTGGCAATATCCGTCAGTCGCTTCCCATGCAGCCACCGGAAAAGTCCCCGCCAAGTTGACGAACGGTCTTTCGAATGTTCAGATGCCGGCCTGTTTCAGGTGCCCCCTGCCGCCGTGCTTGGGGTGAAACGGGAAACCGGTGCCGCTCTTTTTTTGAGCCAGTCCGGTGCTGCCCCCGCAACGGTAGACGCGTGACCCCTTCGACACACCACTGTGGCCAGCGCGCCATGGGAAGGTGAAGGTGTCCATACGCGTGAGCCCGGAGACCGGCCTGGAATTCTGTTTGGCAAAATCCTGCGGTGGGCGGGCATGGGCCGGTATTGGCGTGTGCTCGGTGCCTACTCGTGCGTGCTTTTCGCGAAAGATACTTTTCCGAGAAGACTATGATTCGACCTTTCAAGACTCCTGTGCCCGGCCTGTTGTTCGGCTGCCTGTTCAGCCCCCTGCTGCTGGCCGACGACAACACCCTGGAACTCAAGCAACTTAACGTTTCCGCACCGTCGGTGGAATCCACCACCGTGGCCGAGATGGCCCAGTACGGCAGCAAGGTTGAGATCGTCACCCGCGAACAGATTGAACGCGCCGGCCCCGCCGCCGATGTGTCGCGCGTGATGCAGATGTTCATCCCCGGCCTGTACGTGGCACCCAAGAATGGCCCGTTCGACTACGGCACTTATTCACTGCTGGGCGGGCGCAACGACGACACGCTGATCCTGCTGGACGGCGTGCGCCTGAACAACCGCCTGTACGGCGGCCTGTATCTGGACACCCTGCCCGCCAACGCCATCGAGCGCATCGAAGTGCTCAAGGGTGGCCAGAGCCTGCTGTTCGGCACCCAGGCGGTGTCGGGGGTGATCAACATCGTCACCCGCAGCCCGCAAACCCGCGAGGCGTCCGGCGAGGTGAACCTGGGTGCCGACACCTTCGGCGGCACCACCGGCGATGCCCGGGTCGAGAAGATTTTCAATAACGGGTTTGGCGACCTCGGCTTGCTGGCCTACGTCAGCCGCAACGTCTCCGAGGGCTACCAACCGTTTCGCAACCGCGACATGAAAAACGTCACCGACAAGAAGCGCTCCTACGAAGTCACCACCTTCGGCACCAAGGCGATCCAGTCGTTTGGCGATGACACGCGCCTGGAACTGTTTTACCAATACGCCGACGCCAACCTGGATTTCGCCCGCCCGGTGGACAACCACAAGACCACCAACGACCGCGTGCAGCAAATCGCCACGGCGACCTTCGAGCAAAGCATCAACGAGCGCCTGAGCTACTTCGTCAAAGGGCATATCAACGATTGGGACACGCGCTACACCCGCCTCAACAATGTCGAAGGCGGCGGCACCAAGGTCATCAACCACAACGACTACTGGGGCTTCACCGACTGGGGCGTGCAGGCCGAAGGCAAGGCCGTGTTGCCCGGCGAGCATGTGCTGGTATTCGGTTCCGATAACCAGTGGTTCAAGGGCCAGGATGATGTATTGATCATCGACGACAACAAGGCCCAGGCCCACGCGCTGTACACCCAACTGCGCCCGAATATCGAAGCCCTGCCGAACTGGCACCCGAGCATCGGCGTACGCCACGAAGCCATGAGCGGCGGTGACAGCGCCACCGTCGGCATGCTCACTTCGCTTTATGACCTCAACGACAACTGGGCCCTGCGCGGCCAATACGGCACCGCCTACAAACTGCCGAATGCCGAGCAACTGTTCGTCAACGAAGACGATGAGAAAGGCAACCGCAACCTCAAGCCGGAGAAGAGCCGCAACGCCGAGCTGGGCATCGACTACAAGGGCAGCCTGCTGGCGCGGGACTTCAGCGCCAGCGTGACGCTGTTCAAGCGCAAGATCACCGACCTGATCACCCAGGACGATATCCAGTGGGTCAACGGCCAGGGGCAGATCCAGATGCGCGGTTTCGAGGCCGACGCCAAGCTGCAACTTAACGAGCAATGGAGCGTGCAGGCCGACATGACCCGCAACCTCACCGAGTCCCGCGCGGGTGTCACCCTCAATGATATTCCTGGCTTCTTCGCCCGCTCGCGGGTCGGCTATGAATCGGTGGACCGCCTGTGGGGCGTCGGTACTGCGGTGCGTTACATCGGCGATATTGTCAGCTCGAAAAAGGTCGAGTACGGCAACTACACCGTGGTCGACGCCGACGCCTATCGCTACCTCGATAACGCCCACCAACATCGCGTCAGCCTGCTGGTAGAGAACCTGTTCGATCGCGACTACGTCACCAGCCGCGCCAGCAACGTCGACAACCTCGGGCGGCCGTTCACCTCCGAAGTACGCTACACGTATCGCTTCTGATGAGTACGCCCGTGGAAACTCATCCGGACTGGTCCCATGTGCCTGACCACACCCGTCACGTGTTCCTGTGCACCGGCCCGCGCTGCACCCAGCGTGGCGCGCTGCAATTATGGAAAACCCTGCGCCGCCACCTGCTGGCACACGACCGCATCGAAAAGCCTGGCGGCGTGCTGTTGACCCGCACCCACTGCCAGTTCCCGTGCAACCTGGGCCCGATTGTGACGGTGTACCCGGACACGTGCTGGTACGGCGTGCACAGCAACGCAGACGTGCAACGGCTGGTGGAAGTGCACCTGGTGGGCGGCGAAGTCGTCGAGGATTTGCTGATCAAGGAGCGCCCGTGAAAGCGTCGTGGTTGCTGTTGGGCGCCCTGCTCTGCCCATCGTTGGCCCTGGCGGACCGTTATCGCAACTGCAACCAGGACTGGACGGCCACCCACTCACCGCCCTCGCGCATCGTGGCCCTCAACCAGCATGCTGCCGACTTGCTGTTGGCGCTGGATGTCGGCTCGGCATTGGTGGGCGTGGCGTATCTGGATGACAACGGTGTGGCCCACCGACACGGCGAGTATTTCGGCGTGCCGGTGATTGCACCCAAGTACCCGTCCAGCGAAGTGCTCTATGCGCAGAAACCGGATCTGGTGGTCGGTGGGTTCGCCACTGCCTTTGGCACTGGCGTCACTTCCCGCACAGGGTTGGCCGGCAACGGGGTTGGGTCATATTTGCTGGAGTCGGCGTGTGACGGGCATTCGCTGGATTACTTCGGGCATATCCGCAACGACCTGTTTACCCTCGGCGCCCTGGTGCACAAACAGCAACGGGCGCGGGCGTTGAGCGATGCCATGGACGCCGACCTGGCCAGTGCCCAGGCCCTGGCGGGCGAAGGTAAACCGCTGTCGGTGTTCTACCTGGACAGTGAGGTCAACGGGCTGGACAGCGAAGGCCGGCGTGGGTTCGTCACCACGTTGGTGGCGGCTGCTGGTGCGCGCAATTTATTCGCCGGGATCAACCAATACCGCGTCACCGTGAGCAGCGAAACCCTGCTGATGAGTGACCCGGATGTGATTTTGCTGGCGGATGCAGTGTGGTCACCGGCCAGCCGCAAGCGCCAGTTGCTGACCAGTGACCCGGTGCTCTCGCGTTTGCGGGCGGTGCGGGAGAACCGGATGATCGATATTCCGTTTACCCACCTGGTGCCCACGGCAAGCAGCGGGCGGGTGGCCCTGGACCTGGCGCGGCAACTCAAAAAACTGGCTGAATAAACACAGTCTTCTGTGGGAGCTGGCTTGCCTGCGATGGCTTTTGCTCTTCACCACTCATGACTTTTGGTAAAGAGTCCTTTTCGGATTCAGCGGTTTTTCTGAAGGAACGAGGAGCCGATACTCGACTCCATTGTTCACATCACTTCAGGAGTCACTCATGTCTATTCCCGCATTCGGCCTCGGTACGTTCCGCCTGCAAGGCCAGGTCGTCATCGACTCCGTCAGCACCGGCCTGGAACTGGGCTACCGCGTCATCGACACCGCGCAAATCTACGAGAACGAAGCCGATGTCGGCCAGGCCATTGCCGACAGCGGCATCCCACGGGACGAGCTGTTTATCACCAGCAAGATCTGGATCGCCAATTTCGCCGAAGGCCAGTTGATTCCCAGCCTCAAGGAGAGTCTGCGCAAGCTCCAGACCGATTACCTGGACCTGACCCTGATCCACTGGCCATCGCCGGAAGACCAGGTGCCGGTCGCCGAATTCATGGGCCAGTTGCTGGAAGCCAAGCGCCAGGGCCTGACCCGCCAGATCGGTATTTCCAACTTCACCGTCGACCTGATGAAACAGGCAATTGCCGCCGTCGGTGCCGAGCACATCGCGACCAACCAGGTCGAGCTGCACCCGTACCTGCAAAACCGCACCGTGGTGGATTTTGCCAAGGCCCATGGTATCCAGATCACCTCCTACATGACCCTGGCCTACGGTGAAGTGCTGAAGGACCCGGTGATCCAGCAGATCGCCGAACGGCATCAGGCAACCCCGGCGCAAGTGACCCTGGCCTGGGCCATGCAACTGGGCTACGCGGTGATCCCGTCGTCGACCAAGCGCGCCAACCTGGCCAGCAACCTCAAGGCCCTGGACCTGACCTTGAGCGATGACGACATGGCGCAGATCGCCGGCCTGGAGCGTGGCCATCGGCTGACCAGCCCCAAGGGCATCGCGCCGAACTGGGACTAAGCCACAGGGCTGCGGGATAATTCCCGCAGCCACGGCAACACCCGCAGCCCGCTGGTGACTGGTGGTGGGTCGATGATGTCCATGAAGTGTTCGAGGTTGACGCTGTCCGGCGCACCCGGCAGGCGCACCAGCAGTGTCGCTGTGGCAGCCGGCGTGCCCAGGTCCCGGATATCGTAGACCAGCACATGGCGAATCTGTGGGTGCTGCTCCTGGTAGGCCAGTACCCCGCCCTCGCTGGCCGCCAACCCGGCATTGATGATCAACACGTCGAACGGCTCGGTCGGGATGGCCGTGAGGATCAGCACTTCGTCGAAGGTTTGCACCGGGACGATGCGGTAGTAGCCCAATTGGTTGAGCATTTTTTCGATGTACAGCCGTTGCAGGTGCTGTTCATCGGCGATCAGGATAGTCAGTGCTTTGTTTGGCATGGCGAACACCTGAGCAAGGAGCGCTCGTGAGGGACTGGGCGGCCTATTTTCCAGACATATCCCGAAGACTAAATAAGGCTTGTTCCACCTTCATGTAGGAGTTGTCCCAAACAGCTCGAATGACAGCCCTCGCCAGTCAAGTCTGATTGCAATAAACCGACAACCCGTGATGCAGGTGAGCGAGCGCTTCATCCATGCCGTCGATGGCACTGGCCAACTCGTTAGGCGCTTGCCGTTCACAGACGTTTTCCAATACTTCGCAGCACTCCATTAATGCCTGGGCCTTGACCATGCGCGCGCCGCCTTTGGTTCGATGGGCCAGGTCGTGCAGGCCGGCGAAGTCGGCCTTGTGTTGCAGGACCACCAGTTGCCCATGGTCAGCTTCAAGGCTGTCGAGCAATGGCACCAGCAGCTCTTTTACTGCGTCGACATTCCCTCCGGTCAGCTTCTCCAGGTCGCGCAAATCAAAGTCTGGCGACAACTCATCCACGCTGACCGGGGCCACCGAGGGCGTGGCTGTGCGCGACATCAGGGCCGCATGCAGGTCCTCAAGCCCGGTGGGCTTGAACAGGCAGCCATCCATTCCCGCCTGTCGGCAACGTTCGGCTTCCTCGGGCTGGGCGTTGGCGGTGAACCCCAGCAACAGGCAAGGCGCCAGGCCGCGCTCACGCTCCAGGGTGCGGATATCCCGCGCCAGCTCGTAACCGTCCTTGAATGGCATATTGCAGTCGGTAATCACCCCATCAAAGCGTCCGGACAACCACAGTTCAAGCCCCTGGACGCCATCTTCGGCGGTGGTGATTCGATGCCCCAGAAAGCTCAATTGCCGGGCCAGCAGCAGCCGATTGGCCGGGTAGTCATCCACCACCAGGATGCTCAATGCGTGGGCCGGCGAAGTTTCCAGGGCAACGGAGACGGCCGGCACCCGGGTTGCGTCGGCGACGGCCAACGCCAGGGTGACGTCCACCCGGGTGCCCTGCCCCAACAAGCTGCTCAATTGCAGTTGCCCGCCCATCATCTCGCAGAGGTTGCGGCTGATGACCAGGCCCAGGCCGGAACCGCTGCGCGCCGATTGCGCGGTGTTCGTGCCCTGGATAAACGGGTTGAAGAGGCGTTTCTGGTCTTCAACACTGATGCCGATGCCGGTGTCTTCCACCCACAGCCTGAGGCTCAGGTACCCGTTGGCAATCGCCGACGAACCGGACGCGCCAAGCCGTACCTGGCCACGGGTGGTGAACTTGATCGCATTGCTCAGCAGGTTCGACACCACCTGCTTGAAACGCATCGGGTCCACCAGCACGTATCGGTCAATCAGCGGGTCGAGCTCCACCTTCAATACCAGGCCCTTGGCCCGCGCCAGCCCATCGAAGACCCGCGCCACCGACGCCAGCAACGCATGCAGGTTTGACGGCTGCAACGCCAGGGACAGGTGGCCCGACTCAATGCGTGCGATGTCCAGGATATCGCCGATCAACTCCAGCATGCCCCGCGACGCATCGGCGGCCACCTCCAGCGCATCGCGGTCGGCCCGGCCCTGTTCGGCGGCTTTCAAGGCCAGTTCAATCATGCCGATCACGGCGTTCATGGGTGTGCGTATCTCATGGCTCATGGTCGCGAGAAAGGTGGTCTTGGCGCGATTGGCGGCGTCGGCCTCCTCCTTGGCCTCCCGTAGCTGGCCGAGCAGATGCTGCCTTTCACTGACGTCCACCCAGCCGGCGATCATGCCCACCACCCGCTCATCACCGTCGCGGTACGGCAGCATCCAGTGATAGATCGTCAGGACCGTCCCGTCCGGCACCTTGAGCACGCGGTCCTGTATCTGTGGCTCCCCCTGCTCCATCAAGCGCAGGTAGTCCTGGTGAAAAGACTCGGCCTGGGGGCGATTGCCGGTGTCGGTCTCGACCACGGTTTTACCGGTCACGTCCTCCAGCTTGTAATCGAACACATCGAGGTAAGCACTGTTGCACGCCATCAGCCGGCCCAGGCGATCACGCACATAAATCGGATGAGGCGTGCCGTCGATCAGCACGCCCATAAACCGCATCTGGTCACTCAGGGCACGCTCGGCCTGCACCCGTTTGCGTATCAGGCCGCGCAGGTAAATCGCCCAGCCTAGCGTGATCAGCAACAGCAGCGCCGCCAGGCTGAAACCTTGAATGATGACGGTGCGGTGCCGCGCCCAGTAACTGTCTTCAACCAATACCTCGCTACGCCAGTGGCCGGCCAATTCATCCATTTCCTGGGGCGTGATACTCAGCAATGCCTTGTCGAGGATCGAATACAACTCCAACTGGCTGCGGTTGATCCCAAAGGCTATGCGGGCCGGCTCGGACCCGACCGTGCTGGTGACCCGCAAGCGGTCACGGTACTCGCGGGCAATCATGTAGCGCGCACTGATCAATGTATTGACGGCCGCATCGGCGCCGCCGCTGGCCACCAGCGCCATGGCGTGTTCAGGGTTGTCGACGCCCACAAACTTGATAGTGGGATAGGCCTGGGCAATCCCCTCTTGCAGGCTGTTGCCGCCGATCAGCGCCAGGCGCTTGCCGGCCATGTCTTCCAGGGTGAGGGGGCTGCGGTCATCCATGCGACTGACCAGTACAAACGGATTGGTCAGGTAAGGCCGGGTAATACGCACCTTGTCCGTGCGTTCAACGCTGGGCGTGACCACCGCGATCATGTCCGCACCGCCGGTGCTGACCTTGTCAATCTGCTGGGGCATCGAGGTGCCCGGGACGACGTCAAATTTCAACCCGGTGCGCAAGCTGATACGGGCCAACACCTCGGCGCTCAACCCTTCGAACGCGCCCTGCTTGTCGATAAATGAAACCGGCAGGAACCTGTCGAGTATCGCGACCTTTACCCTGGGGTTCTTCTCCAGCCAACGCTGCTCACTGGCACTCAAGCGCAACCGGTCCGCCCCCAGGAACCCAAGATTTCCGGCACTCCAGCGCCGCAGTATTTCCATCTGCTCACTGACCGAAATTGCGGCCAGCGCCGCATTGATGATCGGCAGCAAGCGCGTGTTGTTGCGAGAAAATGCAAACGCAAACGGATTGACTTCAAGTGAAGAGAAATCGGCCATTCGAACGTTGTTCAGGTGGTTCCTGTTGATCAGGTAGTTGGCGCTGATTGCATCGCCGAGGTAAACATCCGCCTGGCCGAATGCAACAGCGCCGATGGCCTCGAAGGTCGAAGGGAAAAGCTGTAGCCGGGCATGAGGGTAGAACGCCTGTACCGCATCAGGCTGCATGTAATGATAGAACATGGCCACCCGCTTGCCGGCCAGGTCCGCACTCAGGGTCTGGCTCTCGCCCGTGCGGGTGACCAGGGCCGGTTGATCCATGGCATAGGAGCGCGACAGCACCAGTTGCGGGTCTGCCGCCTCGTAGCCGTTGGCTGACCCCACAAAGTCCACCTCGCCGCGCTTGAGTGCGGTGATGACCTCATCCCGGTTGTCGTAACGACGGACTTCAACCGTGATGTTCAGCGCGTCGGCTATCAGTGCGGCGTAATCTGCCGTAATCCCCTCGAGCTCATCGTTGCTGCTCAACTCGAACGGTGCGTAATCGGGGCTGGAGATCCCCATCAACAAACGGCGGCGCTCCCGCAGCCAGCGCCAGTCCGCCTCGTGCAACCCCACCGCCGGAGTTTCGAGGATGGAGTGCCCCAGCAGGTACAGGGTGCGCGCCTCACCCAGGGCCGGGACTTGCGTGTAGAGCGCGCCCAGCAGCACCCACGCACTGAGCCACAAGGCCCGGGACCTGGTCATTTCAGATCAGATGATTGCGCTGGGCGAATTTGGACAAATGCACCACCGATGACATGCGCAGCTTCTCCTTCAGACGGGTTTTGTAGGTACTGATGGTCTTGTGGCTGAGCAACATGTCCTCGGCTATGTCCTTGTTGCCAAGCCCCAGCGCCAACTTCTGCAGCACGGTCAACTCACGGTCGGAAAGCTCTGCCACGAGGTCCTGTTCGGTGGACTGCAAATCGTCCCGGCGCACCGAGCTGGTAGGCAGGCTGGGAAAGCAGCTGTAGTTGGACATCACCGCCTTGATGGCTTTTTGCAGTTCATCCAACTCGCCGGTCTTGGCAACAAAACCCATCGCGCCGGCGCGCATGCAGCGGGTAGAAAAGAACACCGCCAGATAGGACGTCAGCACCAGGATCTTGCAAGGCAAGCCCAGTGCCTTGATCCGGCTGATCACCTCCAGGCCACCCAACTTCGGCATCGCCAGGTCGAGGATGATCAGTTCGGGGCGTTCTTCCCGTGCGATCTGCATCGCATCGGCACCGTTGCCGGCCTCGAAGATCGTGTCGAAGCCTTCCTGCTTCAACAGGTACCGGACGGTTGCGCGGATAAATGGGTGGTCATCCACTATTAAAGCTTTGCTCATAAGGCTCCCCTGGGAGGATTCAGTACCGTTGCACATCACACGGGACCTATCTACCTGTGAGAAATGACAGTTCCGACGAGCGGCTCTGAACATTCCTACAAGAAGCAGTCGGGTCCCTCCATTTGAACAGCGCATAGCCATGGGTGGCCGCACCTGCGTGCCTGGCTAGTCGCAAGCGCGCAACCTTACCAATGGAATGACGCGTCACCTGAAGGGATAGTCCCAGTCGCATGTAGGACTTTTCCTCGCTAGAAGCATAGTAAACAGTGGGGTTCCGGGGAGCCGAGGTCGTCTAGTCGGTGGTACTCGGGCTCCAGAACGCCTGTACCACCAGCGTCGAGGTGGAAATGCGCGCCACCAGGGCGTCCAGTTCGTCACCGTCCACCGAGGTCACGGCCAGCGTCGCCTCGATTTCCACCTCTTCAGGACCAAAGGGGCGCACGTCCACATCGCTGGCCGGGTAGTTGCAGCGTGCAAGTTCGGCTTCGAGCAAGGCCAGTACTGCTTTTTGCTGGGTACGACGGGCCACCACATAGAGAATGTTGGTCACCTCGGCCGACACCACGTCCAATGGCTGGCGGTTGATGTTATTGACGATCGGCCGCAGCAACGTGTTGGCCGCCAGCACAAACAGCGTACCCAGCAACGCTTCGAGGATCAGGTCGGCACCGGCACAGGCGCCCACCGCCGCCGATGCCCAAAGGGTGGCCGCGGTATTCAGCCCGCGCACGTTGCCCTCTTCCCGCATGATCACGCCAGCACCGAGAAAACCGATGCCCGAGACCACATAGGCCACGACCCGCACCGCCCCTTCGGCGCCGCCCAGACGGTTGGCCATGTCGACGAAAATCGCCGCGCCCACCGCCACCAGCACGTTGGTACGCAACCCCGCCGTGCGCTGGCGGTACTGACGTTCGAAGCCGATCAGCCCTCCAAGGATAAAGGCCGCGGTGAGGCTGACCAGTGTGTCGACCAGCGAGTTGAGGTTGATGTTGTTGATTGCTTGCATAGTCAGTCTTCCCTGTTCATTGCCAGCCAAACTTAGGCGAGGAAACCTTCGGGCAGGTACGACCATCCTGGGCCGTGATTGGGTCACGGGCACGACAGGACAGGCCCGCCCGTCGCAAACGACAGGCGCGTCCGTAGTACCGCGATGCAAGGCATCACGTACGGGTCAGCGTCGATGAGAGGGAAATCGGGATCGGGCCAGGACTGGCCGCTACCGGGATGCCGCTTCTCGCTTCCGGGCGAGACAACGGCATCGGAAAAATGCGCGTTACCTTGCCAAGTATGTGCCGGTTATCGAGACCGGCCGACGACTGTCACTCGAACAAGTACCCACTGAGGGTCTCCGCTATTGATGAAAACGCGCAAAGCTTACGCTCCGATTTAAGGAGAGTAAACCGTAGGAAAGCTTACCCGATGGAGTTAGGAATATTCTTCAGGGAGGGTTCAGGTAAGCGCCTCCACCCCCGTAGCAGCTGTCGAGCCCAAGCGAGGCTGCGTCGGCCACACTGCGATCATCAAGCCAGACGCTCCACCGAGTCGCGCCGAACGCAGCCTCGCCCAGGCTCGACAGCTGCTACGCAAAGGACGGTCGATCACGCTCCACCAGCGCCAAATACTCATTGATCGCCCCACCCGCCAACGCCTTCACCTGAATGGACACCCGATTCACCTGCCGCCCCATCTCGATGCCATCCCGAGTCCGCACCTGAACATACCCAAGGCGTGGCCAGAACCGCTCGGCCTTGACGTTCCCCACCACCACCGTCAGCCGCAACCAGCGTGCGCCCAGGCGTACTACCCAATCCTGGAAATCCGCATGCAACTGCCGCGCAAACCCGGTGCCATGCAACGGCGTGGCCACCAACAGCAACCCGATATGCCACACCCCAACCGCCAGCAGGTCAGACGCCACATTCACCACCGCAACCAACTGCCCTTCGGCATTGCGGTAGCCAATCCAATACATCCGCGTGTAGCTCCAGGTGTCAGGCAGTTGAAGAGTCAACTCATCCCGAGCCTCCGTGGGTGTGGCTGGCTCACCGTTGACCGCGAGAAAATATTCCGGGGCTGCTTCGAAAAAGCGCTGCAGCTCGGCCTCATCCTCAACCGTCAGTTCAACCACCCGGATGCCCGACATCGAACTGCGGGGCAAGGCCATCGTGTCAACAACATCCATGTTCATCCCTTCTCAATCGTCGCGTGTCAGTACTTCCAACAACTCAATTTCAAAGCGCAGATTACTGTTGGGCGTGATATGCGCGCCCATCGAGCGCTCGCCGTAGGCCAGGTGCGCCGGCACAAACAACGTGCGAATGCCGCCGACTTTCATGCCCATCAGCCCCTGGTCCCAGCCTTTGATCACGCGACCGGTACCGATCACGCATTGAAACGGCTTGCCCCGCTCCCATGAAGAATCGAACACCGTGCCGTCTTCGAGGGTGCCGGTGTATTGCGTGGTGATCAGGGCGCCTTTGACCACGGTTTTGCCGTCACCGAGGCGGATGTCGGTGATTTCCAGTTCGTTGTTCATCATGTTCTCTCGTTATCCAACATCACAGCCAATGCCAAAACCGACTCCAGAACCCCCGCCCCAGATCATTTTTGCAGCCCGCATATTGCGCCGCATACATCTGCGAACGCGCCTGCACCTTGCCGGCGACCGGCATCAGCCAGGCTTTGCTTGCATAGGTGCGCTGACGATACCCGCCCCAGCCTTCGTGGTAGTTCAGGTATTGGCCGTAGGCATCGTATTTGTACACGCCGTTGATGGTGTAGGTCTTGTCCATGTACCAGCCGACAAAATCGATGGCGTCGTCAAAGTCCTCGCGACTGGCGCCCGTACGGCCGGTGCTTTTCTGGTAGTCGCTCCACACTTCATCCTTGGCCTGGGCGTAGCCGGAGGCGGTGGACACGCGGCCCCAGGGGATGATCCATAACAGGTATTTGCGCGGGGTCTTGGCGTCCTGGCGGAAGCCGGACTCTTGATACATGATCGCGAACGGCACCTGGATCGGCACGCCCCAGCGTGCCTGGGTGACTTTGGCCGCGTCGTACCAGTCGTCCTTTTCGCGGAAGATGCCGCAGATGTCGTTGGGGGTGCGGGGTGGCGAGGTGCCGCATCCCGCCAATAAGGCGGTGAGCAGCAACAGCCCTGCGGTTTTTCCTGCGTTCAAAAGCTCACCGTCTCGTCGTGAGAATAAAAGGCGGGCAGTTTACTCGTTCGCCGGGGTTCCTGCAGAGGTGAAAGCAACACGAATCCTGTGGCGAGGGAGCTTGCTCCCGGACCGGTTGACGCGCTATGCCCGAGGCACTGCGATCATCGGTTTTGGGGCTGCTGCGCAGCCCAGCGGGAGCAAGCTCCCTCGCCACATTTTGGTGGGTGGTTCAGGCAGGTCAGGTTTGGGTGACGACCGCCGTCAGTTCCAGTTCCAGCAGGCCGTTGCTGGGTAATCCCGCCACTCCCACCGCCGAACGCGCATGCCGGCCGTGCTCGCCAAACAGCTCAATCAACAGTTGCGACGCGCCGTCGACAACCTTGGAGAAGCCCTGGAAACCTTCCCCACCAAACACAAACCCGCGAACGAACAGGATGCGCTCGACATTCTCCAGCCCTACAACCTGGTCCAGCACGCTCAAGGCCCGCAGCACACAGGTCTGCCCTGCTTCGTTGACCAACTCCGTAGAGGTCTGGTCCGTCACCGGCCCGGTAATCACGCTGTCACCCTGCCGACAAACCTGCCCGCTGACATACGCCACGCTTCCATGAATCGTCACTGGCACGTAGTCCCCCTTGGGGCTCGGCGCTTCGGGTAATTCCAGCCCGAGGGCTTGCAGTTTTTCACGCACGTTCATGCCGGCTCCTCGACAAATTCCACATGCCCACCCAGCCAGCAACCTTGCACCTGCCCCGCTTCATCCCGGCGAAACCGCAGGGAGATTTGCGAAGGTCGGCCCATGGCCCGGCCCTGGCGGATGTGCACCGGGCGATCATCTGCCGTCACCAGGCCATTCTCCAACAAGCCAAACGCCAACGCGGCAGCGGCGATGCCGGTGGCGGCGTCTTCCGGGTAACCCGAGGACTTTGGAAACTGCCGCGCATCAAACTGTCGGCCTTCCAGATCCGATGGCGCATAGGGGTACAAACCGGTGGAGCCGATTCGCTCGCACAGTTGCTGCATCCGCCGGTAATCCGGTTTCAGGCTGTCCAGTACCGCCACGCTTTTCAGCGCGATGAGGGTTTTCACCCGGCTGGTGCACGCGTTCTGGATCGGCAGCGGCGCCAGTTCGTTGGAGGTGATGCCGAGCACCGACAGTATCTCGGCCTCGACTTCGGCATCGTTCAACGCCTCGACCTGGCCTTTAGGCTGGCTGATTTCCACCTGGATATCCGACGTGCCGGCGGCGGTCACTTGCGCTTCAACCCGGCCGCTCAAGGTCCACAAAGCCAGGCGATCCTTGTGCAGCATGCCCAGCCGATCCAGCAACCAAACTGCGCCTACGGTGGCGTGCCCGCACATTTCCATCTCGTGGTTGGGCACCCAGAACCGCAAGGCAAAATCGAACTCACTGCCAACCGGCGCGGCGAATACAAAGCCACATTCATGGCCGTAGTCGCGGGCCACTTGCTGCATGTCGGCATCGCTCATGCCATCGGCCACGGCCACGGTGGGCGCCGGGTTGCCGCCACGCGCGGTGGCGGGGAAAACATTGACCAGATGAACCTCGGGCGTCATTTCGCCTCTCCCTGAAGGGTGGAAACAGTCGGCGCCACGGCGTCGACGATGGAGTTGGTGTAGACCTGCTGCGGGTCGAGTTCAACCGGGTCGCTCTCCACAGCGTTCATGAAGCGGATGTTCTTCTCCACGCCGTCCTTCTCGATCCGTGGGGTGGCCGGGTAGGACGGCAGTGAGGCGGCCCAGGCGGCGTTGAAGATGGCGGCGTCGGTGTTGGCGAAATACGGGCGCACCGATTCGCGGGCCTTGTCCGGGTCGCTGGCGATCAGGTGCTCGGCACGCCACAGGGCGCGGACCATTTTTTCGGCGGTGACCTTGTTGTTGGCCAGCCAGTCTTCACGGGCAATCATCGCAGTGAAGAGGAAGCCGTCCAGGGGTTTGTATTCGCCCTTGGCCAGGTCCATCAACACAAAGCCGCCCTGCTTCTCGGCGGTGGTGATGGTGGGTGGCGACAGCGAGAAGCCGTTGATGCTGCCCTGGGAAAACGCCGCGAGCATGTTCGGCGCGCCGCCGATGGGCATGATAGTGAAGTCTTTGTCCGGGTTGAGCCCCGCGTCCTTGGCCAGGTAGCGCACCAGCATGTCGGTGGTGCTGCCAGGGCCGGTGACGCCGATCTTCAAGCCCTTGAGGGCCTGGGCACGGGCGGCCAGGGATGAGGTGGCCGACACACCGGCCTTTTGCGCCGAGGCACCGTCGATCACCACGGTGCTGCCGAACTGGGTTTGCACGGCGGCGAATGCCTGGACGTGCTGGCCCTTGGTACGAGCGCGCACCGCTACGGCAGGCAAACCGACATAGGCATCGGCATCACGCCCCAGCACGGCGGTGAGTGCGGCCGAGCCGCCTTTCTGGAACACGATGACCTCGACGTTCAGGCCTTCATCGGCAAAGTAACCTTGCTTCTGAGCAACGTAGATCGGCACATAGAGAAAGCCTTCGCTGGGGAACGCCAGGGTGACTTTGGTCAGGTCCCGGGCCTGGGCGGCGGGCATGAATGAAGCGAGTAAAACGCTGGCGATGAACAGTGGTTTCAACATGATCAAGCTCCACAAGAATTGGGATTAAACCGCGACTTCACGTTCCGCTTCGTTGGCCTTCCAAGGCATCAACTTGCGCTCGGCCAGCTTCACCGCTGTGTTCAGAATCAGCGCCAGGACGATGATCCCCACCAGTGCGGCAAATACACCGGCGGTATCGAACTGCGAAGCTGCATCCGAAAGCAGGTAACCCAGGCCACGGTTGGCGGCGATGATCTCGCCCACCAGCGCGCCGATCAGCGCATAGGGCACCGACAGGCGCAGGCCGGTGAATACCCAGGTGAAAGCGGACGGGATGACCACCATGGTCAACAGGTCGCGCTCCTTGGCGCCCATCAGTCGCAGGATGGTCAGTTGCTCGCGGGACACGTTGCGCACGCCGCTGTAGGTATTGAGGAACACCAGGAAGAACACCACCGCCGCCGTCAGGATGACTTTCATCGGCAAACCGATGCCGAACCAGAGAATGAACAGCGGTGCCAATGCGACTTTTGGCAGGCTGTAGAACGCGGTCAGGAACGGGTCGAGGATATCCGCCAGCAGCTTGGCGCGGCCCAGTACCAAGCCCGCGATCAAGCCTGCGAGGGAACCGAAGAAGAACCCCAGCACGGCTTCCAGGGTGGTGATGCCGGCGTGGTAGAAGAACACCCCATTCATGAGGATCTTCCACAAGCTCTGCGCCACCGCCGAGGGGCGGCTAATGAAGAATTCGACGCCGAACCAGCGGGATACACATTCCCAGAACAGCAGCAGGAAGACCAGGAACAACAAGCGATAGATCTGGATCATACGACCTCCAGCGAGTGAGCCAATGAAGCGGGATCAGCAGCACCGGCCACGTCGGGCGCGAGGCGTTTCCAGAGCGCAGCGCAGAGTTCGACGTAGCGCGGATCGGAGCGCAATTGCACGAGGTTGCGTTCGCCGCTCAGGGGAATGTCGAGCACATGGTCGATGGTGCCTGGGCGACCGGCGAACACCACGCAGCGGTCCGCCAGCGCGATGGCTTCGTCGACGTCGTGGGTGACAAACAGCACGGTCTTGTTGAGCTGCCGACACAGCCGCAATAGTTCGGTTTGCAGGGTCAGGCGCATCTGCGCATCAAGGGCGCCGAAGGGTTCGTCCATCAACAGGGTTTCCGGGTCGCTGGCCATCAAGCGCGCCATAGCCGCGCGTTTGCGCATACCGCCGGAAAGCTGATTGGGATAGCTTTCGCCAAAACCGGTGAGGCCTACCAACGCCATCAGTTCCTCGACACGGGCATCGATCCGGGCCTTGGGCATACGGCGGATTTGCAGCGGCACGGCGATGTTACCCGCCACGGTGCGCCACGGTAACAAGTGGTCGGCCTGTGTCATGTAACCGACCCGAGTGTTGACGCCTTTAACCTCGGCACCGTCGTAATGCACCTGGCCTTCGGTAGGGCCGAACAGCCCGGCGGTCATGTTGAGCAAGGTGGACTTGCCGCAACCCGAAGGGCCCACCAGCGTGATGATTTCGCCCCGCTGGACCTCAAGCGTTACGTTGCGCACGGCCACAAACTGGCGGCCCTCGACTTTGAAGCTTTTTTGCACCCCTGCGAAGCTGATAAAGGGTTTTGCACTCACCGCCCCTCCTCGTCCGGTAGGCCGGACTTGTTTGTTGTTGACGGGGTGAGGATGAACGGATGACAGATTTGCGGCGCACGGGATCGGGCCGGATCATGCGCGGGATTGGGACATCAAAAAAAGGTTGAAGCGGTATCAGCCGCGGCGCCACTCATCCGGCGACACACCCAGCACCCGACGAAACACATGGGCCAGGTGTGAAGGTGATTCATAGCCGACGTTATTGGCGATCTCCAGCACCGACATGCGCGTGTGCCGCAACAAGGTCTGCGCCCGTTCCAGGCGCAGGCGCTGGACATAAACCAGCACCGTCTCGCCGGTGTGCAACGCGAACAGCCGGGTCAGGTGACGGCGGGACATGTGAAACGTCTCGGCGATCTCATCCAGCCCCGGCGCACGTTCGAGATTGCCCTCCACGTAAGCCTTCACGTCGCGCACCAGCATGGCGCCATGGCGCTCGGTGGATGAGCGTTGCAGGCTCGGCTGGCTGAGGGAAATCGCCAGGCATTCGAGCAGCAGCAAATGATCGGCCTGGGCTACCTGGCGGCGGCGGTCGATGTACAGGTCTGGTTGGCTGAAGGCTTTTTTTGCGAGTAGCAGATGGTGCAACGGCGCGGAGGTTTGCCAGATGCCCAGGGTGGGCACGCGCAGCAAGCGGTTGGCGTCACCGGAAATATCCCGCAAGGCGTAGTGCATGTAGTCGGGGTCGACGTAGAACGCCACGTGGCCCTGGCTGGCGGTGAGTGACGAAGAGGAATGGCTGGATTGCGGCGGCACCAGTACGAACTGGCGGTCGATCACCGAGGTGGTGCGCCCACTTTCTTCATCCTTGAAACGCAACAGACCGTGCTCGGGCACCATCAGCATGAATTCATCATGGGCGTGGGCCCCGGTTTCATAGGCGCCGTTGGAGTTGAAGACGCTGTAGATGTCGCGCATCGCCAGGCACTGCCAGTGGGTGTTGGAGTGCTGACACTAGCATGTTTGGTGCCAAGGGAAAGCGGCATCCCTGCCGCTAAAAAGGGTTATGCCAAAGGCACACGACGGGTGGAAATCGCCAGGCGACCTACACCAAAGCTCAACGCCGCACCCAGCAGCAACATCAACAAGGTGCTCCACGCTGCGCGGGACAGTTGCTTGGCCGCCACTTCACCGGCTTCGCGGGCTTTCTGCTCAGCCTGTTGCTTCAGCTCGTCAACCTTCTGCACAGCCTGCTGGTAGGCCTGGGCATAGTTGTCGACGATCTGGGTCGCTTCAGCCTGGCTCTTGCCGGTACGGGCGGCGACGATGTTAACCAACGCCTGCTTGTCTGCTGCATTCAACGCGGGCTCACCGGAAGCCTTGACCCGCTCGAACCACTGCTTCAATTCATCACCGGCCTGGGCTGGGTTGGTCGCCGCATCGTTGGCCGATTGCTTGCCATCCGCAGCTGCCTGATCGGCTTTTTGCTCAACGTTGGCAGGGTCCAGTTCAGGCTTGCCGCTCTGCTTGAGCAATGTGTCGAGTTGGCCTTGCAGGCTGTTCCAATCCAGCTTGATGCCCTGCTCATTCAGTTGCTGCTTGACGCTGTCGCTGATGCCCGGCGCCACGGCGGCGATACCGCTACCGGCCGCCGACAACCCTTTACCGACGACGTTACCCGCGGCACCGACAACGCTGGTGGCCAGCGCGGCGAGCAGCCAGGTGGTCAGCAAAGTGGTGATGGTCCAGCTCAGCACGCCATGCAGGCCGCCGCGATCCGGTGCGGTACGCCCGGCCACGAATGCACCGGCACCGATGGCCAACAGCGTCGAGACAAACAACCAGATCCCGGCACCTGTACCAAAACCGCTCAGCGGGTTACCGGCTGCCATCGGGTTGACTGCACTGGCACCAATCGCGGTACCGAGTACGCTCAACACCAGGTAGGTCACCAGGGCAATTGCACTACCGGCCAATACCGAGCCCCAGGAGACGCGAAACAGCGAACGGTTGGTTTCATAGACAGTGGTCATGTTAAATCCTTTGAACAGTGGGTAGGTGGCCAGTTTGGCGAGGCACCTACCCTGCGGTCTCGGCACAATTGCACTAGGCGCACTGGTGCATTCGCACCCCGCGCCGGGCACTTTCTCTGCACTATCCTGAGCCTCAGGTGTCGTACTTCCCATGCGACTTACCCCAGGAGAAACCATGAGCCAGGCCGTCCTCGCCAAAGAAACCAACCGCCGCCAACTGCAGCAGATCATCTCCGGCTTGTCCGATGGGGTGATCCTCGCCGAGGCCGACCAGACCATCCTCTGGGCGAATGAAGCCGCGCTGCTGATGCATGGCGTGGATAAAGTCGAAGACCTGGGTGCCAACACCAAGGAATACGCCGCGCGCTTTGCCTTGCGGTATCGCAACAACCACCCGCTGGTGCTGGAGAATTACCCCCTGAGCCGGGTGGCAGACGGTGAAGAGTTCAGCGATGTGGTGGTGGAAGTCACCCCCACCGGCGACGAGGAAAAAGTCTGGGTGCATCGCCTGCGCAGCCTGGTGCTCGACGACGCGTCGGGCGAGCCGGAGTTGCTGGTGTTGATCCTGAGCGACGCCACCGAATGGGCCAGCGCCGAACAGCGCTTCGAAAAAACCTTCAATGCCAACCCGGCACCGGCGGTGATTTGCCGCTTGAGCGACCTGCGCTATATCAAGGTCAACCAGGGCTTTCTGGAGATGACCGGCTATAACCGCGACCAGGTGATCGGCCACTCGGTGTATGAGCTGGACGTGCTGGAACAGGCCGAAAACAAGGACCTCGCTGTCAAGCGCCTGGGCGAAGGCGCGACCATTCCGCAGATGCAAGCCGAACTGAAACTGCCCGAAGGCGGCAGCAAACTGGTGATCGTGGCCGGCCAACCGCTGGACATGAATGAGGAAGACTGCATGCTGTTTTCCTTCACTGACCTGGAGCCCCGCCGTAAAGCCGAAACCGCCCTGCGCCAGAGCGAGGAACGTTTCGCCAAGTCGTTCCGCCTGACGCCGGTGCCGACCCTGGTGTGCAACGCCGCCAACCGCCAGGTGGTGGATATCAACGAAGCCTTTATGACCATCACCGGCTATACCAGTGAAGAACTGATCGGCAAATCCATCGAAGACATCGACTTTATCGACAGCCCCCAGGCCTGCACGCAACTGTTCACCACCCTGGAAAAAGCCGGCAACCTCGACGGCCTCGACCTGAAGATTCGCAAGAAAGGCAATGAGCTGATCGACTGCGTGCTGTCTGCCGACACCGTCAGCATCCAGGACGTGCCCTGCTATTTGCTGGTGCTGATGAACATCACCGAACGCAAGCGCTCCGAGCTGGAACTGGTGGCCGCTATCGAGGAAGTGATGCAGGACGCCTCATGGTTCAGCCAGACGCTGATTGAAAAACTGGCCAACGCCAAGAGCGTCAACAGCCCCAATGTACCGAACATTTCCTTTACCGACCTGACCGCCCGGGAGCGCGATGTACTGGGCTTGATTTGCGAAGGCCTGGCCGACAAGGAAATCGCCTCGCGCCTGAAACTGGCGCCCAACACCGTGCGTAACCATGTGGCCACGGTGTACTCCAAACTGGGGGTACATAGCCGTAGTGCAGCCATCGTCTGGGCCCGTGAGCGCGGGCTGTTTGCCGGTGAATTGCGGGTTAAAAAGCCGAAATAGAGTGCAAATGCACTAGTGCGACCGGTGCAAATTCGCCTTATTGCGCGGGGATGCACTGCTTAACCTTGAAGAGTGGGCACAGGGCTTTGGGTCCTGTGCTGTCGAGATGTCATGCCCTTTAAGGAATCCATCATGAAAAGCGAACAAGTCAAAGGCGCCGTCGAGAAAGTGGCCGGCAAGGCTCAAGGTTTTCTGGGTGATCTGACCGGTGACGAACGTCTCCAGGCCGAAGGTGTGGCCCGCCAGGCTGCTGGCCAATTGCAGCAAACCTACGGTGATGCGCTGGACACCGTTGGCGACTTTGCCAAGCAAAAACCCTTGGCTACCGTGGCGATTGTCGCCGGTGTCGGCCTGCTGCTGGGCCTGTTGCTGCGTCGTCGCTGAGGAGAGCCCTAATGTTTACGCTCTCCCAACTGCGCAACTGCATCGAAGAGGCTCTGTCGCCCCTGACCTGCGAGTTCACCCTGTGCCGTGACGCCTCGTTGACCCTCAAAGTCTTCGATGCCGAAAGCGGCCGGGTGGACCTGGTGGTCACCGGGATCAGCGTCAACAAGCTGCAGACCCCGCAGGAAGTGGAAAAGATGGTCGACGAGTTGCGTTACGAATTGCAGAGCAACACCGTCGGCAAACTCAGGCTGGATGACCTGCCGCTGCGCCCTTTGTAGGAGCGAGCTTGCTCGCGAAGGTCGTTAACGATAACGCGCCACGCATGAATGAACGCGGTGCCTGGGCGTTTTTCGCGAGCAAGCTCGCTCCTACAGCAGTTAGCGTGCCTTCAACGACGCCCCGATAAAATAGAACACCCCGCCCCCGACGATAAACGCTGCCAACATGTAGAACATGTAGTGGGCCGGCAGGCTGGCCAGTACCAGCCCGCACAGCACCGGCCCCAGGGCAGCGCCGAGGTTGGAGAGGTTTTGCGCGCCGTAATACATGCCCCGCAGATGGTCCGGGGCGATGCGGTCGATAAACATGTACTCGGCCGGGAACACCACGATTTCACCCACGGTGAAAATCGCCATCGCCACTATCCACCACCACACGTTGCTCGCCAGGGCAAAACCGATCACTCCCAGCATGAACATGCCCAGGCCGAAGATCAGCCACTGGCTCAGGTAACGGTGGGAAATCCTCCGGCCAATCGCGTATTGCAGGGCAATCACCAACACGGCGTTGGTGGTGAGTACCGCGCTGATGATGGTGTAGGTGTATTCAGCGGTGGTGGTAGTCACCAGGTATTGCGAGAGGTACGCGGTGAACTGGCCGAACACCACGGCACTGAGCAGGCCGCCGATGGTAAAGCACACCAGCCGATGATCCCGCAGCAGTACGCGGCCCACGGCGAGGAATGACACCGGCTTTTGCGTGGTGTCGACGGTGGCCAAGGTGCGGTCGCCCCAACGCCAATACAGCAGGAAAAATCCGAGGCCCAAGACCGCCGACAGGATAAACGGCAAGCTGATATCGAGCTTGGCTATCATCGCGCCAAAAAACGGCCCTACGGCGTAACCGATATTGGTCAGGGTGTACTTGATGGAAAACGCTTCGCTGCGCTCATCCTCCGGCAACAGGCTGGCAAACCCGGACTTGATCGCAATGTCGATCACCGCGTACGCCAGGTTGATCAGGATCAGGCAGCTGTAGAACGACCAGATTTCCCGAGCCAGCACCGTGCCGATAAACCCTAGGGCAAACACCACGCTCAAGCTGAGCAACAGCCGGTAACTGCTGATGCGGTCTACCAGGAAACCGCCATACACACTCAGCAACGAACCGACGATCAATGAGCTGCCGATCACCAGGCCGACCTGGCTGATGTCGAGGGCAAAATGGTTGGTGAGGTAGATCACCAGATACGGAAACGTGATGGCTTTGGCCAGCGTGAGGATCAGCGTGGCCGACAGCAGCAGGTTCACGGTACGTGGGTAGTTTCTTATTGTGGCAAGCATCCTGCTCTCATTCTGGTCAAGGTAACGGGGCCATTGCGACCCGCAAGCGGATGTACCTTAACGCAAGATGAGACGAAATAAATGCTGATTTATGCATTTATGCAAAAATCAAATGCAGCGGGATGAGGACGCGGTCGCTCATCCCGCTGACGCCTTATTTTTTAACCGGCGTGATGTCGAGAATCGTGCCGTTGGTGGTTTTGAGCAACACGTACTTGTCGTTTACCCGGGCCCACTGGCTGTCTTCTTCCGGCTGCTTCAGGCCATGTTTCTTCCAGTCGGCAATGGCCGACTCCTTACGCATCAGAATGTCTGGCGCGCGGTCGCCGGTCTTGAGGTCACGGGTATTGATGTTTGAAGGCTGCACGGTTTTTTGCGGAGTATCAGCGGCCTGGACGGTAAGACTGGCGGCGGACAGGCTCGCGGCAACCAGCAGGCAGGCAACAAGGGATCTGGACTTCATGGGCACTTCCTTCAATGAATGACGCGTAAAGATTCCGACCGCAGCCGCGAAGAATCATTCAGCGCAGTGATTGAAGCGGCGGATGGATGGATGGCCAACGACCGAGGCGACGATTAATCAGATAAGATTGGTTCTTTTTTCCAGCTGCCCAGGAAGTCCAATGACTGGTACCCACGTCATCATCATTTTCGTGACTATTGTCACCTTGCTCGCGCTTTACGTGTTCGGCACCTACCGGGAACTGGTGGCGCTGCTCGATCGTTGCAAAAAAGCCTTCGGTCAATTCAAAGAGGCCGAGCAACAACTGGCGGCGGCGCAAAACGCCTCGTCACCCGCCGCGGACATTGCCAGCCTGGAAAGCCGCGTCGGGTTCACCCGTCAGCTGTTCCAGGACTCGGTTAACAACTACAACACCTACAAGCACAAGTCGCCGACGTCGGTGGTGGCCGAGCTGCTGGGGCATCGTGATGATGTAAGCCTGTTGGGGTTTGAGGTCAAGCACACGGCCTGAACCTGCCGACACTTACACAGGTGCACGCTGACGCGTCGGCGTGCCCTGATGAAACACCATCTGCCACCGCCCGCCGGTCTCGCGCCACACCGAACTGCGCAACGACTCCCCCGCCGCATTGGCCTCAGTCGCCGCCCGTTGGCAGCGATACGTCACCAACGCCACGCCCTCGGCCAGCAGCTTCAATGCAAAGTCACTGATGCTTCGAGCAGAGAACACCTCGTCCTGCAAACCGTCGATCACCTCGTCCTTACTGCCCCACACGTTGCCACTGGCACCAAACTCGACGAAATCATCCGCCAGCAGCACCGACAACCGCGTCGCATCTGCACGGGTGGTGCATTGGTGCAGCTCCTGTTCCAGGCTGCGTAAATGCTCCGCCAACTCCATACCCATTGCCTCCATGAAATTAATCCTGTAATTTTTCATGAAATTTCTTGATAAGAATTTCACGAAGCGCCCATGGACAAGCAAGAAGAACTCGACGCCCTGGCGATCCTGATTCACGACCTGCGCAAGCACAAGAAGCTCACCCTGGCGCAACTCGCGCAAAAGATCGAGCGTTCCGTAGGTTTCCTGTCCCAGGTTGAACGCGGCCTGTCGCGCCCTACCGTCGCCGACCTCACGGCCATCAGCCACGCCCTCGGGGTGCCCACCACCTATTTCTACAGCCTGTCCAAACCCAAGGCGGTGGACTGGGTGACCCGCCCCAACGAACGGCGCACGGTGTATTACGCCAATGGCATCACCGACATCCTGGTGTCGCCGAGCATGCACGGCGCGTTCTCGATGCTCGACAGCCTATTGGCCCCCGGCGCCAACAGTGGCGAACAGACCATGAGCGACCGTGCCGAACAGGCCGGTTATGTACTGGAAGGCGAGTTGACACTGTGGGTTGAGGGCGAGGCCGACTCGGTCACCTTGCGCCCGGGTGACAGCTTCCACCTGGCCAGTTTCGCCCACTGCCGCTACGGCAACCTGACTGACCTGCCAGCCCGTGTGCTGTGGGTCTACAACTGAAGGCACACCAAGGAGCGTCACCCGTGAAAAGCCATTCCTCCACGCTGCTGGCCGAAGTCCGGACCTTTCGCCAGAACCATCCCGATGTGCGTTATGTCGACCTGATTGCCCTGGACATTCCCGGGCATTTCTACGGCAAGCGCTACCCGGTGGACATGCTGGAAAAGGTCGCCGCCGGCAGCCCTTTGAAGCTGCCGCAGAACGCGGTACTGCTGGGTGCCCAGGGCGGCCTGTTCAAGATTGGCGACTATTGCTTTCACGACGGTGACCCGGACGCCAATCGCCGCCTGGTGCCCGGTACCCTAAAGCCGGTGAGCTGGGAAGCGCAGCCCCTGGGGCAGATGCTGATCACCTCCGATGGCACCGAAGCGCCCATCGAATTCGAACCCCGGGAAGTGCTGGCCAAAGTGCTGGAGCGCCTGCACCGCAAGGGCATTCACCCGGTAGTCGCGTTTGAGCTGGAGTTCTACCTGTTCGATAAAAAGCTCAGCGATGGCCTGCCGCAATTCGCCCGCGACCCGCTGAGTGATGACGCCGACGACCAGCCCAATCTACACATCGAGCGCCTGTCGCGTTTCGCCCCGGTACTGGACGACATGGTCGAGACCGCCAAGGCCCAGGGCATCGACATCACGGTGATCACCGCCGAACTTGGCCCCGGCCAGTTCGAGATCAATTTCGGCCACCTGGAAGACGGCCTGCGCGCCGCCGACTGGGCCGCCCTGTTCTGCCGCAGCACCCGTGGCGTGGCCCTCAAGCATGGCTATCGCGCCAGCTTCATGGCCAAGCCCTACCTGCAACATCCTGGCAGTGGCATGCACGTACACGTCAGCCTGTACGATGCTGCGGGCAATAACCTGCTGGCGGCCCATCAACAGCAACCGTTGCGCCACGCGGTGGCCGGCTGTCTGCAACTGCTGCCCCATTGCATGCCAATCTTTTCGCCCAACCACAACGCCTTCCGCCGGCTCGGCGGCACGGTCAACGCGGCCACCCGCGCGTGCTGGGGTTATGAAGACCGCGACGCGTGTGTGCGAATCCCTGAATCCGACCCGCGCAACTTGCGCATCGAACATCGCCTGGCGAGTGCCGATGCCAATCCGTACCTGGTGCTGGCGGCGATTCTGGTGGGACTTGAACACGGTCTTGATGCCGCCAAAGAACCCATCGCCCCGCTGAACGAAGACCGCAACAGCGGCACGGATTTCCCCCTGGAAATGCTCGAAGCAGTGCGCGCCATGCAGCATCAGCCAGCGTTGCGTGAAGGCCTCGGCGCCGAGTTTGTCGACGTGTATTGCGAAAACAAACGCCAGGACCACCTGGCATTCCAGCAGGAAATTCATGCGCGGGAATATCGCTGGTACCTCTAACCCACACCTCTCCCCGTAGCAGCTGTCGAGCCCAGGCGAGGCTGCGTCCGCGGTGTATCAGACACACCGCTGACGCAGCCTCGCCAAGGCTCGACAGCTGCTACGACGTGGGGCCTTCGATATGGGGTTTTGCATGTACTCTGATGGCCAACTTCATCTGCGGACTTGCCCATGACCGACCAAAGCGCCCCGGCCCTGAAGGAAATCTTCAACGCCGAACGCCTGCAACACATCGCCACCGAAATGACTGCGGTGTACCCGGCGTTCGACGCCAAGGGTTTTCTCAAACACGCCAAGGCCGGGCTCGCGGACCTGTCGGTGATGCAGCGCATGGCGCGGGTCAGCGAAAGCCTGCACACCGTGATCCCGCTGGATTACCCCCAAACGCTGAAGTTGCTGTATGCCCTGGCACCCCGGCTGAACAGTGCCTTTGTCAGCCTGTTCCTGCCCCACTACGTCGCGAGCTACGGCGGCGAAGACTTCAAGCGTTCCATGGCCGCCCTCAAGTACTTCACCACCTTCGGCTCCGCCGAGTTTGCCGTGCGGTATTTTCTGCTGAAGGATTTCAAGCGCACCCTGGCGGTGATGCAGCAATGGTCGCTGGATGACAACGAACACGTACGACGCCTCGCCAGCGAAGGTTCACGGCCACGCCTGCCGTGGTCGTTTCGCCTGGCCGAGGTGCAAGCCGACCCTAACCTGTGTGCCTCGATCCTCGATAACCTCAAGGCCGACAGCAGCCTCTACGTGCGCAAGTCAGTGGCCAACCACCTCAACGACATCACCAAGGACCATCCCGACTGGGTGCTGACCTTGATCGAAGGCTGGTCCCTGGCCAACCCCCACACCGCCTGGATCGCCCGCCACGCCTTGCGCAGCCTCATCAAGCAAGGCAACACCCGGGCGCTGACGATCATGGGTGCGGGGGCCAAGGCCGAGGTGAAGCTCCATCAGCTCAAGGTTGAGCCGGCGGTGATTAACCTGGGGGAACGGATCAACCTCTCTTTCAGCCTGGAATCCATCGCCGACACCCCACAAAAGCTGGTGGTCGACTACGCCATCGACTATGTGAAAAGCGCCGGTCACAGCGCGTCCAAGGTGTTCAAGCTCAAGGCATTTACCCTGGGTGCCGGGGAGCATCACGCCATCAGCCGCGGCCAACACATTCGTGAATTGACCACGCGCAAACACTATCCAGGCAAGCACGCAGTGCACGTGTTGGTGAACGGCGAACGACTGGGAAGTGTCGAGTTTGAGCTCGCAAAATAATCCTTAAAACATTAACGAAGGCTCTATCTCGGGCCTTTCAGCGAAAATAATTGTCCGACAATGCTAGGCATTCGTGTTGCGATCCATTATCATCCGGCGCCTTCTCGGTACCCGTAGGGTACTTGTGTCAATGTTCCACCTGAGGCGCCCATGCACCGTTTTTCGTTTTACCGTCCCCTGATCTGCATCAGCTGGGGGCTTGCCAGCCACAGCGCGTTTGCCGCCCTGCAACCAATGGCCGAAGCCCCGCTGGCCAGCGACACCGAGCTGCATTGCCACTTCAACCGCGACGCCAGCGTCGACTGCACCACGCGCTACCACTACACCATCCTCAAGCCAAGCGGCCGGGAAATGCTCTCGCGGATCGACTTCAGCTATCAGGAAGAGGACGGCTTTGAACTGCTCAAGGCCGAGTCCACCCAGCCCGGCGGCAAACCGGTGCCCCTGGACCAGGCACAAATCGACACCCGCACCGCCCCCAATCCTGACCAGGGATTCTCCCGGGAAAAACAGACCTCGCTGGCATTCCCCAACCTGCGGGTGGGCACGCAAATCCGCTACACGGTGCGCGAACACTATCCCGCCAAACCGCTGATGACCGAGTTCTACTACGCCTTGCAGTTCGGCCCCAGCGCCGCACGGCGCGACCACTTCAAGGCACGCTTCACCGCCGAGCGGCCCATCGAGTGGCGCAGCGAATTGATGGAGGGTTTCAGCATTACCCCATCGGCCAATCGCAAGACCCTGGACGTGGTGCAAAAGGCTCCGACCTACCTCAGCTACATCAACGAATCCGCCAACGCCTACATACGCCACACACCGCGTATCGAAGTCGGCAGCTCCCTGGATCGCCAGCAATACTTCGGCAATTTTGCCGAACGCTACAACCAGATCCTCAGCGCCAAGCTGCCGCCCCAGGGTGCCGCCGCCGTGGCCTCCGTTCGCGGCCTGCCGCCGGCGCAGCAAGTGGCCGGCCTGATGCAGCACATCAACGACCACTACCGTTACCTGGGCGATTGGCGCGCCTCGGATCGCGGCTACGTACCCTTCAGCCTGGCCGAGATCGAACAGCACGGCTACGGCGACTGCAAAGACCTTTCGACATTGCTGGCGGCCATGCTCAAGGCCAGCGGAATCAAGGCCGAACCCGCCTGGGTCAGCCGAGGTGATGTGGTCAACCCGCTGCTGATTCCCGGCACCGGCGCACCGAACCACGCCATTGTCCGCGCCGAAGTCGATGGCCAAGTGTGGTGGCTGGACCCGACCAACCCGGTCTTCGCCCCAGGCCAGACCCTGCCCGACATCCAGGACCGCTGGGTGCTGGTGACCAACGCCGAGGGCCAGGTACGTGAAGAACACATCCCGCTGCAACCTGCCGCCGCCACGTTGATCCTCGACAAGCAAGAACGCTTCGACGCCCAGGGCACCGCCCGCGTCTCGGCCACCGTTGATTTTCGCGGTATGCCGCTGATGCAACTGAGCCTCGCCGACCGCCAGCAAGGCGCTACCGCCAGCGACCAGAACATCTGCGACAACTTTGGCAAACAGATCACCGACTGCCAGGTCGAGCGCCCCGCCACGGCCTTCTTGATCCCGGCCAGCTACAAGGTCAGCGCCAACCTGACGGACATGCGGCCCCTGGAGCCCTTAGGCAATGACCACGTCTACAACGATGCCTTGCTGCAGGAGAAATGGGACGGGTTGCTCAACTACCGCCGCAACGGGCAACTGGCGGACTTGTATGTAGGCAACCCCGAGACGCTGGATTACACCATCGCACTGTCGGGTGGGCAGATCGACAAGGACATCAAGGCCTGCCAGGTGCACTCGCCGTGGTACGACCTGGACTTGACGGGTGAACGCGTCAAGGGCGAATGGCGTTATCACTACCTTCTGGTGCAGAAGATACGCTGGCTGACCCACGATGAAATTGTCAGCGCGCCGTTTGAAAAGATGATCAATGAGATCCGTGCCTGTGGTGAGCAGGTGCATCAGGTGGTGAAGCTCTAACCCTCCCCCAACAAAACCCCTTGCTCCCGCGCGCACAGTTCCACCAGGTAATCCCACAACACCCGCAACCTTACCGACTTGTGCAACTCGCGCCGGGAGCTGATCCAGTAGCTGCGCTGGATGCTCTCCCCCGGCAGCAGCGGCACCAGTTCCGGGTCGCTCGCGGCCATGAAGCACGGCAACACGGCAATCCCCAATCCCGAGCGCGCGGCCTGGTGCTGGGCGATCACGCTGGTGCTGTGGAACACCACTTTGGGGTTGCGGCAGAAGCTGCTGAGGAATTTCAGTTCCTGGCTGAACAGCAAATCGTCGACGTAATCGATCCAGGCATGGACGGCCAAATCCTCGCGCTTTTCAATCGGTGGCGTACGGTCCAGGTAGCTGCGGCTGGCGTAGAGGGCCAGGCGGTAGTCGGTGAGTTTGCGGGTTACCAATTGGTCGACGCTGGGGCGTTCCAGGTGGATGCTGATTTCCGCTTCGCGGTTGAGGATGCTGACGAAGCGCGGCACCGCCAGCAGTTCCACTTCCAGGCCGGGGTAGCGCTCGAACAGGCCGCCCATGCGACTGGCGAGAAACATCACCCCCAGACCTTCAGCCACGCCCAGGCGAATCTTGCCCAGGGGCGCGGCAGAATGGGTCAGTTCTTCTTCGGCCAGCAGTGCCACGTTTTCCATGGCTTCGGCGTGTTTGAGCAGGGCTTCGCCGGAAGGCGTGAGTTCGTAGCCCTGTGCGTGCTGCACGAACAGTGCGGTGCCCAGGCTCTTCTCGATGGCCTCGATGTGCCGGGCCACGGTGGCGTGGGTGGTTTTCAAACGCTGCGCCGCGGTGAGCAGGCGTCCGCTACGCTGTAACTCAAGAAAGAACCGCAGATCATTCCAGTCGAACATATCGCCTCCGCTCTCCACCTTGAAAGCATCGCTGTCTAAAAACGCACAGCAGCTGGGTAAAAACTAACATTTTTAAGACGAAAACTAACAACTAGGATGGAGCCAATAAGAAAAACAAGCGAGGTCACAGATGCATTCTGCAGCTGCTGAATACGATTACGTGGTGGTAGGCGCCGGCCCCGCAGGCTGCCTGCTGGCCAATCGACTGTCTGCCAACCCTGCCCATCGCGTGTTGTTGCTTGAAGCCGGCGGTCGCGATAACTATCCCTGGATCCATATTCCCGTCGGCTATCTGTTCTGCATCGGCAACCCGCGCACCGACTGGTGCTTCAAGACCGAAGCCCAGGAAGGCTTGCAAGGCCGTGCGCTGAGCTATCCGCGGGGAAAGGTGCTGGGCGGTTGTTCGTCGATCAACGGCATGATCTACATGCGCGGCCAGGCCCGGGACTACGACGGCTGGGCCGAGGACAATCCCGGCTGGGCCTGGAAAGATGTGCTGCCACTTTTCAAGCAGAGCGAAAACCATTTTGCCGGCGCCTCGGAATTCCACAGTGACGGCGGTGAGTGGCGGGTTGAACAACAGCGCCTGCACTGGCCGATCCTCGACGCGTTTCGCGATGCAGCGCAGCAGAGTGGTATCGAGAGCATCAGTGACTTCAACCAGGGCGACAACGAAGGCTGCGGCTATTTCCAGGTCAATCAAAAATCCGGGGTGCGCTGGAACGCGGCCAAGGCGTTCCTCAAGCCGGTCCGCCAGCGGCCCAACCTGACGGTGATGACTGAGGTTGAAGTCGACCGCGTGCTGCTGGAAAACGGTCGCGCCACCTCAGTGGTTGCTCGCCAGCAAGGCCAGGCCGTTACATGGAGGGCGCGCAAGGAAATCATCCTGTGCGCGGGCTCCGTCGGTTCGCCCGGCATCCTGCAACGCTCCGGCATCGGCCCTTCCAGCGTGCTCAAGCCCTTGGGTATCGACGTGCTGCACGAGTTGCCCGGCGTCGGTGGCAACCTGCAGGATCACCTGCAACTGCGCCTGATCTACAAGCTGGAAAACGCCCGCACCCTTAACCAGATTGCGGGCACCGTGCTGGGCAAGATGGGCATGGGCCTGCGCTACCTGTACGACCGCAGCGGCCCGCTGTCCATGGCCCCCAGCCAGTTGGGCGCGTTCGCCCGCTCCGGGCCGGAACAGACGTCGGCCAACCTCGAATACCACGTACAGCCGCTGTCCCTGGAGCGCTTCGGCGAACCGCTGCACGCCTTTCCGGCCTTCACCGCCTCGGTGTGTGACCTGCGCCCGCAAAGCCGTGGCCGCATCGACATTCGCTCGGCCAACCCGGCAGACGCGCCGTTGATCCGCCCCAACTACCTCAGCCACCCGGAAGACCTGCGGGTGGCCGCCGACGCCATTCGCCTGACCCGCCGCATCGTTTCGGCGCCGGCCCTGAAGCAATTCAACCCGGTGGAATACCTGCCCGGCGAAGCACTGCAAACCGACGAACAACTGCAAGAGGCCGCTGCCCGCATCGGCACCACGATTTTCCATCCGGTGGGCACCTGCCGCATGGGCAGCGACAAGGACGCCGTGGTCGACGCGCAACTGCGGGTGCACGGCATTCCGGGCCTGCGCATCGCCGACGCGTCAGTCATGCCACGCATTACTTCAGGCAACACCTGCTCACCCACGCTGATGATCGCGGAAAAAGCCGCGCAGCTTATCCTTTCGCCGAACACAAGGAGCCTCGCCCCGGAGAAAGAACTGGTCACCGCAATCTGAACAGCGGCGCCGATTCGGCGCCGACAGTGGAACAACAATAAATAATCACTGTGAGGGCTACCCAATGTCAGAACACGCTCAACCCCTGGACCCGGCGCTCGGCGCACGCTCGAGCAACGACACGCAGAAAGTCATCTTCGCCTCCTCCCTCGGGACGGTGTTCGAGTGGTATGACTTCTTCCTCTACGGCGCCCTCGCGGCGGTGATCAGCAAGCAGTTCTTTGCCGGGGTCAACGACACCACGGCGTTTATCTTCGCCCTGATGGCCTTCGCGGCCGGCTTTGTGGTGCGCCCGTTCGGCGCCCTGGTGTTTGGTCGGCTGGGGGACATGATCGGCCGCAAGTACACCTTCCTCGCCACCATCATCCTGATGGGCCTGGCGACCTTCTGCGTGGGCCTGCTGCCCACCTATTCAAGCATCGGCATCGCCGCACCGATCATCCTCGTGGCACTGCGCATGCTCCAGGGCCTGGCGCTGGGCGGCGAGTACGGCGGTGCGGCCACTTACGTGGCCGAGCATGCACCGGCGGGCAAACGCGGCTTCCACACCAGCTGGATTCAATCCACCGCGACCCTCGGCCTGTTGCTGTCGCTGCTGGTGGTGCTGGCGTGCCGTTACTTCACCGGTGACCAATTCGAAGTGTGGGGCTGGCGCCTGCCGTTCCTGCTGTCGATCGTGCTGCTGGGCATCTCCACCTGGATCCGCCTGAGCCTGCACGAGTCGCCGGCGTTCCTGAAAATGAAAGAGGAAGGCAAGGCCAGCAAGGCGCCGATCCGCGAGTCGTTCGGCAAATGGGAAAACCTCAAGATCGTGCTGATTGCGCTGTTCAGCATTAACGCTGGGCAAGCCGTGACGTTTTATGCCGCACAGTTTTATGTGCTGTTCTTCCTCACGCAGTTTCTGAAGATGGACCCGGCACTGGCCAACATGCTGCTGATCATCAGCGTGGTGATTGGTGCGCCGTTCTTCATCTTCTTCGGCTGGCTCTCGGACAAACTGGGGCGCAAGCCGGTGTTGATGGTCGGCCTGCTGCTGGCCACCGCGTTGTACTTCCCGATCTTCAAGGGCCTGGCCCACTACACCAACCCGGCGATGGACCATGCGAGCCGCCAGTCACCGATCACGGTGTTGGCGGATCCAGCCACCTGCACCTTCCAGTTCGACCCGGTGGGCAAGGCGCGGTTTGACAGCCCGTGCGACAAGGTCAAGACCTTCCTGGTGAAACAGGGCCTGCCGTATGAAAGCGCGGCCGCCCCGGCGGGCAGCGCGGTGCAGGTGAGCGTGGGTGATGTGCGTATCGATGGTTACGACGAAGCTGCCCTGAAAGGCGCGGTGACGCTGGCGGGTTATCCGCAGTCGGCAGACGTGGCGCAGGTCAACAAAACCATGGTGGTGGTGCTGATCGTGGCACTGATCCTGATCGCTGCCATGTGCTACGGCCCGCTGGCAGCGCTGATGGTGGAGCTGTTCCCGACACGCATCCGCTACACCTCGTTGTCGCTGCCTTACCACATTGGTAACGGCTGGTTTGGTGGGTTCCTGCCAACGGTGTCGTTTGCGCTGGTGGTGTACACCGGCGATATCTTCTACGGCCTGTGGTACCCGGTGGTGATTACCGGGGTGAGCCTGATCGTGGGGCTGATTTGCCTGAAAGAGACCAAGAACGTGGATATCGACAATAACTAAACTTCGATCCGGCTGACACTGGAGATTCAGTGTGGGAGCGGGCTTGCTCGCGAATGCGGAGTGTCAGTCGCCGGATAGGTTGACTGATACACCGCTTTCGCGAGCAAGCCCGCTCCCACATTGGGTTTAGCACCAGACACACAAATTGCTGTATATCCATCCAGATAAAAGTTGCCCAATTCTGATTTATTGCCCATCCTGCTCCCCATTCAATTTCGTAACGAATGTGGTGACCATGCGGCTGTTCCTCTGTGAAAAACCGTCCCAGGCCAAGGATATCGCCGCCGTGCTCGGCGCGACCCGCCGTGGCGACGGTTGTTGGCTGGGTTCAGGCGTGACGGTGACCTGGTGCATCGGCCACCTGCTGGAAACCGCCCCGCCCGACAGCTACGACGCCAAGTACAAGCGCTGGGTGCTGGCCGACCTGCCGATCATCCCCGAGAAATGGAAGATGCTGGTCAAGCCCAAGACCGCCAGCCAGTTCAAGGCGGTCAAGCGTCTGCTGGGGGAAGCCCAGGAATTGGTGATCGCCACCGATGCCGACCGCGAAGGCGAGATGATCGCCCGGGAACTGGTGGAGCACTGCCGTTATCGCGGCCCCATCCAGCGACTGTGGCTCTCGGCCCTCGACGACGCATCCATCCGCAAGGCCCTGGCCTCGTTGAAGCCCGGTGCAGAAACCTTCAGCCTCTACCATTCGGCCCTTGGCCGCTCCCGCGCCGACTGGCTGATCGGGATGAACATGAGCCGCCTGTTTACCCTGCTGGGCCAACAGTCCGGTTATCAGGGCGTGTTGCCGGTTGGGCGTGTGCAAACCCCGACCCTGCGGTTGGTAGTAGACCGGGACCGCAGCATTGCCGACTTTGTACCCGTCGCCTATTGGGCCATCGATGTGGACCTGCTCCATGACAACATCACCTTCACTGCGCAATGGCGCGCGACCGAAGACGCCTGTGATGATCAGGGCCGTTGCCTCAATCCGGAGCTTGCCCGGGACGCGGCCAACGCCATGAGCAACGCCGCCAGTGCGCGACTGGTCAAACTGCGTACCGAGCGGATGCGCGACGTGGCGCCCCTGCCCTTCGACCTCGGCACCTTGCAGGAAATCTGCTCGAAAAAACTCGGCCTCGGCGCTCAGGAAACCCTGGATGTTGCGCAGTCGCTCTACGAAACCCACAAAGTGATTACTTACCCGCGCAGCGATTGCGGCTACCTGCCCCTTAGCCAGCACGGCGACGCGTTGAAAATTCTCGCGGCGCTGGGCCGGGCCGATCCGGCAGTGAACGCGTTGATGCCGCACATGGACCCACAACGTCGCTCACGGGCCTGGAACGACGCCAAGGTCAGTGCGCACCACGGCATCATTCCCACCGGCGCCGGCAAGGATGTCGGGCAACTGACCGGCAAGCATCGCGCTGTGTACACCCTGATTCGCGCCCGCTACCTCGCGCAGTTCCTTCCCAACCATGAATACGACCGCACCCAGGCCGATTTCGACTGCGCCGGTGAAGCCTTGCGGGCAGTTGGCAAAGTCATCGTGGAACCTGGCTGGAAACGCGCATTGCCGGAAGCATTGGCGCCGGCCAAGGGCCGTGAAGCACCTGCGCCGCAGTCCTTGCCGAAACTGGTTCAAGGCCAGGACTACACCGTGGCCAAGGTCAACCTCAAGGACCTGTGGACCCAGCCGCCCAAGCCCTTCACCGAAGGCGACCTGATCAAGGCGATGAAGAACGTCGCCAAGCTGGTGGAAGATCCGCTGCTCAAGCAAAAGCTCAAGGACACCACCGGGATCGGCACCGAAGCCACCCGCGCCGGGATTATCCAGGGCCTGCTGGATCGCGGTTACCTGGTGAAAAACGGCAAGGCGCTGTCGGCAACGCCTGCCGCGTTCAGCCTGATCGATGCGGTGCCACGGGCAATCGCCGACCCCGGCACCACGGCCATCTGGGAACAGGCGTTGGACATGGTGCAGAGCGGTGAGATGAGCCTGGAGGAGTTCGTGGCCAAGCAGGCGGCGTGGATGAGCAAGCAAGTCACCCGCTGCACCGGCATGCGCCTGACCATCAGCGGCCCGGCCAGCCCGGCAGGACGTGGCGCTACGCCGTGGAAAAACAAACGCAAACCGGCCAAGCGCAAGACAGCCACCAGCCCGAAGCGGGCGGCGAAACCGGCAAACAAAGGCTGAGAGGCACTAAAAAGTCGCGACAATGACGTTTTTCGACGGGATGTATGCCGCTTTGGACCTTGCCCTGCCGCGGGCCATCCAGGATTCTGTAGGGCCTGCTAACCTCCCAACAATAACAACACCGGAGTGGCCTCCATGAAAACCGTTGCCCAAGTGCTGAAGTCCAAAGACCAGCAAAACCAGCAAGTCCACACTATCCCCCACGACCATACGGTATTTGAGGCCTTGATCGTGATGGCGTCGAAAAACGTCGGGGCCTTGCCAGTGCTCCAGGACGGAAAGGTGGTGGGCATCATCAGTGAACGAGACTATGCCCGTAAGGTCATCCTCCATGGATTGTCTTCGGTGACGACCAAAGCCCACGAGATCATGAATTCACCGGTGATCACCGTCGACACTCACCAGACTGTCGAGACCTGCATGACTATCATGACCGACCGACATCTGCGCCACCTGCCTGTGGTAGAGAACGGCGAGCTCCTTGGTCTGCTATCCATCGGCGACCTGGTCAAGGAAGCGATTGCCGAACAGGCCGACTTGATCAAACAGCTGGAGCAGTACATTCGCGGCGAATAATCATTGGGGACCCCATGCTCGATACCCTGCAACATCAAGTCGATAACCAGCTCGACAGCCTGCACCGGGCCATGGCCGAACGGCGCTTCCTGGTGCTGACCGGTGCGGGTATCAGCACCTCTTCGGGGATTCCCGATTATCGCGACAGCGAAGGCGTGCGCCGGGGCAAGGCGCCGATGATGTACCAGGAGTTCCTCGCAACCCCGGAGGCACGCCGCCGCTACTGGGCCAGGGCGATGCTCGGCTGGCCGAGGGTGTGTGTCGCACAGCCGAACGCGGCGCATATCGCGTTGGCCACCTTGCAGCAGCGCCAGCGCATTACCGGGCTGATCACCCAGAACGTCGACACCCTGCACGACCAGGCCGGCAGCCATGATGTGATCGAACTCCACGGCAGCCTGCACCGGGTGCTGTGCCTGGATTGCCAGCAGACCAGCGAACGGGACCTGATCCAGCGCCAGATGGAAGCGGAGAATCCGTACCTGGCGGGTGTGGACGCGGTTCAGGCACCAGACGGTGACACCCTGCTGGACCCGGCCTTTGAAGGACGCTTCCAGGTGCCCCGCTGCCCCCATTGCGGCGGGCAACGGCTGAAGCCGGATGTGGTGTTTTTCGGCGAGAACGTCGCCCAGGGCACGGCCGCCAAGGCGATGGCGGCCGTGGACGAAGCGGAAGGCTTGCTGGTGGTGGGCTCATCGTTGATGGCGTATTCAGCGTTTCGCTTGTGCAAGGCGATGGTTGAGCAGGGCAAGCCTGTGATTGCCATCAATCTGGGCAAGACACGGGGCGATGAGCTGCTGCAACTCAAAATCGAGGCCTCCTGCGAACGTTTGTTGCCATTGCTGGCAGAACGTCTGGGATAGCCAAATCCTGCTTTTCTGTGGCGAGGGAGCTTGCTCCCTCGCCACAAAAGCGTTGCCAAACCCTAGACCCACCCGCACAAAAAATGACGCTCAAGTCACGCTTTCCGCTCTCATCCCCGTCCCACGGGGATTTATGTAGTGCTCAAAAATAATCACTACATAATCGTTGACGTAACCATTTTGTAATTGCATGATTCAAGCGTCTCCCGGATCGGGAGCGTTGGTAACACGTGTTTTGAACAAGCTCGTCTGACCGCCGAGCTGTTTTTTCCGGATGTGCACTGCCCACAAGGCAGATTGATGAAGCTGACCGGCCCGAAAGGATCGGTACAAGGAGCTCAAACGCTGCTTGTCTTCGTTATGAAACCATTGCGTAGCAGTTCATCAGCAAGACTACATGCATCGGTTCAAGACCCTGCCCGTATTCGGCAGACAGTCGCTGACGCCCGGTTTTCTGAGCCGGAGACAACTTAGTAGTTTTAATGGATCAACTAAAGATCGCCAACTGGTCAAGGGGCTTACACATGAATCTGAACAACCAACCAACTATCGAAGAATTGGCTGAGATGTTCGCAGCGCAGAAAGACACGCTCGACGACCATATCCTCTGGATTGGTAAATCGGGCCAGGTCCATATTGACTGCCTGGCGCCCCATACCGTGGAAGAAGAGTTCGACAGGAATAACCGTGAACTGGCAGCGCGCCTGAAGATGTACCGCCGCGGCCAGGGTTATGTCGGCAAGAAAGCCGCCGCTGATCGCAACTTTATCGAGCAGGTCTTTCATACACTTAATACCGAGTGGCAGAACCTTAAAGGCCATTCGCACGTTAAAGTGATCGACAGATACTGCTGATAACTACGCACTGATTACTTAAGCCTGCTCGCTTAAACGAGCAGGCTTTTTTATTGCCGACGGTTATTGCAACAACGCCGGAAAACGCCCCTTCCCCGCTTCATCGCAAAAAATATCAAACATGGCTTGGGCCGCTGCCGAAAGTTCGTGCCCCGGCTTGGTCAATACACCAATCGGCCGTTCAATCACCGGATCGCTCAAGGTGATGCAGTGGGCACCCGCTTCCTGCATCTGGCGCGCACACAACGCCGGCACCGCGCTGACGCCCAAGCCACTGGCAACCATCTTGCCCACTGTCGCCAGTTGATGGCTCTCCAGGGCCACCGGCAGCTTCATGTCCAGCACCTTCAGATGTTCTTCCAGCATCACCCGCACCGTGGACGGTCGCTGCAAGGTGATGAAGGGTTGTTCCAGCAGGGTGTGCCAGTCGATATCGGACCGGCGCGCCAACGCCGAGTCACCGGGCACTACCGCGACAAAGCGATCCACATACAACGGGGTAAACACCAGCGACGAGCTTTCCGTAGGCTCAAACGCCACGCCCAGTTCCACCTGGCGATCGCGGACCATTTCCAGCACCTGCTCGTTGATCACGTCATTCACCGTCACGTTGACCTGGGGATAGCGCGCCCGAAAAATCTTCAGGATCGGCGGCAGCAGGTTCCCGGCAAACGACGGCATCGCTGCCACCGTCACCCGCCCGCGCTGCAAGGTGAAACGCTGGCGCAACTCATCCTCGGCATTGTCCCAATCGGCGATCAGGCGCCGGGCCAGGGGCAGCAGGGATTCACCTTCGGGGGTCAGCGCGACATTTCGGGTATTGCGGCTGAACAAGCGTCCGCCCAGGCCTTCCTCCAGACCTTTGATGGTCAGGCTCAAGGCCGACTGGGAAAGATGCAAACGCTCACAGGCCGCCGCAAAGCTGAGGGTCTGGGCCACGGCAAGAAAGGCGCGCATCTGTTTAACTGTCATGAAGCTTCTCCCGATGGCTGACGACTATGCTGTTTTTTAAATCAATCAACCTTAAAAAACAACTTAACAAATCAATCCGTCAGCGCAACACTCGGTTCATATGGCTGGCCCACAAACAATAAAAGAGGTGCATATGGCAGGTTTTGATAAACGCGTAGCGTCCTATGAAGAGGCGCTGGCAGGCCTGGAAGATGGCATGACGGTGCTGGCGGGTGGTTTTGGCCTGTGCGGCATCCCGGAAAACCTCATCGCCGAAATCAAACGCAAAGGCACCCGCAACCTGACCGTGGTTTCCAACAACTGCGGCGTTGACGGCTTTGGCCTGGGCCTGCTGCTGGAAGGCAAGCAAATCAGTAAGGTCTTCGCGTCCTATGTCGGTGAAAACGCGCTGTTCGAGAAGCAACTGCTCAGCGGCGAAATCGAAGTGGTCCTGACACCCCAAGGCACCCTCGCCGAAAAACTGCGCGCTGGCGGTGCCGGCATCCCGGCCTTCTTCACCGCCACCGGCGTCGGCACCCCCGTCGCTGAAGGCAAGGAAACCCGCGAATTCAACGGTCGCCCGTACCTGATGGAAGAATCCATCACCGGCGACTTCGCCATCGTCAAAGGCTGGAAAGCCGACCACTTCGGCAACGTGATCTACCGCCACACCGCTCAGAACTTCAATCCGCTGGCTGCCACCGCCGGCAAGATCACAGTGGTCGAAGTCGAAGAAATCGTCGAACCGGGCGAGCTGGACCCGGCGCATATCCATACCCCAGGGATCTACGTCGACCGGATCATTTGCGGCACCTTCGAGAAGCGCATCGAACAGCGCACCCTCCGCAAATAATCCACCAGCCCAAACAATAAGGAGACAAACAATGGCTCTTACCCGCGAACAAATGGCTCAACGCGTCGCCCGCGAAATGCAGGACGGTTTCTACGTCAACCTCGGCATCGGCATCCCGACCCTGGTGGCCAACTACATCCCCGAGGGCATGGAAGTGATGCTGCAGTCGGAAAACGGCCTGCTGGGCATGGGTCCGTTTCCGACTGAAGAAACCATCGATGCCGACATGATCAATGCCGGCAAACAGACCGTCACCGCACGTATTGGCGCGTCGATCTTCTCCTCGGCCGAGTCCTTCGCGATGATTCGCGGCGGCCACGTCGACCTGACCGTGCTTGGCGCCTTTGAAGTCGACGTACAGGGCAACATCGCCTCGTGGATGATCCCCGGCAAGCTGGTCAAGGGCATGGGCGGCGCGATGGACCTGGTGGCCGGTGCCGAGAACATCATCGTGATCATGACCCACGCGTCCAAGGACGGTGAATCCAAGTTGTTGAGCCGCTGCAGCCTGCCGCTGACCGGCGCCAACTGCATCAAGCGCGTGCTGACAGACCTGGCCTACCTGGAAATCGAAAATGGCGCTTTTGTCCTCAAGGAACGCGCACCTGGCGTCAGTGTTGAAGAGATCGTCAGCAAGACAGCCGGTAAACTGATCGTCCCGGACCATGTTCCAGAAATGCACTTCCAGTGAGGACAGATTCCATGCAAGACGTCGTGATTGTTGCTGCCACCCGCACCGCCGTGGGCAGCTTCCAAGGTTCGCTGGCAAGCATCCCGGCCCCGGAGCTGGGGGCTGCGGTGATCCGTCGCCTGCTGGAGCAAACCGGCATCGACCCCGCGCTGGTGGATGAAGTGATCCTTGGCCAGGTGCTCACCGCCGGCAGCGGCCAGAACCCGGCCCGCCAGGCCTCGATCCTCGCCGGCCTGCCCCACGCCGTACCGGCCCTGACCCTGAACAAGGTCTGCGGTTCGGGCCTCAAGGCCCTGCACCTCGGCGCGCAAGCGATCCGTTGCGGTGACGCCGAGGTGATCATCGCCGGCGGCATGGAGAACATGAGCCTGGCCCCGTACGTATTGCCGGCCGCTCGCACCGGCCTGCGCATGGGCCATGCGAAAATGATCGACAGCATGATCACCGACGGCCTGTGGGATGCGTTCAACGACTACCACATGGGCATCACCGCCGAGAACCTGGTGGACAAGTACGGTATCAGCCGTGAAGCCCAGGACGCCTTCGCCGCCGCCTCCCAGCAAAAAGCCACGGCGGCGATTGAAGCCGGGCGTTTCAGCGATGAGATCACGCCGATCCTGATTCCCCAGCGCAAGGGCGACCCGGTGGCCTTCGCCGTGGACGAACAGCCACGCGCGGGCACCACTGCTGAATCCCTGGCCAAGCTCAAGCCGGCCTTCAAGAAAGACGGCACCGTCACCGCCGGCAATGCCTCCAGCCTCAACGACGGCGCGGCTGCCGTGCTGCTGATGAGCGCAGACAAAGCCAAGGCCCTGGGCCTGCCGGTACTGGCACGCATCGCCAGCTACGCCAACGCCGGCGTCGATCCTGCGATCATGGGCATTGGCCCGGTTTCGGCCACCCGCCGCTGCCTGGACAAGGCCGGCTGGAACCTGGGCGACCTGGACCTGATCGAAGCCAACGAAGCCTTCGCCGCGCAGTCACTGGCAGTGGGCAAAGAGCTGGAATGGGACGCGGCGAAGGTCAACGTCAACGGCGGCGCGATTGCCATCGGCCACCCGATTGGCGCATCAGGCTGCCGTGTGCTGGTGACCCTGCTGCATGAAATGATCAAGCGTGACGCCAAGAAAGGCCTGGCCACCCTGTGCATCGGTGGCGGTCAGGGTGTAGCCCTGGCCCTTGAACGCAGCTGATTTCAAAGAGCAACATGGAAAAGGCCCGGTTCCACGAAAACCGGGCCTTTTCTTTATCGGTCAGTCCCGCACCTGGGGCACCGCAAACACCGCATTTGCCCGCACGACCACCTTCTCCCCGACCTGCACGCTGACCGTGGCAAACGCCATCTGCCGCCCACGCTTGTGGTGTTCCAAGCGCACCTCGATCCACTCCCCCACCTGCACCGCGCCGAGATAATCCAGAGTCATGCTCGCCGTGATCAACGGCAGCGGCGGCTCGCTGGAAAAGGCCATGGCGTAGCCCATGCCCACATCCGCCAGGGTGGCCAACACGCCACCGTGCACGGTGCCGCGTCCGTTGGCGTGGCGGTTGTCGGCGCGCAGGCCAATTTCCAGCTGCACCCCTTCACCACGGCAGTACACCGGGCCCAGCAGGTCTAGCAAAGGGCTGCTGCGAGACAACGGGACAAAACCTTCGGGGACAACATGGGCGGTCATGGCAAATTCTTCCCTGGAGTGAGCCTTGAGGTGTACCCCAGCCCTTGGGCGACGACTATCAAGATCAGCGCTGCAAATCCTTCACGATGCTTTGCGTTAATCCGCCGGACCCGGTTTAATCGCCACTTTTGCACACCCCAAGGAACTGCAATGCGCCATCCGGACGGCAAAACCTCTCTGCTACTGATGCTGCTGGTCTTGGCCGGCTGCTCACCCAAAAGCCATTCCGAAGCCACCGTAATCAGTGGCGAACAAGGCAAGGCCGGGGCGCAACTGGCCTACGAGCATGAGCTGAGCCTCTCGCTGCCCGTCGCCCTGCTCGCACCGCGCATGCAGGCCACCCGCGAAGCCTGCGAGTCGGCGCGGTTCGGCCCGTGCAATATTCTCGGTATCAAGCAAGACAGCGACGGCGGCCAGATGGTGTTGCGCATTGCACCCGCCGGCGTTGAACCACTGGTGGCCATGGCGGCCGAAGGTGGCAAGCTGGGGCAGCGGATTACTACCGCCGAAGACCTGGCCGATGCGGTCGCCGATGTGCAGCGTCGTCAGGAGCGCTTGCTGGCCCAGCAGCAGCGCCTGGATGAACTGGCCAAGCGCAAGGACATCACCGTGGGCGACCTGATCACCTTGAGCAAGGAGCAGGCGAATATCGAAAACGACCTGCAGGAACTGGCTCAGGCCGCCGCAGGCCAAAAGCGTCGCCTGGACACCAACCGCGTGACCCTGAATTTCAGCACCTCCGACGGCCTGCAACAGCAGTCACGCTTGAGCCGCATGTTCAGCAACCTGGGCGAAAACCTGGTGGACGGCACCGCCGACGCCCTGGAGCGCGCCAGCTATGTGTTGCCGTTCGTGATCCTGGCCTTCCCGGTGTTGTGGCTGTGGGTGTGGCTGTGGCGCAAGTTGGTCAAGCGTCGCCCCTAACGCTTCATGCAACGCTGATAACGCTCGTCCACGCGCTTGGCGAACCAGGCGGTGGTGAGGTTGCGGGTGATCTTCGGGCTTTTCAGCACGATGCCCGGCAAGATGGCTCGCGGCACCGGTTTGCCGGCGGCCTTGTCGGCCAGGGCGAACACACGCTGGTACAGGGTGGTATCTTCAAAATCCAGGCGCTCACCCTGCTCCAACTGGCTGCGGATGCTCGGGTTGCGCATGTCCAGCGCCTTGCCCAGGGAACGCACCGCCAACTCGGTGGTGCCTGGCAGGAAAGAGCCGTAGTTGATCAAGTCGCCGTCCAGCGCCAGCGTGGTACCCGAGACCCGACTGACCGCCGCCTGGAATGCCGCATTGCGGCTGGCGTACCAACCGGCATTGAAGTCGGCGAAGCGGAACAGCATCTGGTCGTAATGCACCGGGTAGCCCAGCAAATGGGTGATGCCAAAGTACATGCCGCCTCGACGGGTAAACACTTCCCGACGAATGCTGCCATCCACGGTGTAGGGATAATCCCGGGCCTGCTTTTGTGCGAAGTCGATGCTGACCTGCATCGGGCCTGCGGTATGCACCGGGTTGAAGCCGCCAAACAGGGTATTGCCCAAGGGCACGACGCTGATGAAGTCGTCAAAGATCCCACTCAGATCCCGCTCGGTACGCGCAGCGTTCAAGCGCTCGGCGTAGGACTTGCCCGTGGGCGAGCGCAGTTGCAGCGCCGTGCGCACCAGCACCGCCGGCACGTGGACTTTAGCGGCGCGGCGCAGGATTTCGTCCTGGGCGATCTTGCCCATGTTCGGTACCGGCGGGTCAACCTGATAGGTGGACTCCTGCTCGGTCACGGCCAATACCGCGCAGATGTTTTCCGTGCTGGGGTAGATTTTCTGCGTATTGAAGGCGGTGTAGATGTCCTGGGCCCAGCCGCCACGATCCGGCACGCTGGCCGGCATCAGCCGCACGATCTGCGCCTTTACCTCGGCTTCGCTGCGCTCGGGCAATTGCTGGGTGCGCTGGCTGGAGCAGCCGGCCAGCACCAGCAAGGTGGTCAGGCACAGGATCAGGCGGGATGAATGCATGGGGCTTCCTTGGGTGACGATGGGCCAGTCTTGGCAGATATCGACCGGTAAGTCTAACCGGGGTTCGCCGACCTGCTGCTCTCGCCAAAAAAACCAGGACGTGAAAGGATCAGGCACCCGTCGTTCCTACAAGGAGTTTGGATGCCATGCTTAGCCTGAACTTTCTGATCACCTGCCTGATCGTCGTGCTGATTCCCGGCACCGGCGTCATCTTCACCGTGTCCACCGGACTGACCGCCGGCAAGCGCGCCAGTGTGTTCGCCGCCCTGGGCTGCACCGCCGGGATCGTCCCGCACTTGTTGGCCTCGGTACTTGGCCTGTCCGCCCTGCTGCACACCAGTGCCCTGGCGTTCGAAGCCCTGAAGTATGCCGGCGCCGCCTACTTGCTGTACCTCGCCTACGCCACCTGGCGGGACCGCTCGGCCTTTGCCATGAACGACGCACCGACGATTTCCAGCGCCCGTAGCCTGATGGTGCGGGGCCTGTTGCTGAATATCCTGAACCCCAAGCTGACGATTTTCTTCCTGGCGTTCCTGCCGCAATTCGTCACCCCGGGCACGAGCGCACCGGCCCTGCAAATGCTGTTGCTGAGCAGTGTGTTCATGGCGATGACGTTTGCGGTGTTTGTGATTTATGGCCTGCTGGCCAATGTGTTCCGCCGCGCGGTGATCGAATCGCCACGCGTGCAGAACTGGCTGCGCCGCAGTTTTGCAGCGGCGTTTGCGGGGTTGGGGCTGAACCTGGCGTTTGCCCAGCGCTAAGGTGCAAGCAGCCGCGAACAGGCTTCTTGTGGCGAGGGAACTTGCTCCCTCGCCACAGGTTACTTAGATCCCGGCGAGCGCCAGGTCCATCGCAAAGTAGGTGAAGATCAAGTCTGCCCCAGCGCGCTTGATCGACCCCAGGGTTTCCCGCACTACGCGGGCTTCATCGATCGCGCCCGCCTGGGCACCGAACTTGATCATCGCGTACTCGCCGCTGACCTGGTATGCCGCCACCGGCAAGCGCGAGGCTTCGCGGATGTCGCGGATGATGTCCAGGTACGCGCCGGCCGGTTTGACCATCAGCGCATCTGCGCCCTCCTGCTCATCCAGCAACGACTCACGCACCGCTTCGCGGCGGTTCATCGGGTTCATCTGATAGCTTTTGCGGTCGCCCTTGAGCGCGCTGCCGCCGGCTTCGCGGAACGGGCCGTAAAGGGCCGAGGCGAATTTGGTGGAATAGGCCATGATCGGGATATGGCTGAAGCCTGCTTCATCCAGGGCCCGGCGAATGGCCTGCACCTGCCCATCCATCGCGGCAGACGGCGCGATCACGTCAGCACCGGCACGGGCGGCGGCCACGGCTTGCTTGCCGAGGTTGACCAGGGTGCGGTCGTTATCGACTTCGGCGCCGTGCATCACGCCGCAATGGCCGTGGTCGGTGTACTCGCAGAAACAGGTGTCGGACATCACGATCATTTCCGGCACCGCGTCCTTGATGATCGAGGACATGCGCGACACCAGGCCACGTTCTTGCCAGGTGTCGCTGCCGGAGGCGTCCAGGTGGTGGGACACACCGAAGGTCATCACCGACTTGATCCCGGCTTTCGCATAGCGCTCGATCTCGCCGGCCAGCTTCGACTCGGGAATGCGCTGCACCCCGGGCATGCTGGTGATCGGCACGAAGTCGTCGATTTCTTCTTCAACGAAGATCGGCAGCACCAAGTCATTGAGGGTGAATTCGGTTTCCTGGAACAGGCCACGCAACTCCGCAGAGCGGCGCAGGCGGCGTGGACGGGCTTCGGGGAACTGGCTGGACATTGATGCTCCTGAAAAAGGCAGGCCGAAAAAACATAGGGGCGAAAGCTTATGCCTCGTGCACCGCAGAGCACAAACGCCAAGTGCAGAACAGTTTATTGCAGACCCGGTAACAATTGCATTGATCTAGAGCTGTAGACGTCCGTCAATGCAAACGGCAACCGCACCGCCGACCCAGATTTCCTCGCCATGCTGTTCGACGCGGATGCGCCCGGCGCGGCCCATGGCGGTGCCCTGGCTGACCACATAGCGGCTGGGCGCCAGGCCTTCCCCCAGCAGCCACTGGGCAACACCGGCGTTCAGGCTGCCGGTGGCCGGGTCTTCCGGGGCTCCATCGCCGGCAATAAAGGCCCGCACTTCAAATTGCGCCTCGTCACCGTCCCGCCCGGGGCGCCACGGGGCGATCACGCCCACGGCCAGCCCTTGCAACTGCGAGTAATCCGGACGCAGCGCCAGTACCTGTTCCCGGTCCTCCAGCATGACCGCCAGCCAACCCGCACCGTTATCCACCCACTGGCTACGCAAAATCGCCCCGGGTTCAAGGCCCAACCCCCGCCGCACGCGCTCAATCAACTCACTCTCCAGCGGGCCGGCGCGCAGCAGCGGTGGCGCGATAAATGCCAGTTCACCTCCCTGGCGACGGATGCGCACCAGGCCGATTTCACACTCCTGGATGATCTCCTCGCCAGCGGGTTGGCCACCGGCCTGCAGCCAGGCATGGCAACTGCCGAGGGTCGGATGGCCGGCAAATGGCAATTCCTGCAGGGTGGTAAAAATTCTTACTCGGTAGTCTGCCCGTGGATCACGGGGCTTGAGCAAGAATGTGGTTTCACTGAGGTTGGTCCAGTTGGCGAAATCCGCCATTTGCTGGTCGCTCAGGCTGTCGGCGCCCAGCACCACGGCCAGCGGGTTGCCCTTGAGGGCCACGCCGCTGAAAACGTCCAGTTGTTTGAAATCGAAAGAGGCCATGCCGGTCCTTATGCTGGGATGTTCAAGCCACGGATCACCGCTGGCCGGGCGACGAACCCGTCCAGGGCCCGCAGTACGTTCGGGAAGTCGGTAATGCCCACCAGGTCGCCGGACTCGTAGAAGCCAATCAGGTTGCGCACCCACGGGAAGGTGGCGATGTCGGCGATGCTGTACTCGTCACCCATGATCCAGGTGCGGCCCAGCAAGCGTTTTTCCAGCACCTCCAGCAGGCGGCGAGACTCGGCGACATAGCGGTCACGCGGGCGTTTATCCTCATAGGCCGCGCCGGCGAATTTGTTGAAGAACCCCACCTGGCCGAACATCGGCCCGATACCGGCCATCTGGAACATGAGCCACTGGATCGTCTCGTAACGCATTGCCGGGTCTTCGGGCAGCAATTCGCCGCTCTTCTCGGCAAGGTAAATGAGGATCGCGCCCGACTCGAACAACCCAAGCGCCTGTCCGCCGGGGCCATGGGGGTCGATGATCGCCGGAATCTTGTTGTTGGGGTTCAGCGACAGGAATTCGGCGGAGAGCTGGTCCTGGGTCTCGAAGCTGACCTTGTGCGCCTCGTAAGGCAGCCCGAGTTCCTCCAGCATGATCGACACCTTCACCCCGTTGGGCGTCGGCAAAGAGTAGAGCTGCAGGCGCTCGGGATGCCGGGCTGGCCATTTGGCGGTGATGGGGAAGTCTGAAAGTGAGTTCATCGCGCGACTCCTGGTAAAAGTAGGAGAGTAGTGGTTCGGCGTCTCTCGTGCATCCGTCTTAATTCAGCAACATCTACTGGTTAATCTCCTGCACACGGCAAGGATGCCGCCCCATCTCCCCCACGAAACGAACCAAACTGCCTGGGGAGACTCTTAGAGAGCGCCCGATGGCTGGGCTTGCTTGCCCTGAATCCCTGCACCGAGACTTAGAACTTTCATGACCATCAAGCCTCTGTGCCTTGCGAAACGCTTCAAACGCTACTCCTACATCCTGCTGCCGGTATTACTGGTGAGCACCGCAGTCGGCCTTACCCTGGAATCCCGGATCAGCCGCGCCCAGCAAGTCGACGGTGTGCAAACCCTGGTGTTCCTGCGCCACGGCGAAAAACCGGCCGGCGGCCTTGGCCAACTCAATTGCCAGGGACTGAACCGTGCCATGAACCTGGCCACCGTCCTGCCGGAAAAATTCGGCAAGGCCAACTTCGTGTTCGCGCCCAACCCGACCCGCAATGTCGAGGAAGGTGAGAAAGACAACTCCTACAGCTACATCCGCCCATTGATGACCATCAGCCCCAGCGCCATCAAGCTCGGGTTGCCGGTGAACATAAAGTTTTCGGCCAATGACACCAGCGCTCTTGCTGACGAACTGGTGGAAGACAAGTACCACAACGCCATCATCTATACCGCCTGGTCCCACGGCTACCTGCCAGACCTGATCAACAAGGTGGCGAGTGAAGCGGTGGGTGAAAAACACGTGATTACCGACGATTGGTCCGGCAGTGATTTCGATACCTTGTATGTGTTGACCCTGACCTGGCACAACGGCAAGGCCACGATGCTGAGCCGCAATTACAAGCAAGGGCTAGATAACGGCCAGCAGACTTGCCCGGAAGCCACACAGGTGAGTGCCGATATTTAGGTCCCACAGCGTATGATGCTGCGCTATTGACTCATCTGCGGATCATCGAAATGTCCAACCTCTCCTCCACCCAGCCCGCCCGGGGCTGGTCCTTCTGGTGGAAACCAGCGCTGTTCCTGCTGGTGGCTTGCATCGGCCTCTACTACGTGAAGTGGTCGCCCTACTACGCCAAAGCGTTTATCGCGGCGGACAACCACAGCATCGGCGCCTCAATTCTCAACGACCAGCAAAGCGCGCCACTGGCCGCCGCGTTGGCCTATGCCCAGGTGTATTTCCTGGCGATCTGGAAGGCTGCGGTGCTGGCGGTCATTCTCGGCTCATTACTGCAGGTGCTGATCCCACGGGACTGGCTGCTGCGCCTGTTTGGCCGTGCCGGGCTGGGATCTACCCTGCGTGGCGGGCTGTTCGCCCTGCCGGGGATGATGTGCAGTTGCTGCGCCGCTCCGGTGGCGGCCGGTATGCGTCGGCAGAAGGTGTCGGTGGGCGCGGCGTTGGCGTTCTGGATTGCCAACCCGGTGCTGAACCCGGCGACACTGGTGTTCATGGGCTTTGTGCTTGGCTGGGGCTTTACCGCGCTGCGGTTGGTGGCCGGGATCGTGCTGGTAGTGGGTGTTTCGCTAGTGGCGCAACGCATCGCGCGGCCGGAGCAGGTACCGGAAGCCGCGCTCGACGCCGTGGCCCAGGCCAGCCTCACCGAAACCGAACCGTTCCTGACCCGCTGGCTGCGCACCCTGTGGCAGCTGTTCTGGAGCACGATCCCGGTGTACATCCTGGCGGTGCTGATCCTCGGCGCGGCGCGGGTCTGGCTGTTTCCCCACGTTGACGGCGCCATGGCCAACAGCCTGGTGTGGCTGGTGCCGCTGGCGATTGTCGGCACGTTGTTCGTGATTCCGACCGCCGCCGAAATCCCCATCGTGCAGACCATGATGACCCTCGGCATGGGCACCGGCCCGGCCGTGGCCTTGCTGATGACCCTGCCGAGCGTGAGCCTGCCATCGCTGCTGATGCTGCGTAAGGACTTCGATGCGCGGGTGCTGGTGACCGTGGCCGGGCTGACGATGCTGATGGGGGTGGTGTGTGGGCTGATCGGGGCTTTTATCCTGTAGTGATTGGGTGAATTCGAGGGCCTCTTCGCGAGCAAGCCCGCTCCCACATGTTGACTGCATTCCTACAGGATAAATGCGGTCGAATGTGGGAGCGGGCTTGCTCGCGAAAGGCCGGCGAACTCAATCAATTACTTACGCCGAGCGAGCCTGTCCCGGAAATACTCCACCACCGCCGCTTGCTCTCCCGCAAACTCGATGCGTGCGCCTTTGCTTTCCCGCTGGAACGCATACATCGGGTCGTAGTACTCACGCAACAGCCCTTCGATCCAGCCGCGGTGCAAATCCACCGCGCCGCTGCGGGCTTGCTCTGCCAATGCGCCCTGCATGATCGCGTGCAACCGCGCGAACCGCTCGCCGCCCAGGCGCTTGTGGATATTGCCCAGGCTCTGGGTCAGGCGTTCGGCGAACAGTTCCTGGCCAGTCTCGCCAAACACCGTGAAAAACTCAGCGCAAAGGTCCACCACGTAATCCTTCAGGATGCGCTCCACGCGGCCTTCAACGCTGTCTTCCAGCCAGACCATCGGAAAGCCCTGCATGCCCTTGTGCAAGGGTAATGGCAGGGCGCAGCTGCCGATCATGCGGCTCTCATCCTCGACCACGAACTGCTCGATACCGGCAGCACGCTTTTTCAGCAGGTCCACCGCCAGGCGGTTTTCGAAGTCGATGTTGGAGGGTTGCGCCGTGGCGCGCTTGCCGAAGCTGGAACCGCGATGGTTGGCGTGGCCTTCCAGGTCCAGGGCGTTGTTCAACTGGCCGAGCACTTCGGTCTTGCCGGTGCCGGTCATGCCGCCCAGCAATACGAAGTCGCATTGCGCGGTGGCGCTTTCAACGGTGTCAAGCAGGAAGGTGCGCATGGCCTTGTAGCCACCGCCCACTCGCGGATAGTCGATACCCGCCTCGGTTTTCAACCATTGCTGGGCAATCTGCGAACGCATCCCGCCGCGAAAGCAGTACAGCAAGCCATCAGGATTGGCCTGGGCAAAACGCGCCCAGTGTTCGATACGTTCGGCCTTGATTGCCCCGGACACCAGTTCGTGACCGAGGACAATGGCCGCCTGCTGTCCCTGCTGCTTGTAACAGGTGCCCACTCGCTGGCGCTCGTCGTCGGTCATCAACGGCAGGTTGACCACCCCGGGAAACGCGCCCTTGCTGAACTCGATCGGCGCGCGGGTATCCATCATCGGCCGGTCGTTGAGAAAGATGTCGCGGTAATCGGTGATGTCGATGGGCATCAGAACACCTCTACCGCGTTGGTCTGTCGCTCAACCAGTTCGCCGATAGGTTCAAGGTCCAGGCCCAGTTCCGCGGCCACGGCGAGGAATTCGGCATTGCCCTCGGGCGTGACCGCCACCAGCAGGCCGCCGCTGGTTTGCGGGTCGCACAGCACGCGTTTGTGCAGTTCGTTCAGGCGCCCCAGCTTGCTGGCGTAGCTGTCGAAGTTGCGCAAGGTGCCGCCAGGCACGCAGCCCTGCTCCAGGTAGTACTCAACCCCGGGCAGGCGTGGGACTTTTTCGTATTGGATGCGGGCAGTCAAATTGCTGCCGTCAGCCATTTCCACCAGATGGCCCAACAGGCCGAAACCGGTGACGTCGGTCATGGCCGTCACACCGGCCAGCTTGCCAAAACGGCTGCCGGGCTTGTTGAGGGTGCACATCCAGTCACGGGCCAGGCCCACATCGGCTTCGCGCAGCTTGCCCTTCTTTTCGGCGGTGGTGAGGATACCGATGCCCAAGGGTTTGGTCAGGTACAGCTGACAACCGGCGGTGGCGGTGTCATTGCGCTTCATGTGGCGTTTTTCCACCAGCCCGGTGACAGCCAGGCCGAAGATCGGCTCGGGGGCGTCGATGGAGTGGCCACCGGCCAGGGGAATCCCGGCAGCATCACACACGGAACGACCGCCGCGAATCACTTCCCGGGCAATTTCCGGGGCCAGCACGTTGACCGGCCAGCCGAGAATCGCGATGGCCATCAACGGATCGCCGCCCATGGCGTAGATATCGCTGATGGCGTTGGTGGCGGCAATACGGCCGAAGTCGAAGGGATCATCGACAATCGGCATGAAAAAATCGGTGGTAGACACCACGCCGCGCTCGTCGTCGATGGCATATACAGCAGCGTCATCACGGGAGGCGTTGCCTACCCACAGCTTGGGGTCAAGGTTTTGCGCACCGCTGCCGGCAAGTATCACTTCCAGCACCTGAGGTGAAATCTTGCAACCGCAACCAGCACCGTGGCTGTATTGGGTCAGGCGAATTGGCTCGTTCATGAAGGCACCTCAAAACGTCAAGGCGAAGAATCTTAACAGACGACTCCTACATACATGGACGATTCAGCGGGAACCAGGCAGCAAAAAGGCCGGCTGGGCTCTGATGAGCGCAGCCGGCCTTTCTTGACAGCGTTTACTGTTTGGCAGCGAGGCGTTTATGCCGGTTGCGTCGCATCATGTTCAGGCACTCGATAGCCGCCGAGAACGCCATGGCCGCATACACATAGCCTTTTGGAACATGGGCGCCGAAACCTTCGGCGATCAGCGTCATACCGATCATGATCAGGAAGCCCAAAGCCAACATCACAATCGTCGGGTTATCGTTGATGAACTTGGCCAACGGCTCAGCCGCCACCAACATCACGATTACCGAGACCACTACGGCAATGATCATGATCGGCAAGTGCTCGGTCATGCCCACGGCGGTGATGATGCTGTCGATGGAAAACACCATGTCCAGCAGCAGGATCTGGCCAATGGCCGAAGCGAAGCCCAGGGTCACGCTCGGCGCACCGGTGTCCACGTGCTCCTTTTCGGGGTCCATGCTGTGATGGATCTCGGTGGTCGCCTTCCAGACCAGGAACAGGCCACCGGCGATCAGGATCATGTCTTTCCAGGAGAACGACTGCCCCAGGATGTCGATGACCGGCGCGGTCAGCTGCACGATAAAGGCGATGGTGCTCAACAGGCCCAGACGCAGGATCAATGCCATGCTGATGCCGATGCGACGGGCCTTGGCCCGGTGTTGCAACGGCAACTTGTTGGTGAGAATCGAGATAAAGATCAGGTTATCGATCCCCAGCACAATCTCCATGACGATCAAGGTGGCCAGTGCGATCCACGCGGTCGGGCTAGCGGCCAGTTGTAAAAGGTATTCCATAGGTCAGTCCTGGTGTGATGTGCGGGTATCAGGTTTCTTGGGAGGTGGATTCAGGCTTGTTGTCTTGCTGTTCCTGCTTGTCCTGCTTGTCCTGCTTGCCTTCCGGCGGTGCGATCAAGCCCTTGGTCGCATCACTCAACGCCTGTTCGGCGGCCTGGTGGGTGTCGTCAATCACTTGCTTGGCCGACTCGGTGGCTTTACCCAGCAGTTGTTGCGCGCTTTTTTCCGCTTGGTCACAGCCACTGAGCATGACTAATGAAAGCCCAAGTAACGCCGTTGCGCCCAGGGAATTGAGTTTCATGATGCGTTCCTCGTTAGAACCGTCGGGTCCAAGTAGTGGCCCCTCGATAGCGACGCATTCTATGCAGGCGAACACTTCAGTAAAATTCGTATTTTTTTCGTTTATACTTCGGTTTTCACGAAGTGTTGACTGCCATGCTCAATTACCGACAACTGCACTACTTCTGGGTCGTCGCCAAGACCGGCAGCATCGTGCGCGCCTGTGAGCAACTGAACCTCACGCCGCAGACCATCAGCGGGCAGATCAGCCTGCTGGAGCAGACCTTCGGCGTGGCCTTGTTTCAGAAGGTTGGGCGCCAACTGGAGCTGACCGAAGCCGGGCGCCAGGCGCTGCCCTATGCCGAGCAGATGTTCCAGCTGGGCAATGAGCTTGAAGCCATGTTGCGCACCCAGCCCAATGAGCAGCAGATCCTGTTCCGGGTCGGCGTGGCGGATGTGGTGCCCAAGTCCATCGTCTACCGGCTGATTGCGCCGACCATGGAATTGAGCGAGCCGATCCGCATCACCTGCCGTGAAGACAAACTCGAGCGCTTGCTGGCGGACCTGGCGATCCAGCGCTTGGATCTGGTGATCTCCGACAGCCCGATGCCGCCGCACCTGGACATCAAGGGCTACAGCCAGAAGCTGGGGGAATGCGGGATCAGTTTTTTCGCGACCCAGGCATTGGCTGACCAGCATCACGGCGATTTCCCACAGTGCCTGCAGGGCGCGCCGCTGTTGATTCCGGGCGCGGAGACGGTGGTGCGCAGCCGTTTGCTGCGCTGGTTTGCCGAGCAGCAGATCCAGCCACGGATTGTCGGGGAGTTTGACGACAGTGCGTTGATGCAGGCCTTTGGCCAATCCGGCAGCGGGATTTTTATCGCACCCAGCGTGATTGCCGATGAGGTGGAACGCCAATATGGCGTGGTGCTGATCGGCCAGACGGATGCGGTGACCGAGTCGTTTTATGCGATCTCGGTAGAGCGCAAGGTCAAGCACCCCGGCATCGTGGCGATTACCGAAGGTGCGAGACGGGAGCTGTTTACGGCCCTGCCCTGAGGAATCAGGCGCAGATGGCGCGGGTCTTGGCGGTCATCAGCCACAGCGCCAGCAGGATCGACAGCAGGATAAAGCCAGCCGCAGCAAACCCGAGGCTGCCAAGGCCCAGGGTGTCGATCACGTGACCGCCCACCAACGCCCCCAGGCCAATCCCCAGGTTGGCCCCGGCGATGTTCAGCGAGGCGGCAAACGCCGGCGCATGGGGTGCGGCCTTCATCAGCCGCACATGGCTGACCAGAAACAGCGCCGCCTGGGTCACGCCCCATACGGCCATCGCCGCCGCCAATCCGATGGTGGAATGAATGGCGGGCACCAGCGCCACCATGCCCGCGATCATGAAGCCGCAGAACACCATCGACGCGATCAGCGGATGCCGGTCGACCATGCGCCCGCCCAAGGAGTTGCCAATCAGGCCGACCGCGCCAAAGCCCATCAGGCACCAGCCCACCAGGGTTCCGTCAAAACCCGCCAGGCGTTCGAGGATGTCGGCTAGATAGGTATAGGCGGTGAACATCCCGCTGAACACCAGGATCGACAGCAGGATATGGCCCTGCATCAGCGGGCTGCGCAAGATCTTGAACTGGGAGCGCAAGCTGACCTGGTCGTTCTTCGCCCGGGTCTTCGGCAGGTAGATAAACAGCAGCAACGCCTTGGCGAACGCCACCACCGCAAGAATGCCGAAGGCAGTGCGCCAGCCGAACATATCGGAAATCAGCGTGCCCACCGGGATGCCGAAAACCGTGGCGCACACAATGCCGAAGCCGATTTTTTCAATCGCGCGGCCGGCGAAATCCGGCCCGACGATGTCCACCGCCGTCTCGCTGGCCAGGGCCCAGAACACCGGCAATCCCAGCGCCGGGATCAACCGGGCCAAGGACATGACCCAGATATTCGAGGCCACTGCTGCAAGGGTGTTGGCCAGGCCGAACATGATCAGGATCGTGATAAACAGCCGCTTGCGCTCGAACCGCGCGAAATACGCGGTCAGGAACGGGCCAAACGCCGCCACGGTAAAGGCGAACAACGTCACCAGCAACCCGGCCTGGGACACGCTCACGTCGAGGTCCCGGGCGATGGAAGGCAACAGGCCCACAATGATGAACTCTGTGGTCAGCACGGTAAAACCGGCCGCCGACAGCAGCAGGATCGGAAACAACATCAAAAACTCCAGAAAACAGCGACATCAACGACAGCCCGGAGGGCCCGCTGATAGAGAGGAAATAAGAGGATGGGCAATGTTAACAGAATGTGTAGCAGCGTGGCGACGGAACGCCGCACCCGGATTAGACGTTTCCTACAGATGTTAGACTTCGCCCCTGCCAGATTCATGCTGCCTAGCTGCATCTATTAAAAAAACTAGAGACAACCCTTTTATGACTGCTGCCCCTTCCCTCTTTCAACGCCTGATGTCTATCAGCCTGGTCACCCAAATCGTCATCGGCCTGATCGCCGGTATCCTGCTGGCCCTGCTGTTACCCGACGTGGCACAAGCCACCGGATTTATCGGCAAGGTCTTTGTCTCGGCGCTCAAGGCCGTCGCGCCCATCCTGGTGTTTGTGTTGGTGATGGCTTCAATTGCCAACCACAAGCATGGCCAGGAAACCCATATCCGGCCGATCCTGTTCCTGTACCTGCTGGGCACCTTTTCTGCCGCCGTGGTCGCGGTGATCGCCAGCACGCTGTTCCCCTCCTCGCTGGTACTGGCCACTCACGATGTGGCCATCAGTCCTCCCGGCGGCATCGGTGACGTGTTGCAAAGCCTGTTGCTCAGCGTGGTGGACAACCCGGTCAGCGCGCTGATGAATGCCAACTTCATCGGTATCCTGGCGTGGGCCATCGGCATGGGCATCGCCATTCGCCATGCCAGCGACACCACCCGCACCGTGCTGGGAGACCTGTCCAACGGCGTCACGCTGATCGTGCGCATGGTGATCCGCTTCGCGCCCCTGGGGATCTTCGGCCTGGTGGCCTCGACCCTCGCCACGTCCGGCTTCGGCGCCCTGCTGGGCTACGCGCACCTGCTGCTGGTGTTGATCGGCTGCATGCTGTTCGTCGCGCTGGTGATCAACCCGGCCATCGTGTTCTGGAAACTGCGCCGCAACCCTTACCCGCTGGTGCTGATGTGCTTGCGGGAAAGTGGTATCACCGCCTTCTTCACTCGCAGTTCGGCAGCCAACATCCCGGTCAACCTGGCGCTGAGCAAGCGCCTGGGCCTGCATGAAGATACGTACTCGGTGTCGATCCCCCTCGGTGCCACCATCAATATGGCCGGCGCGGCCATCACCATCACCGTACTGACCCTGGCCGCCGTGCACACCCTGGGCATTGCCGTGGACATCCCCACCGCCATATTGCTCAGCGTAGTCGCTGCAGTGTGCGCCTGCGGCGCGTCGGGGGTTGCCGGGGGCTCGCTGCTGTTGATTCCTCTGGCATGCAGCCTGTTCGGCATTCCCAGCGAAATCGCGATGCAGGTGGTAGCCGTGGGCTTCATCATCGGTGTCTTGCAGGACTCGGCGGAAACCGCGCTGAACTCGTCCACCGACGTGCTGTTCACCGCTGCTGCGTGCCTGGGCAAAGAAGAACAGACCGCGTAAACCTTAGGCGCACAAAAAAGCCCGGGGCGGTTCGTGAATGAACTGCCCCGGGCTTTTTACGACTTAAGGCTTAGAACGCGCCCATGTAGTCGCGCTTGCCCACTTCCACACCGTTGTGACGCAGCAAGGCGTAAGCGGTGGTGACGTGGAAGAAGAACTGCGGCAGGCCGTAGCTCAGCAGGTACGACTGGCCGCTGAAGCGCTTCTCTTTCGGCGTGCCAGGGCGGGTGATGATTTCGATGCCTTCTTTGCCGTCGACCTGAGCCGGGGTGATGGTGTCGATAAACGCCAGTACCTTGGCGATCAGCGCTTGCAGGTCGGCGAAGGTCACTTCTGTATCGTCGTATTTCGGAACTTCGATTTCAGCCAGGCGGGCAGAAACGCCTTTGGCGAAGTCGACAGCGATCTGCACCTGACGCACCAGCGGGAACATGTCCGGGTACAGGCGTGCTTGCAGGAAGGCGTTCGGGTCGATGTTCTTGGCGGTGGCGTGGGCTTCGGCCTTGTTCAGCACATCGCTCAGGGCGTTGAGCATTTGCTTGAAGACCGGGAGGGAAGCGGCGTACAGGGAAATAGTCATGACAGTCTCGACAGTTGTGGCAGGGTTTGAAACAGCGGCGATTATAGACATGCCGGCCGCCAGCGCCGCTTGTCTTTTATTTTTTCAGGATTAGGCTAGTGGGCTCACTGCATTAGGGAAAGCGCGATGACCACCGAGCACGACACCACTTCCGAAGAGCCGCGCCTGAACAGCACGGAAATCCGCATCCTGGGCTGCCTGATCGAAAAACAGGCCACCAGCCCTGAAACCTACCCGTTGACCCTCAACGCGCTGGTGATCGCCTGCAACCAGAAAACCAGCCGCGAACCGGTGATGAACCTCAGCCAGGGCCAGGTCGGCCAGAGCCTGCGGGCCCTGGAAGGTCGCGGGTTTACCCGGCTGGTGATGGGCAGCCGCGCCGACCGCTGGGAGCATCGGGTGGACAAGGCCCTGGAACTGGTGCCGGCCCAGGTGATTCTCAGTGGGCTGTTGTTCCTGCGGGGGCCGCAGACGGTCAACGAACTGCTGACCCGCAGCGGGCGCATGCACGAATTTGAAGACACCGAGCAAGTGGTGCATCAACTGGAACGCCTGATTGCCCGTGGGCTGGCGTTGTTGGTGCCGCGTCAGTCGGGGCAGCGGGAAGATCGGTACATGCACGCCTTGGGTGACCCGGCGGATATTGAAGCGATCCTGGCGGCGCGTGGGAACCCGGTGGAGCGTGGTGCGGGAAGTGGGGTTTCCCTGGAGCGTATCGAAGAGCTGGAAGCGCGGATTGTGGCGCTGGAAGAGCGCCTTTCGCGGCTAGAGTAATGTTTGTGGTGAGTGAGCTTTGGTAGGGAGGGAGCTCCCTCGCCACAAAAGCTCCCTATCCACAGCAAGCTCCCTCGCCACACAGTCAGCGGCGATGCTCAGCTTCGCGCAAACGCCACCGCCGCCTGAAACTGCGCATCCGTCGGCCGTACGCCGGTGTACAGCACAAACTGCTCCAAGGCCTGGATGGCGATCACTTCCAAACCGGTGATCACGCGTTTGCCCTGGTCGCGGCCGCGCAGGATCAGCGGCGTTTCCGAGGGAATCGCCACCACATCGAATACGGTCTCGGCCGCATCAATGGCATCAGCCTCAAACGCCAACTGATCTGCTTCCGCCCCTCCGGTCATGCCAATCGGCGTCACGTTGACCAGCATCTGCGGGCGCAAGGCACCCAACTGCGCCTGCCACTCATACCCCAGGCTCTGGGCCAGTGCCCGGCCCGCCACTTCATTACGCGCCACAATCACGCCCTTGGCATAACCGCCATCGCGCAACGCACTGGCCACCGCCTTGGCCATACCACCGCTGCCGCGCAGGGCGAAAGTCGAGTCCTTGGGCACTTCGTGCTTGCGCAGCAGTTGCTCGATGGCGATGTAGTCGGTGTTGTAGGCCTTCAAATGCCCATTGGTGTTGACGATGGTATTGATCGACGCAATGGCCCGCGCCGAATCATCCAGCTCGTCCACCAGGGCAATGCACGCCTCCTTGAACGGCATCGACACGCCACACCCACGAATGCCCAACGCACGAATGCCACCGACGGCGCCTGGCAGGTCCTGGCTGCTGAAGGCCTTGTAGTAGAAATTCAGCCCCAACTGCTCGTACAGGTGGTTATGAAAACGCAGGCCAAAGTTCCCGGGGCGCGCCGACAGTGACATGCACAGTTGGGTGTCCTTGTTGGGGTTCATCTGCATCGGTAACTCCTTGAAGCCCTTCCAGAGGCGGTTTCGGATAGACGGAATACCCGCGCCGGCGGGTTGTCGTGGATCATACGCACTGTGCCCGGCCGCTTGTGTAAGCCAACCGATACAGACCTTACACAACCTTTACCTATAGGCCGTGCTGTTTTTTAGAAATACGCTGTCTTAAAAGTATCCCCGCGACAATCCTTGAGTCTATTGATTGCAGACCATGAGCGCTGGGGCTAACCGAGGAATGACCATGATTCGTAAACTCCCCAAGATCGCCTTGCTTATCGGCGCACTCGCTATAGCAGGACAAGCCTCCGCCCACGGTGGTGGTTGGGGTGCTCCGCTTGCACTGGGGGCCGTTGTCGGTGCAGTGGTAGGCGGCTCGATCGTTGCCAGCCAGCAGCAACCGGTCTACGTGCAACAGCCGGTGTATGTCCAGCCGCAGCCGGTGTATGCCGCTCCGCCGCCGGTCTATTACGCACCGCCACCGCCGGTGTATGTGCAGCAACGGGTTTATTACCGCCCGGCACCGGTCTATTACGGCCCACCGCGCGGCTACTACGGCCCTCCACACGGCTATTATGGTCGCGGTTGGTAAGCATGAACTGACACACCTGAACAGGCTCCGCCCTAAAAGCGGGGCCTTTTTTTGGCCTGTTGGTCTGAATAAATCTCGCCAAGGTCGTAATAAGGACAATGGCTGTGGCCAAATCCCACATCATTGATCTCAATTGACGCTTGCCCGAACCGGGTCTGCGCTGTCATGTTTGTGTCTTAAAAGGCCTCCACTATCAACACTGTCCAGTCAATAACAACAAGGACGATTGACCATGCCCACGCAAAACCCCCATCGCACCGCCGGCCTCTGCACCTCAAGCAAGGTCTATAGCGTACTGACCGAACTCAAGGCCCTGGAAGGCCATCGCAACGCCAAGTTCCTGTCCTTGCTGACGGAAAACCTGGTGCGCAAGGGTCTGCTCAGTGAACAGGAAGTGGTGCACATGCTCGACCAGGTTGTCGACTGATTGATCGCTCGATAACAGTGATGTCGACTATCGAGCGGGTTAATTTTCACTTAAGGCCTGCACACCGTAATGTCACCTCCATAGCGTCTTGGAGGTCATCATGCCCACTATTCAAATCATGTCCGTTATCGGCAGTGCCGTTCCCGCCCCTCTTCGGGAGCTGGGTTTGCTCGCCTGCTGGTACCTGGTACGCGATGGCGAACCCATCAGCGGCCCACTCACCTCGTTGCCAGCCGCCCAGGCCCTGTCGGTCAGGATGGCCCATTGTTTTCATGCCTAAGGCAATTGAACCCGCGGTTTGGTTTCGACAAACAGCGCCCAGCTGGACATGAACAACGCAGCAATCAACGGGCCGATGACAAACCCGTTCAGGCCAAAGATCGACAGGCCGCCCAAGGTTGAGATAAGGATCAGGTAATCCGGCATACGGGTGTCCTTGCCCACCAGGATGGGCCTCAGCACATTGTCCACCAGCCCGATCACAAACACCCCGAACAGCGCCAGCACCACGCCTTGCCAGGTCGACCCGCTGAGCAGGAAATACGCCGCCACCGGCCCCCACACAATCCCCGCGCCCACCGCCGGCAGCAGCGACAGAAACGCCATCAACACCGCCCAGAGCAACGCGCTGGGAATGTCCAGAAACCAGAAAATCAAACCACCCAACGCCCCTTGCGTGACCGCCACCAGCACGTTGCCTTTCACCGTGGCCCGCACCACCCGGTTGAACTTCAATTGCAGGCGACGCTTCTGCGGTTCGGCCAGCGGCACGGCGGTGCGCACCTTGCGTACCAGCTCCGGACCGTCGCGCAGCAGGAAGTACAGCAAGTACAGCATGATGAAAAAGCTCACCAGGAAATCAAACGTGCCCTGGCCGAAGCTGAACGCCTGGGTCGCAAAAAACTGGCTGCCCTGCATCGCGCTCTTGACGATCTTCTCCCGCAGGCCTTCCAGGTTACCCATGCCGAAGCGGTCCAGCAGATGCTGGAAATACGGTGGCAGGAAATTCTTGAACTGCTCGATGTAACCGGCAACGTCGAGCTTGCCGCTCTCGACGTTCTTGTAAAGCGTCGCGCCCTCCTGCACCAGCAAGGCACTGGTGATGATCACCGGCAAAATCGCGATCACCAGGCACACCGTCAGGGTTGCCAGGGAGGTGAAGTTGCGGTTCCAGCCAAAACGTTGCTGGAAGCGCCGTTGCATGGGCGCAAAGATGATCCCCAGGATCACCGCCCAGAACACCGCGCCGTAGAACGGCAGCAAAATCCAGATAAACGCGATGGTCACCAGGGCGAGCAGTAACAGCAGGGTTTTGAATTGCAAGTTGGTTTGGTTCATGTCCGATCCATGTCTAAAACACCAGACGCTCATGTGCGCCTTGATGTTTAGTCCGCTGCAAATCCCGCGAGTGCCCTACTTATTAGACCTGGATCAATAAACCCCGTGCTCGCCCCGGCTACCCTGCCGCCCTTTTGCGACCCGAACCCATGCCTCCCGTTATCGCCCCCGAACTGCTCGCCCCCGCCGGCACCCTGAAAAACATGCGTTACGCCTTTGCCTACGGCGCCGATGCCGTCTACGCCGGGCAACCGCGCTACAGCCTGCGGGTGCGCAATAACGAGTTCGACCATGCCAACCTCGCCCTCGGCATCCAGGAAGCCCAGGCCCAGGGCAAGCGGTTCTACGTGGTGGTGAATATCGCGCCCCACAACGCCAAGCTGAAAACCTTCCTCAAGGACCTCGCCCCGGTGATCGCCATGGGCCCGGACGCGCTGATCATGTCCGACCCGGGCCTGATCATGCTGGTACGCCGGCACTTCCCGCACATGCCGATCCACCTGTCGGTACAGGCCAATACGGTGAACTGGGCCAGCGTCGAGTTCTGGCAGGCCCAAGGCATCTGCCGGATCATCCTGTCCCGGGAGCTGTCGCTGGAGGAGATCGAGGAAATCCGCCAGCACGTCCCCGCCATGGAGCTGGAAGTGTTTGTGCACGGCGCGCTGTGCATGGCCTATTCCGGGCGCTGCCTGCTGTCGGGCTACATGAACAAACGCGACGCCAACCAAGGCACCTGCACCAACGCCTGCCGCTGGAAATACCAGGCCACACCTGCGGTGGAAAACGCCGTTGGCGACATCGTTCAGCAGTACGTGCCCGAGCCGACCCTGGGCCTCGGCGCGCCCACTGACCAGGTGTTCCTGTTGCAGGAGGCCAACCGCCCTGACGAGCAGATGCCCGCCTTCGAAGACGAGCACGGCACCTACATCATGAACGCCAAGGACCTGCGGGCGGTGCAGCACGTCGAGCGGCTGACGCGCATGGGCGTGCATTCGCTGAAGATCGAAGGTCGCACCAAATCCCACTTCTACTGCGCCCGCACCACCCAGGTGTATCGCCAGGCCATCGACGACGCAGTGGCCGGGCGCGACTTTGACCGGGGTTTGATGACCAACCTCGAATCCCTGGCCCAGCGCGGCTACACCGAAGGTTTCCTGCGCCGACACGTGCATTCTGAATACCAGAACTACCAAAACGGCAGCTCGGTGTCTGAACGTCAGCAGTTCGTCGGCGAGCTCACCGGTGAACGGCGCGGCGAGCTGGCCGAGGTCAAGGTGAAGAACCGGTTTGCCGTGGGCAATCACCTGGAACTGATGACCCCAACGGGGAATTTCCACTTTGACCTGGCCACGCTGCACAACGCCAAGGGCGAGGCTATCGAGGTGGCGCCGGGCGACGGCCATACGGTGTATCTGCCGATCCCGGCGGAAATGGACCTGAGATTCGGGCTTTTGATGCGGGATGTTTAAGCATTAGCACAGTAGAATTGGCGGTTATGCGTACCGCCACCCTGTCTTGAGCGGTCACCCTCTTTTTTACGGAGATCGCCTTGCGTCTGTTTCACACCTCCGACTGGCACCTTGGGCAAAACCTGCACGGCCAGGAACGCGACTTCGAACACGCCTGCTTCCTCGACTGGCTGCTGGGCCAGTTGGGCCTGCATCGCCCGGATGTGCTGCTGATCGCCGGCGATATTTTCGACACGGTCAACCCGCCGCTCAAGGCCCAGGAGCGGCTGTATGACTTCATCATCAGCGCCCACGAGCAAAACCCCGCACTGACCATCGTGATGATCGCCGGCAACCACGACTCCGGCTCGCGCATCGAACTGCCGGCGCCGTTGATGCGCCGCCTGCGTACCCACGCCCTGGGCCGGGTGCTGTGGCTGGATGACGGGCAATTGGATGTCGAACGCCTGCTGATTCCGTTGCCCAGTGCCGACGGTGAAATCGCCGGCTGGTGCCTGGCCCTGCCCTTCCTGCGCCCGGCCGAAGTGACCGGCGCGCAATTGGGGGACGATTACCTGCGGGGCATCGGCCAGGTTCATGAATGGCTCATCGCCGCTGCCAACGCCAAGCGCCAACCGGGCCAGGCACTGGTTGCCATCAGCCATGCGCACATGGCCGGCGGTTCGGTGTCGGAAGATTCCGAGCGCAGCCTGATCATCGGCAATGCCGAAGCGCTGCCCGCCAGCCTGTTTGATGCCAGCGTCAGCTACGTGGCCCTCGGCCATTTGCACAAACCCCAGCGGGTGAATGGCGAGGAGCGTATTCGCTACTGCGGCTCGCCGATTCCACTGTCGTTTTCGGAAATCGGCTACCAGCACCAGATCCTCGATGTGCAACTGGACGGCGAAACCCTGGTCAGCGTCGAATCCCGCCTGATCCCGCGCTCGGTCAACTTGCAACGTCTGGAAGCCGCCCCCCTGGCCGACATCCTCAAGCAACTGGCCGAGCTGCCCGACATCGACCTGCTGGCGGAAACCCAGCGCCAACCGTGGCTGGAAGTGCGGGTGCGCCTCGACGAGCCGCAACCCGACCTGCGCCAGCAAGTGGAAAACGCCCTGCAAGGCAAGGCCGTGCGCCTGGTGCGCATCGCCGCTGAATACGCAGGCAGCGGAGGCCGTGAAGACAGCCAGGAAGACCGCCTGATCGAACTCGACCAGCTCACGCCCCAGGAATTGTTCAGCCGCGCCTGGCAGGAAAGTTACGGCAGTGAAGTGGACGAACAGACCCTGAAGGACTTCGCCGTGCTGCTCCAGGAAGTGCAACAGGAGGGCGAACAGCCATGAAGATCCTCGCCATTCGCCTGAAAAACCTTGCCTCCCTGGCCGGGCCGTTTGAAATCGACTTTACCGCCGAGCCCTTGGCCAGTGCCGGGCTGTTCGCGATTACCGGGCCCACGGGTGCCGGTAAAAGTACCTTGCTTGATGCACTGTGCCTGGCGCTGTTTGGCGCCGTGCCACGCCTGGGGGATACCGGCCAGGCAAAAATGCCGGATGCCGACACCGATATTTCCATCGGTGACCCACGCACCCTGATTCGCCGGGGCACTGGCGGCGGTTATGCCGAAGTGGATTTTGTCGGCGTCAGCGGCCGTCGCTACCGCGCCCGCTGGGAAGCCAACCGCGCCCGGGACAAGGCCAGCGGCAAGCTGCAAGCCAGCCGGCAAAGCTTGATCGACCTGGACAGCGAGCAACTGCTGGCCAGCCAGAAAACCGAATACAAGACCCAGCTGGAACTGGCCCTGGGCCTGAACTTCGAGCAGTTCACCCGCGCGGTATTGCTCGCGCAAAGTGAATTCAGCGCCTTCCTCAAAGCCAACGACAATGAGCGCAGCGAACTGCTGGAAAAGCTCACCGACACCGCGCTCTATACCCAACTCGGTCGCCGCGCCTTCGACAAGGCCAAGGATGCACGGGACGCCCACAAACACCTGCAAGACCAGGCCACCGGCGTCACCCCGCTGGCCCCTGAAGCCCGCGCTGAGCTGGACGAACAACTGACTGCCGCCCAGCAGCAGCTCAAGACCCAGCAGGCGCAGCTCAAGCAGCTTGAGCTGCAGCACACCTGGCTCAAGGAACTGCGGGAATGGCAGGAGCGCCAACAAGGCGCGGTCGAGCAACTGCAGCAGGCCCAGCAACACTGGGAAAGCCTGGGCCCACAACGCCTGGACCTCAGCCGCCTGGAGCAACTGGCACCGCAACGTCATCACTTCACGCGTCAGGCTGAACTGACCACGCAGTTGCAGCCCCTCGCCGCGCAGATCCAGCAGCACCTTGAGCAACAAACCGCGCTGCACACCCGCCAGACCCAACTGCAACAGCAGCAGGCTGAGGTGCAAATCGCTCTCGCTCAGGCCCTGAAACAACAAGCCGATGCGGTGCCCCTGCTGCGTCAGGCTTTCGAGGAGCAAACCACCCTCGCCCACTTGACCCGTGAACTGGCCAGGCGCAGCGAAGAAAAACAGTTGGGCGAAGCCGCCTGCGTGGAAGGCCAGGCTGCGTTGACCGGCTTGCTCGACAAGCAAAAACTCGTCGCCGAGCGCCTGCACCGGCTGGCCGCAGAACTTGAGCGCAGTGCCGCACTCGCCCCCTTGAGCGATGCATGGAACGCCTACCGCGACCGCTTGCAACAGCTGATGCTGATCGGCAATCGCCTCAATAAAGGCCAGGCTGAACTGCCGCAGTTGGAAGAGCGCGCCACCCGCCTTGGTGAAAAGTGGACCGAGCAACGCGCAGCCCTGGACTTGCTGTACCACGAAGCCGGCGCCGAACCCCATGCGGTGGCCGAGCAGATCCAGTTGCTGGGCAGCCTGCTCCAGGACAACCGCAAGCAACATCGCGCGTTTGAAGACCTGGCGCGGCTGTGGGACAGCCATCAGCAACTGGACACTCAAAGCCAGGCCCTGACGCAAAAGCAGGCCCTCGCCCAGCAACAACGTGAACTGTTGAACCAGAGCGGCCTGCAAGCCAAGGCTGATCTGGCCGTCGCCGAACAGACCCTGACCGTCACCAAGCACCTGCTGGAACGTCAGCGTTTGGCCCGCAGTGCCAGTGTCGAGGAATTGCGCGGCCAGTTACAGAATGATCAACCATGCCCCGTGTGCGGCAGTGTCGAGCACCCGTATCACCACCCCGAAGCGATGCTGCAAAGCCTGACCCGCCACGACGAAAGCGAAGAAGCCAGCGCGCAGCAAGCCGTGGACGTGCTCAAGGAAAAACTCACCGAGCTGCGCGGCGAAGTCGGCGGCCTGATCGCCCAGCAAAAGGAATTCCTGCAACAGCAAGAGCAACTCGCCAGCCAGTTGCAGGCTTTGCTGCCCGCTCTTGAAGCCCATCCGCTGTCGGCCTCGCTGTTCAACCAAGACGCGGCCAAGCGTGATGCCTGGCTTGCCCAACAACTGAGCCAGCTCAGCCAGAGCCTCACCCAGGATGAACAACGCCAAGGCGCCCTGCTCAACCTGCAACAAAACGCCGGGCGTATGCAGCAACAACTGCAAGCCGCTCAGGACGCCAGCCAACAGGCGCGCCAGTTACTGATTGACCAGCAACGGGAACTGTCCAACGACCGCGAACGCCTGGACGAAGAACTCAACGCCTTCGCCAGCCTGTTGCCGAGCGAGACCCTCGACGGCCTGCGCAGCGAGCCGGCGGCGACCTTCATGCTGCTCGACCAGCAGGTCAGCCAACGCCTGGAACAGCTCGATAACCAAAAGGAAGAATTGGCCGAGCAGCTGCAGCGTCAGCAAGCCATCGAGAAAGAACAGGACCGCCAGCAACATCGCCAGCAGCAGTTGGAGACCTTGCAAAAACAGCTCGCCGAACAAAGCGCCCTGCAACACGCCGCCGAGGAGAAACTCGCCGGCCTGCTGGGCGAAACCCCCAGCGCCGAGCACTGGCAGCAGCAACTGGACCAGGCCGTCGACCAGGCGCGCCAGCATGAGTCCGAGGCCAACCAGCAGTTGCAGGACACCCGCAACCAGTTGATCCAAGTAGCAGCCAACCTCAAGTCGCTGCAAGAGCGCCAACAGTCTCTGGAAACCGAACACGCGGCCCTCACTACGCGCCTCAGCGACTGGCGTGCCTTGCACCCGGAACTCGATGACGAAGGCCTGGCCCGCTTGGTGGCCTTCGATGAGCCGCAGGTGGTTGAGTTACGCCAGCAACTGCAACACAGCGAAAAAGCCGTCGAACAAGCCAAGGTGTTGCTGCAAGAACGCGAACAGCGGCTCAAGGATCACCAGGCGTTGCACAATGGCAACCTTGAAGCCGAGCAACTGGACAGCGCCCTGGCCGAACTCAATGCCGCGCTGGTCATTGGCGAAAAACACTGCGCCGAACTGCGCGCCCAACAGGCCGACGACCAGCGCCGCCAGGATGCCAACCAGGCCTTGGCGGCGGAGATCGCCAAGGCTTACGAGGAATGGCAGCGCTGGGCACGCCTGAATGCGCTGATCGGTTCGGCCACTGGCGATACCTTCCGCAAGATCGCCCAGGCCTACAACCTCGATCTGCTGGTGCACCACGCCAACGTGCAACTGCGCCAACTGGTGCGCCGCTACCGCCTCAAACGCGGCGGCAGCATGCTCGGCCTGCTGGTGCTCGACACGGAGATGGGCGACGAACTGCGCTCGGTGCATTCGTTGTCGGGGGGCGAGACATTCCTCGTCTCGCTGGCCCTGGCCTTGGGCCTGGCGTCGATGGCGTCGAGTACGTTGAAGATTGAGTCGCTGTTTATCGATGAAGGCTTTGGCAGCCTCGATCCCGAGTCGCTGCAACTGGCGATGGATGCCCTCGACGGCTTGCAGGCCCAGGGCCGCAAGGTGGCGGTGATTTCCCATGTACAGGAAATGCACGAGCGGATTCCGGTGCAGATTCAGGTCAAGCGCCAAGGCAATGGCTTGAGCACCCTGGAGGTCAAGTGAGCGAGGGGGTGTTGTATTCATTCCGCCGCTGCCCGTATGCGATGCGGGCGCGGATGGCCTTGCGGTATTCGGGGGCGGCGGTGCAGATCATCGAGGTCAGCCTCAAGGCCAAGCCGGCTGAAATGCTGGTGTTATCGCCCAAGGGCACGGTGCCGGTGCTGAGTGTGGATGGCCGGGTGATCGATGAAAGCCTGGCGATCATGCGCTGGGCCCTGGCGCAGAACGATCCTGAGGGTTGGTTGCTTGGGGATGATGAGGCGACGCAGGCGCTGATTGACGAGAACGATCAGGGCTTCAAACATCAATTGAATCGATACAAGTATGCCGAGCGTTATCCGGAGCAGCCGATGGAGCACTATCGGGCCGAGGGTGAGGTGTTTTTGTCGAAGCTGGAAGAGTTGCTGGCGGAGCGCGAGTATTTGCTGGCCGGGCACTTGAGCCTGGCGGATGTGGCACTGGCACCGTTTGTGCGGCAGTTTGCGCATGTGGATCGGGAGTGGTTTGGACGGGCTCCCTATCCGCGGTTGCAGGCTTGGTTGCAGCGGTTTCTGGAGTCGCCGTTATTCATCGCCATAATGGCAAAACCCTGAGACTCAATACGATTAATGTGGGAGCTGGCTTGCCTGCGATAGCGGTGCATCAGTCGACAAATCTGTTACTGATAAACCGCTATCGCAGGCAAGCCAGCTCCCACATTTGATCTTCAGCGTTTGGTAAAACTAACGCTCAGTTCTGGATTTTGTGGTCCAGCGCTGCGTAGAAGTTGGCGCTTTGTTGCAGGTACTTCTGGGTGTAGGCGCTGGTGCTGGTTTTTTTGCTGCTGATTTCAACGCTGGCCGCAGCTGGCAATGCAACGGTGGCGGAAACAGCGGAAGCGGCGATGATCGAGAAGAGATTGAAGTTCATGTCGGTAACCCTTGTGTTCGGTTGGCTGAGTGGCCTGTGTTGGCCTTGGAACCAAACTTACGCCCGAGGGGTTAGCCTTAGAAATTCATTGAAACACTAGCCGCTATTAATACGATTAATACAACCAGTCAGGCCCCGCACTGCGGGGCCTGTGGCTTATTGTCGCGGCAAGAACTTGAGGTCGCTGGGAGCATCAATCGCCAGTTTCTGCACGGTTTTGCCCAAAAGACCGGTCTTGGGGTCGCGCTCGACGACCACAATCTCGTTGCTCTTCTGGTTGGCGATCAGCAGAAACTTGCCGCTGGGGTCCAGGGCAAACTCCCGGGGATGGTCACCTTCCACCGAGCGGCGCTGGATCTCTTTCAACTGCGCAGTTCCCGGGTCGATGGCAAACACCAGCATCTGGTTGGCGGTGCCACGGTTGCTGACGTAGAGGAACTTGCCGTCGCTTGAGGCATGCAGCGCGGCGCCGGCCTTGTCGGACACCGGCTGGCCGTCCGCAAAGTCGACCAGTTGCTTCTGGGTCAGCTTGCCATCGTTGTAGTCGAACACTGCCACTTGCGCGCTCATCTCAGTGGTCAGCCAGGCGTGCTTGCCGTCTGCGGTGAACAGCAAGTGCCGTGGGCCACTGCCCGGTGGCAATTGCACAAACGCAGGATCGGCCGGGGTCAGCGGCAATTCATGGTTGGCCTTGGGATCGTAGTGGTAGGCAAAGATCTTGTCCGCCCCCAGGTCCTGGACAAACACGTACTTGCCGTCTGGCGAAGACACCACCGAATGCACGTGATTGGACGCCTGACGCTCCGGGTTGACCCGGCTGGCCGGATGCCCACTCAACTGCACCGGCGGCGACAGCTTGCCTTCGGCGTCTACCGGCAACACCGCGAGGCTGCCGCCCGGATCTTCCAGTACGGAATAGTTGGCCACGAACAGGTAGCGCCCATCACTGGCCAGGCTGGAATGGGTCGGCTCGTTGCCCAGGCTCTGCACCTGGTTGATCAGGGTCAGTTGATGGTTTTTCGGGTCGATGCTGTAGCTGCTGACGCGCCCCACCGGGTCTTTTTGGCCTGGGCCGTTTTCATTGACCACAAACAGGTGCTTCTGGTCTTTGGACAGGGTCAGCCACGACGGGTTGGCCGCCTTGGCAGCGAGCACCGGCTGGCCGTTGAACTGCCCGGTACGGCTGTCGAACTGCAAGCGGTAGATACCTTCACTGGTGCCGGCGGTGTAGCTGCCCACCAGTAACTCATAGGTGTCCACCGGCGCGGCCTGGACCGACATTGCGCCTACGCTGCCGGCCATCAGCAGGGGCCAGAATTTACGCATCATCATCCGCTTCATCCTCGTCATTATTGTTGCCGGTGACGCCGCTCATGCAGACCAGGCGGTGTTCGCCCGAGTCACCGGTAAGGGTCCAGCTTTGCAGTGTTTGATCAAAGGTCGCCGCCTTGACTTGCTCCAGGCTGAAACTCCAGCGCTTCTCGGCACGACCGTCCATGCAGATGATCAGTAACTTCTGGTCATCCAGGCTGAAATCGAAAGTGTGCAGACCATCGATTTCGACCATCTGGCAGTCTTCAAAAGCGTTGAGCAAGGTAGCGGTGTCGGCAGTCATAACCATCAATCATCAAGGGGAAAGACCTCATGATAGGTCAAATCGTTGCATCGGCCTAAGCCCGCGCAAAGCAAAACGCCGTGGCACAGGCCACGGCGTTTTGACGAACAGCGTTGGATCAGTGAGCGAACAGCGAATTGCCCTTCTGCCCCGCCAGCTTCTCGGGTTTGATCAGGAAGCGTGCCAGCGCCGGCAGCAGCCACAGCGCGCCGAACATGTTCCACAGCAGCATGAAGGTCAGCATCAAGCCCATGTCGGCCTGGAACTTGATCGCCGAGAAGATCCACGTGGCCACACCGATGGCCAGGCACAGGCCGGTGAACAGCACGGCTTTACCGGTGGACTTGAGGGTCTGGTAATAGGCTTCCTGCAACGGCAGGCCGGCCCGCAGGAAACTCTCCAGGCGGCTGTAGATGTAGATGCCGTAGTCCACGCCAATCCCCACGCCCAGGGCCACCACCGGCAAGGTCGCAACCTTGACGCCGATACCCATGAACGCCATCAGCGCGTTGCCCAGCACTGAGGTCAGCACCAGCGGCAACACGATGCACAGGGTCGCCGCCCAGGAGCGGAAGGTGATCATGCACATGGTGGCCACGCACAGGTACACCAGGATCAGGATGGTCAGCTCGGACTCCTTGATCACCTCGTTGGTGGCGGCTTCGATCCCGGCGTTACCGGCGGCGAGAATGAATTCCAGGCCGTCCTTGTTGTTCTCCTTGGCGAAGTCCTGCACCGCATGCACCGCGCGGTCGAGGGTTTCGGCCTTGTGGTCGTTGAGGAACACCAGTACCGGCGCCAGGGAGCAATTGTTGTTGTACAGGCCATCGGCACGGGCAATGGAATTGTTCAGCACATCCGGGTTACGGGACAGGGTTTCCCATTTCAGGTTGCCCTCGTTCATGCCCTTAATCATCTGCTTGGACACGGTCACCAGCGAGATGGCCGACTGCACGCCCTCGGTGTTCTGCATCTTCCACATCAACTGGTCGATGGGCGCCATGGCTTCATAACGCGAGCAGCCTTCCGGCGGCGTCTTGACCATCACCACCAGCACGTCGGAGCTGGTGGAGTAGTTGTTGATGATGAAGTTGTTGTCCTTGTTGTAGCGCGAGTCCGGGCGCAGCTCCGGTGCGCCCTGGTCGAGGTCGCCGATCTTCAGGTTCTGGCTGTACCAGAGGCCGCCACCGAAGGCGACCAGTGCCAACGCAATCGACACCGGCGCGACTTTGGGGCTGGCGAATTTCGACAGCAGGCGCCAGAACGGGTGTTCGCGGTGTGCATCTTTCTTGCTGCGCTCGATGGCGCGTTTGCTGATGCCCACGTAGGAGATCGCCACCGGCAGCAGGATCAGGTTGGTGAATACGATGACCGCCACACCGACCGAGGCGCCGATGGCCAGTTCACGGATCACGCCGATGTCGATGATCAGCAGGGTGATAAAGCCGACCGCATCGGCAAGGATCGCGATCATTCCCGGCAGGAACAACTGGCGGAACGTACGCCGGGCGGCGGTCAGGGCGTTGTCGGCATCACTGGATTGCAGGGCGATCCCGTTGATCTTCTGTACACCGTGGGAAATACCGATGGCGAAGATCAGGAACGGCACCAGCATCGAGTAGGGATCGAGCCCGAAACCCAGGGCATGCATCAACCCAAGCTGCCAGATAACCGCCACCAGCGTGGTGCTCAACACCGCGACGGTACTGCGCAGGCAGTTGGTAAACCACAGCAGCAGCACCAGGGTGATGACGAAGGCGATACCGAAGAACATCACCACCATCACCAGACCGTCGATCAGGTCGCCGACCTTCTTGGCAAACCCGACGATGTGGATCTTGACGTTGGGGTTCTGGGCTTCGAACTTGTCGCGGATCTTGTCTTCGAGTTCATGGGAGAACTTGCGATAGTCCAGCGCCAGCAGCTTGCCCTGGTCTTGCGGGTCCGGGTAGGACTCCAGCAGCGGGATGTCGACGATGCTCGATTTGAAATCGTTGGCCACCAGCCGCCCGACCTGCCCGGACTTGAGCACGTTGTTGCGCAACTGGTCGAGGCTTTCCGGCGAGCCGTTGTAGCTCTGGGGGATCACCTCACCGCCGGCAAAACCTTCCTCAGTGACTTCGGTCCAGCGCACGCTGGGGCTCCACAGGGACTTGAGCCCTGAGCGGTCGACGCCGGAGATGTAGAACACCTCGTCGTTGATCTGGCGCAGGGTCTCCATGTACTCCTTCGTGAAGATGTCACCGTCCTTGGCTTCCACCGAGATGCGCACCGTGTTGCCCAGGTTCGCCAGGTCATTGCGGTGCTCCATCATCTTCTCGATGAAGGGGTGCTTGAGGGGGATCATTTTTTCGAAGCTGGTGGACGGGCGAATCAACGTCGCCTGCCAGAACAGGAAAATACTCACCAGCAGGCAGATCGTGATCACTGCCGGGCGGTTATTGAAAATCAGGCGCTCGAGAAACGTGGCCTTGTCGTTGTGATGACTGCTCATGGTGTCCCCGCCTTCTTATTGTTTTGTCGGCTCGGCGCCGGTTGGACTGGCCACGCGAACGCCGCCCTGCCCCGCCAGAATCAAGTTGCCGTTGCCCGCCGCCGTGACCGCCGACAGCGAAATGCGGTCCGGGCGATTGAATACGCTGAAGGTCAGGCCGTCGTCGTGGCTGACTACCACGCTGCCGCCGTTGCCCACTACCACGATGGAGCCGTCGTCCAGCAGGGTCGCCCCCGACAAGCCGAACTCCAGCGCGCCACGGGTGGCATTCAGCTCCACCGGTTCCCAGGTGCTGCCAAAATCCGTGGAGCGAAACAGGTTGCCGCGCAGGCCGTAGGCCAACAGGGTCTGCGCCTGGGCGGTGCCGATCACGCCGAACAGCGAGCCCTCGTAGGGGCCTTCGAGTTTTTCCCAGGTTTGCCCCTCGTCATGGGAGCGGAACATGCTGCCCTGCTCGCCGACGATAAACAGCCCGGCGTCTTTCACCTGGGCGATGGCGTTGAGGTGGAATTGGTCTTCGTTGTCGAGGCGGTCGCTGACGTCATCCCAGGTCTTGCCGCCGTCGGTGGTTTCGATCAGTGCACCGTAGGCGCCCACGGCAAAGCCGTTGCTGGCGTCCTTGAACCAGACGTCGAGCAGCGGCGCTTCGCGCTTCAAGTCCTGGAATTGTTGCGTCCAGGTCACGCCGCCATCGGTAGTGGCGAGGATCTGTGCGTCATGGCCCACCGCCCAGCCGTGTTGGTCGTCGGCGAAAAATACGGCGGTCAGCAGTTGCCGGGTGGGGACTTTGGCCTGAGTCCAGGTGGTGCCCTGGTCGTCGGAATAGAGGATGTGCCCGCGATCACCGACCGCGACCAGGCGTTTGCCTGCGTGCACCACGTCGATCATCAGGCTTTTGGCCGCCTTGGGGGATTCAATGGCAAACACCGCTGCGGCGGTGGTTTCAGTGGCGGCGTGGGCCGGTGTCGACAACGCGACAACCCCCAGCAACGAGAGCGCTGTGGCCAGCAATGCGACCCTGCGCGTGGCCTTCGGGCGGAAAAATACCACACCCATGACAGGCTCACTCATAGACCTTTCTCCCATTTATTATTGTTAGGTCGTCTTGCCGTGGGGAGCCCTGAAACCTGCAATCTAGAGCGCCTTGAGCAAGCTGGGCCATCCTAGCGGGCTTTGGAATCGTCTGACAATCGGCGCTACGTTATGTTTTGTTAACTGGAGGGGGTTTGAGCCAGTGCTGAATGTAGCGCTATCAGCAGCGGTGATCGTAGAGGGGGGCTCCCTCGCCACAGGGTGAATGGGGAGCCCTGGAATGAATTTTTATTCTACGTGTTGAGTTTTGGGAATATTTATTCCATAAATAGCCCTCTCAAAACAATAATTCGAAGGAACCCGGCTATGCGCGAACTCGGAATCGGCCTGATTGGCACAGGCTTTATGGGGCGTGCCCACGCTCTGGCATTCAATAACGCTCGGGCGGTGTTTGAACTGCCGGTGAAGCTCACACTGGCCGCCCTGGCCGATGCCGATACCGAACGCGCGACACGCTGCGCCGCGGACTGGGGGTTTGCCCAGGCCCATGGCGACTGGCAGCAGTTGATCGACAATCCCAAGGTCGATGTCGTCGCCATCACGACCCCTAACCATTTGCACTTCCCGATGGCCATGGCTGCGCTGGCGGCGGGCAAGGCGGTGTATTGCGAGAAGCCGCTGGCGGTGAGCCTGGAGCAGGCGGCCGCCATGCGTGACGCGGCGAGCAAGGCCGGGGTGGTGACGCGGGTGGGTTATAACTATCAGCACAACCCGATGATTGGTTTGGCCCGGCAGTTGATCGCCAGTGGTGAGTTGGGAGAGATCATCAGTTTTCAGGGGGAATTCAGCGAGGATTTCATGGCGGATGCATCGTCGCCGTGGTCGTGGCGCTGTGAGGTGGGGCATGCCGGCGGTGCCTTGGCGGACTTGGGCAGTCACTTGCTGTCCATGGCGCGGTATTTGGTGGGGGATGTGCTGAGTGTGTGCGCCGATACGCAGACGGTGCATGGGCAACGGCCTGCTACGGCGGGGAGTGAAGCACTGCGGGAGATTGCGGTGGATGATCAGGTGCATGCGTTGCTGCGATTTGCCAATGGTGCGCGGGGGACGGTGAGCAGCAGTTGGCTGAAGCATGGGTATAAGAATCACCTGAGCTTTGAGATCAGTGGCACCCGGGGCACGTTGTTGTTTGATCAGGAGCGGTTGAATGAATTGCAGCTGTTTCGGGTTGGGCAGGAGGGGTTTCAGCGGCTGCTGGCGGGGCCTTCGCTGCCCGGGTATGCGGCGTTCAGCCCGGCACCGGGGCATCAGTTGGGGTACAACGAGTTGAAGACGCTGGAGGTGCATGAGTTGATGATGGCGTTGGCTGGCAAGGGCAGCGACGGGACGGATTTTGCGGCGGCTTGGGAGGTTGAGCGGTTGGCGACGGCGATTCGGGTGGCGGCTCGGGAAGAGCGGTGGGTCAAGCTGAATGAGGTTTGAAGGATAGAGGAGGTCAAATGTGGGAGCCGGGCTTGCCCGCGATAGCGGTGTGTCAGTCAGCATATTCGGTGACTGATACACCGCTATCGCAGGCAAGCCAGCTCCCACAGAAGCCAGCTCCCACATTTGATTTTTGTCAGCTTTGAGTTTTGCGCATGAGGCGGTAGGCCGCCGGGATGACGAAGAGGGAGAGCAAGGGTGCTGTGAGCATGCCGCCAATCATGGGCGCGGCAATTCGGCTCATGACTTCGCTGCCGGTGCCGCCGCCCAACAGGATCGGCAGCAAGCCGGCGATGATCACGGCCACGGTCATCGCCTTGGGCCGCACGCGTAATACGGCACCTTCGGTGATGGCTTCCAGCAAGGCCTGGTCCCCTCCTCCCTGGCGTTCGGCCCAGGCGTTTTTCAAATACAGCAGCATGATCACGCCGAACTCCGCCGACACCCCCGCCAACGCGATAAATCCAACACCCGTAGCCACCGACAGGTTGAAGCCCAGCCAGTACAGCAACCACACCCCACCCGTCAGTGCGAACGGCAACGTGGCGAGGATCAGCAGCGCCTCATCCACCCGCCGGAACGTCAGGTACAGCAGCACGAAGATGATCAGCAAGGTCGCTGGCACTACCAGCTTCAGGCGTTCATTGGCCCGCTCCAGGAACTCGAACTGCCCCGAGTAGCTGAGACTCATGCCCGGTTGCAACTGCACCTGCTGGTTGATCGCCTCGCGCAAATCCTTCACCACCGACGCCAAATCACGGTCGCGCACGTCGATGTACACCCAGCCGGAAGGTCGGGCGTTTTCGCTTTTGAGCATCGGCGGGCCTTCGGTAACCTTGATGTTGGCCACGGTGCCCAAGGTGATCTGGCTGCCCGACGGCGTATAGATCGGCAGGTTGCTCAAGGCACTCACCGAATCGCGCCACTCCTTCGGGTAGCGCAGGTTGATGGGGAAACGCGCCAGCCCTTCGACCGTCTCGCCGATGTTTTCACCGCCAATGGCCCCGGAGACGATGGACTGTACATCGGAGATGTTCAGGCCATAACGCGCGGCGGCCGGGCGGTCGATATCCACGTCAATGTAGCGCCCGCCCGTCAGGCGTTCCGCCAGTGCCGAACTGACGCCAGGCACCTGCTTGGCGACCTTTTCCACGGCCTGGGTCACCGCGTCGATTTCCATCAGGCCGGTGCCCGCGACCTTGACGCCGATCGGGCTTTTTACCCCGGTGGCGAGCATGTCGATGCGGTTGCGGATCGGCGGAATCCAGATGTTGGTCAGCCCCGGCACCTGCACCACCCGGTCGAGTTCCTTCACCAGTTTTTCCGGGGTCATGCCGGGGCGCCATTGATCTCGTGGCTTGAACTCGATGGTGGTTTCGAACATTTCCAGCGGTGCCGGGTCAGTGGCCGTTTCTGCACGGCCGGCCTTGCCGAACACATGGGCGACTTCCGGCACGCTCTTGATCAAGCGGTCGGTGCGCTGCAGCAACGCGCCTGCGGTTTGCGTCGACAACCCCGGCAGCGCCGAAGGCATGTACAGCAAGTCGCCTTCATCCAGCGGCGGCAAGAATTCACCGCCCAGATGCGACACCGGCCACAGTGCACTGGCGACCATCAGCAGCGCCACGAGCAAGGTCATGCGCGGCCAGCGCAGCACCGCTTCGAGGGCCGGTTGATAGAGCTTGATCAGGCCGCGGTTCAGCGGGTTGCGTTGCTCATCCGGAATACGCCCGCGAATCCAGTAGCCCATCAGCACCGGGATCAAGGTCACCGACAACCCCGCCGCAGCGGCCATGGCGTAGGTCTTGGTGTAGGCCAGCGGCCCGAACAAGCGGCCTTCCTGGGCTTGCAGGGTGAACACCGGGATAAACGACAAGGTGATGATCAGCAGGCAGAAAAACAGCGCCGGCCCCACCTCCACCGCCGCATCGGTGATGACCCTCCAGTGTTCTTCACCCTTCAATGCCTGGTTCGGATGCGCGTGGTGCCAGGCCTCGATTTTCTTGTGGGCGTTCTCGATCATCACCACCGCGCCATCGACCATCGCGCCGATGGCAATCGCAATCCCGCCCAGGGACATGATGTTGGCGTTGATGCCCTGGAAACGCATGACGATAAAGGCAATCAACACCCCCACCGGCAACGAGATGATCGCCACCAGGGACGAGCGCAGGTGCCACAGGAAGATCCCGCACACCAGCGCCACCACCAGAAACTCTTCGAGCAGCTTGTGGCTGAGGTTGTCCACGGCGCGATCGATGAGTTTGCTGCGATCGTAGGTGGTGACGATTTCCACACCGGGGGGCAGGCTGGTTTTCAGTTGCTCCAGCTTGGTCTTGACCGCCGCGATGGCCTCGCGGGCGTTCTTGCCGCTGCGCAGGATCACCACGCCGCCTACCGCCTCGCCTTCTCCATCCAGCTCGCTGATGCCCCGGCGCATGTCCGGGCCCAGTTGAATTGTCGCTACATCGCCGAGGGTCACCGGCACGTTGTGGGTGTCGAGCCGCAGGGGAATGCCGCGAAAGTCCTCCAGGGTTTTCAGGTAGCCGGACGCACGCACCATGTATTCCGACTCACCCATGTTCAGCACCGAGCCGCCGGTTTCCTGGTTGGCCTTGCCGATGGCTTCCACCACTTGCGCCTGGGTAATGCCGCGACTGGCCAGGGCCAGCGGGTCGATCTGCACCTGGTACTGCTTGACCTGACCGCCGATGGTCGCCACCTCGGCGACGTTGGGCAGGGTCTTGAGTTCGAACTTGAGGAACCAGTCCTGCAGCGAGCGCAGTTGCGCCAGGTCGTGTTTGCCGGTGCGGTCCACCAGCGCGTACTGGTAGATCCAGCCTACACCGGTGGCATCCGGGCCCAGCGCCGGCTTGGCAGATGCCGGCAAGCGTGCCTGCAACTGGCTCAGGTATTCCAGCACCCGCGAACGTGCCCAATACAGGTCGGTGCCTTCATCAAACAACACATAGACATAGCTGTCGCCGAAGAACGAAAAGCCGCGCACGGTCTTCGCTCCCGGCACGGAGAGCATCGTGGTGGTCATCGGGTAAGTGACCTGGTTCTCGACAATCTGCGGCGCCTGGCCCGGGTATGGCGTGCGGATGATCACCTGCACATCCGACAGGTCCGGCAAGGCGTCCACCGGGGTGTTCTGGATCGACCACAGGCCCCAGGCGGTCACGAACAAAGTCGCCAACAACACCAAAAAGCGGTTGGCCACCGACCAGCGAATCAACAGGGCGATCATGGCCGAGCTCCCGGTTGCATGCTCATGCCGCCCATGGAGTCTTCACTTGAAAAACCGTCGGACGCCTGAGTGGTAATTCCCTTCAAACTTGCTTCAGAGTCCAGCAGGAATTGACCCGAGGCGACTACCTGCTGGCCTTCCTGCAGGCCTGAAACAATGACGGTCTGGTCCTGGTTCTCCGCGCCGACCTGGACTTCCGCCGGTCGATAACGTCCGCCCTCTTCAGCCACCATCACCAGCACGCGTTTGCCGGTACGAATCAACGCCTCGCTCGGCAGCAACAGCACCGATTGCCCAGTCGATTGGGCCAAACGTACTTGGGCAGTCATGCCGGGACGCAACGCGCCGTCAGGGTTGGGCAGTTCGACTCGCACCTGCACGGTGCGGCTATCCATGGCGGTAGCGGGCAGGATTGCGGCGACAGTGCCTTTGAATACCTGGCCTGGCAGCCCGACAAAACGGCTCTCGACGGTTTGCCCAACGGCCAACGCGGCGCCCTGGGCTTCCGGCACCGCGACTTGCAGCCATACGGTGCCCAGGCCGTTGACCCGCGCGAGGGTTTGTCCGGTCGCAACGGTCATGCCCTCGCGCACATCCAGGGTTTGCAACGCGCCGCCTAACGGGGTGGTAATGGTCATCACCGATTGCACCCGGCCGCTGCGCTCCATTTGCGTGATCAACCCGGCAGGCATTCCGCTCAAGCGCAGGCGCTGGCGGGCGGCAGCCAACAAACCTGGATCGCTATGTCGCAGCGCAAGGAACTCTTCCTGAGCGGCGGCCCATTCGGGCACCAGAATGTCAGCCAGGGGCACCTGAGCCTTGAGCACATCCCCCGGCGCACGGGCGTAAACCCGCTCCACAAACCCCGCAGCCCGCGACTGCACCACCGCCACATCGCGGTCGTTGAAGGTCAGGATTCCCGACAGCTCAAGACTCGACGCCAGCACCCCACGGCTGACGCTCGCCAGGCGCACACCGATATTCTGGGTCAGGCTCGAGTCGATATGAATTGCCGCACTCTCCTCGGCGCCACCGGCGTAGCGCGGCACCAGTTGCATGTCCATGAAGGGCGATTTGCCCGGCTTGTCGAATTTCTGCTGCGGGTACATCGGGTCGTACCAGTACAGCGCCTTTTTATCGTCCGGCGCCTGCATCGTCCCGGCCATGTCCGGCTGTGCCTCGCGCATCTGCGCCAGCCAGTAGCCGCCGCCCAGGCCCAACAGCAGCACGCCGCCCAGCAGGGCCACGTTCACGATTCGGTTATTCATTGGAGGGTTCCCCGTAAGCGAAATACAGCTGGGCGCCGATCAGGGCGCGCTGCTCAATGGCATCAATCTGTTTGAAGCGCGCCTCGACCCACTCGCGGCGGGCGCTGACCACGTTCATCAGGTCGCCCTTGCCCGCGCGATACCCCGCCAGGCTCAGGGACACCTTCTCCTCGGCCAGCGGCACCAGGCTGTCCTGGCTGCGCTGCACGGCGCGGTCCAGGCGCTGGTAGTTGGCCAGGTCGTCTTCGAGTTCCTGGGTGTGTTCACGGGTCTTGGCTTCGCGTTCGGCGTCCAGTTGGTCGAGTTCGGCCTGCTTGGCGGCGATGCCGGGGTTCTGCCGGCGACCGGGAAAGATCGGCAAATCGAAGGTGAATTGCAGGCTGACCATGTCGCCGTACTCACGGCCTCGGTGCTGGTAGTCGACTTCCCAACTCCAGTCCGACGTCTTTTGCGCCTTGGCCTCGTTCAGCCGGGCTTCGGCCTCGCGGGTGCGCGGTGCAAAGGCTTGCAGAACCGGGTGCTGGTGCAGGTTGTGGGTGAAGCCGGTGGTGTCGATTTTCCAGTTCGGCAATTGCCCGCTGGGGGCTTCGCTGGCGGCCGGGCCAATCCAGCGCTTGAGGGCCGCCCGAGCCTGGGCGCGTTGCTGGGTCAGCTCATCCTCGCGCTCGGCCAGGTCAGCCGCTTCCTGCTTCGGGATCACAGCGTCGGAAGGCTGCCCGCGACCACCGGCCAATTGCGCACGCACAGTGTCTTGCAGCAGGCGATTCTGCTGATAGAAGTCCTTGAACAGTGCCTCTTTGCGTTCCACCGCATAGGCGCGAATCCACGCCTGGGCGGTGGCCTGCCGCACGTTCAAACGTTCGATCCGGCCTTCGGCGGCTGCCGTGTCCACGGTGGCCGACGCCAACTCAACCCGCGCCTTGCGCTTGTCGCGGCTGGGCACCTGTTGCTGGATACCGATCATTTGCTCGGTCATGTCATCGCCATACAGCGTGCCGCGATTGGGCCCGCCAATGGGGAAATTCTGCAGACCGACTACCAGTTTCGGGTCCGGCAGTTCGCCGGCCGGAATCGCTGCCTGGCTGGCAGCCTGCAATTTGGAGGATTCAGCCGTCAGCGACGGCGCGTTGTTTTGCGCCAGGCGCAAGGCTTCATCCAGGGTCAGCGCGGACGCCAGCGTCGGCCACGCCAGCACGCCCATCACCAGGGCACGCACGCATAGGAAATTCATCTTGAAGTGTCCTGTTCTGTTGCGCTGCGCACCGCTTTACGCGGCCCACAGCAAGGCCGTCCCGGGTCAGGGACGAGTCTTCAGGTGCAACAGGAATCAGGTGCGGGGCGGACGCCAGACGCCGGACGGCGTGCGGTCGGGGATGAAGTCAGAAGAGACGCTGACCAGCTGCGCACTGGAAACAGTCACCGGTGCCTTGAGCACCGGTATCGACAATTGCAGCATGCCGCCAGTCTTGCACTCCTGGCCGGGTTTGCAGCTTTTGCCGTGGTCAGCGGGCGTGGCGCCGTCCTGGCAACAGTCAGGGGGCATATCGCTCATCATCTGCATGCCGGACATCTGCATCGGGCACGGCTCAGTGCTCGACGGCACACCCGCCATCCCGGTCAGGGGAAGCGCAAGACTCAACAGCAGGACCAGGAAAAAACGCAGATAGCGGCTCATGGGACGGGAGCTTAGCCAAAAGGAGGTTAAGCAACAATTAACAAAATCCGGAGATTTCGCCTTCGCCCGGAAGGCAGCAACGACACAAAACAAAATGTGGGAGCGGGCTTGCTCGCGAAAGCGGTGTATCAGCCAATTCATATATGACTGATACATCGCCTTTTTCGCCAGCAAACCCGCTCCCACATGGGACCGAGCAAGACTCAGGATCAGTGCATGAAGATCGCGATCAGGATGATGACCGGGATAGGCACACCGAGGAAAAACAGCAGTAATGAGCGCATGAGGTTCTCCTTGAATTAACGAACGGAAGTGGTGTGGGGAGTGGTTTCCAGGTACACCACGGCATCCCGGCGGCGACCGCCAAAGGTTGCAGCGAGGCTGGCGAAAAACGCACCGATCAACAGCGCCACGAAGGTCCACAGCGAGGTGTAGGCAGCCACTTTTGCAGCCGTGTCGGCAGCCTGCTTGGCTTTCAACTTGGCGTCATCCAGCGCTTTTTGAGCCTGGCCGTAGACCTGGTCAACACGCGCCTCGGCATCGGCCTGGCTGAGGTTGGTACGCTGGCTGATCAACTGTGCAAGGTACGCACGGTCTTCAGGTGCCAACTGGCCGTTGTTGCTCACGGTGCGAGCGAAGATGCGGGCGACCACACCGTGCACGGCGTCATCGCTGACGGCTGCCGGGCGGTCATCACGGAACAGGCTGTCGACGTAGTAGCCGAAGTCTTCGCCCTTGGAGGCAGCGCCAGCCACCTGGCTCATGCCACTGACGGCACCCGATGCCACACTGGCACCGGCCTTCACACCACCGCTGACCACACTGCTGACCGAACCGACGATCAGCACCGCCGTCACCAGTGTCGCCACGGCCCAGGCCAGGAAGCCATGGGCGGTGTCGCGAAAGTACACCTCATCGCCGTGCATATTGGCCCATTTCACCCGCAGGCGACCGGCGATGTAACCGCCCATCCCCGATGCGATGATCTGCGTAACCGCCAGCCAGACAATGGTGGAAATGCCAAGCCCTTTGGCGCTGATACCACTGTCGGCCCACGGCGACACCGCCGAAAAGCCCAGGCCGAAGCCCAGCAGCACCAGGATCAAGGACAGCGCAGCCGCGGCAGCAGCCCCGGCAAAGATCGCGCCCCAGGAAACCCCGGAGAGCGTGCTCGACTCTTGCAGCGTGGATGAGGATGTGATCATTGTTGTTTTGCTCCAGGCATGAAAAATAGTGTTACAAGTCTCAAAAGGGACAGTGCAGGCGACGTGCCAGAAGCCATAAAATTAAAAACTCATATATTTCAATTAGTTAAGTAATTTGAACTAATTTGAACCATGCAACTTGCAAGAAATGCCCTGAAGCGGCGGGCGTAATGCATTCCTTGTAGGAAACAATCCTTGAGCAAGCGGTGGTGTGCAAAAAATCCTACATGCACAGCGTTCGTTCAGATTCAGCGGGGTAAGGTGAATTGTGTCGTTTGTACCTACATAAATTTTTATTTAGGAAGCGCGCTATCATTTCTTGGCAAAATGCCCGCACTTCAGTGTGAATCGCTCACCAGGTAATCCTTATGACCCGCATTTTGACCATCGAGGACGACGCCGTAACGGCCCGCGAGATCGTTGCAGAGCTGAGTAGCCATGGACTGGACGTAGACTGGGTAGACAATGGCCGCGAAGGCCTGGTCCGTGCCGTCAGCGGTGATTACGACTTGATCACCCTCGACCGCATGCTCCCGGAACTGGATGGCCTGGCCATCGTCACCACCCTGCGCACCATCGGCGTATCCACACCGATCCTGATGATCAGCGCCCTCTCCGACGTAGATGAACGGGTACGCGGCCTGCGCGCCGGCGGTGATGACTACCTGACCAAACCGTTCGCCTCCGACGAAATGGCCGCCCGCGTCGAAGTGCTGCTGCGGCGCAAAAGCACAGTCAAGGAGTTCGAAACCGCCCTGCGCGTAGCGGATCTGGAACTGAACCTGATCAGCCGTGAGGCCAGCCGTGCCGAACAACCCCTGAGCCTGTTGCCGACGGAATACAAGCTGCTGGAATTCCTGATGCGCAACACCGGGCAAATCCTCTCGCGGATGATGATCTTCGAGGAAGTCTGGGGTTATCACTTCGACCCGGGCACCAACCTGATCGACGTGCACATCGGTCGCCTGCGTAAAAAAATCGACCCGCCGGGCCTCACGCCGCTGATCCGCACGGTACGAGGTTCCGGGTATGTCATTGCTGAACCCCTCTAAAGGCTGGCGCTCTTCCAGCAGCCGGCTGCTGGCGCTCTACAGTTCGTTGTTCGTGGCCTGGAGCTGCATCCTCATGGGTGTGCTCTACTACGAGGTCTCCGGTTACCTGGGCGACCTCTCGCGCCACTCCCTGATGCAGCGCCAGCACCTGTTCCAGCGCTTTGACGGCGAAGAGCTGGTAGAAGCCCTGACCACCAGCATGACCTTCGACATGAAGGGCGTTGACGCCTACGGCCTGTTCGACGACCAGTTCAACCCCATCAGCGGCCCGATCCGCGTGATACCGCCGGACCTGCCAATGGACGGGCACATCCACGCCCTGGCCAATTGCATCGACTCCGATGATCCGAAACTGCCCCGCGACAGCTGCGACGCCGTAGCCACCCACACCGAAGACGGCCGCTGGCTGATCCTGGTGCGCGCCAACGGCTCGCTTTTTGGCGTGACCCGGATCATCCTGCACGCCTTGCTGTGGGGGATCACCCTGACGATCATTCCCGGGGCCGCGGGTTGGCACCTGCTGCGCCGGCGCCCGTTGCGGCGGATTCGCGGGATCCAGGCGAGTGCCGAAGCCATCGTGGCCGGCGACCTGACCCACCGTTTACCGTTGTCTGATCGGCGCGACGAACTGGACATGCTGGCGGCCATCGTCAACGCGATGCTCGACCGCATCGAGAAGCTGATGAACGAGGTCAAGGGCGTGTGCGACAACATCGCCCACGACCTGCGCACCCCGCTGACCCGTCTGCGGGCGCAGCTGTACCGGATCCAGCAGCAGGCCGACGAAGACGCCCCCCACGCCCTGCAACTGGACGCGGCCATCGCCGAAACCGACACCTTGATGGCGCGCTTTCGCGGCCTGCTGCGGATTTCCGAACTGGAAGACCATCAGCGCCGTTCAGGCTTCCTGGTGCTTGATCCCCTGCCCTTGCTGCAGGAACTCCACGACTTCTACCTGCCCTTGGCGGAAGAAGGCCAGATGGAACTGCTGCTGCAAGTGCCGGACTCGTTGCCCTGGATCACCGGCGACCGCGCGCTGCTGTTCGAAGCCTTGGCCAACCTGCTGAGCAACTCGATCAAATTCACCCCGCCGGGCGGCGAAGTGATCCTGCGAGGCGTAAACGATGCCGGTAGCACCCGCATCGAAGTGCTCGACTCCGGGCCCGGGATTCCGGCAGCGGAACGGGCCGCGGTGTTCCAGCGTTTCTATCGGGTGGACGAAGGCAATCAACAGCAAGGCGGGTTTGGCTTGGGACTGTCGATTGTGGCCGCGATCATCAACCTGCACGGGTTCAAACTGGAAGTCGGCAGCAGCGAACGAGGCGGCGCGAAGCTGATCCTCGAATGCCGCCAGCAGTTGATGCCTGAAGCCTGAAGAACACCGCTGTAAATGTGGGAGCTGGCTTGCCTGCGATGCAGGCACCTCGGTTTATCAGTTACACCGAGTTGATGCTATCGCGGGCAAGCCAGCTCCCACATTTGACCTCATTGACCCCAAGCCAATACTTCAGCCTGGGAAATTGCCCCGCAGCGCTTCCAGCCCGCCGCTGTAGACACCGGTAAACAGCTCCTCCACCGCCGCATCCGTCACACCGGCCACCGGAGTAAACACACCCGACCAGGTGACCTTGGCGGTGCTGTCCGTCAACGCCTCAACCTTCAACGTTGCCAGATACTCACTCACCGGAAACGGTGACTCGCTGATGGAGTAGCTGTAAGTACGTGCCGCGTTATCAAAGCCTTGCAGCCGCTCCACCACCACACCACCATCCGCCGTTTGCAGATGGCGCACACGCCCGCCTTCACTCGGCTCGCTCTTGGCGATAAAGGGCAGCCAGTCCGGCAGCGAGTTGAAGCCGCCGACCAATTGCCAAACCTGTTCGGCCGAAGCCGGGATTTCAATAACAGCAGATGCTTTTGCCACGATTAACACTCCAAACCATTCAAGAAAAATCAGATCGCCATGCTGTCGACAACACCGCCGTCGACCCGCAACGCGGCACCGGTGGTGGCAGAGGACAGCGGTGAAGCAATGTACGCCACCAGATTCGCCACTTCATCCACATTCGCTGCGCGCTGGATGATCGACGTCGGCCGCGCATTGCGCACAAACACATCCGCCTCGTCCCGCGCACTGCGCCCGGACTTGGCCACGGCGTCCTTGAGCATGTGCTCCAGGCCATCGGTGAAGGTCGGCCCCGGCAGAATCGCATTGACCGTCACCCCGGTGCCCGCCAGGCGTTTGGCCAAGCCATGGGACACCGCCAGGTTGGCGCTTTTGGTGACGCCGTAGTTGATCATGTCGGCGGGCGTTGCCACACCCGATTCCGACGATACAAAGATCACTCGTCCCCAGCCCTTCTCGACCATGCCCGGCGTGTAGTGCCGCGACAAACGCACGCCGGAGATCACGTTGACCTCGTAGAAGCGCGTCCACTCGCTGTCGGGGGCGTCGAAGAAATCGACGTCGTTGAAGATTCCGAGGTTGTTCACCAGGATGTCGGCCCGCGGCTCGGCGGCGAACAGCTTTTCCGCACCCTCGGCCGTGCCCAGGTCTGCCACCAATCCACGTAGCTCGGCGCCGGGGACTGCCTGGCGAATCGTCGCCAGCGCCTCGTCGACCTTGCCCGATTCACGCCCGATCACCACCACCGTGGCGCCGGATTGCGCCAGGGCCTGGCTGATGCCCAGGCCGATCCCGGCGGTGCTGCCACTGACGATTGCGACTTTGCCACTGATATCAATTTTCATGTTCGCGTTCCTGTGGTTAGAGCGGCAGCGGTGCACGGGCCGAAATCAATCGGGCGTCGCGCAGGGCCTGCCAAAAGGCTGCGGGAATCTTCTCTGACAACGCCGCGACGTCTTCAGCAATTCGACCCGGACGACTGGCACCCGGAATCACTGCCGCCACTGCCGGATGGGCCAGGGAGAATTGCAGTGCAGCGGCTTTCACACTGACGCCATGAGCAGCGGCAATCGCCTTGATCTGCTCGACCTTGCTGATGATCGCCGGGCTGGCTTTCTGGTACTCAAAATGCGCACCGCCCGCCAGGATGCCCGAGCTGTAGGGGCCGCCGACCACGATCTCGACGTTCTGCGCCAGGGCCGCGTCCATCAGGCGCTGCAAGGCACGTTCGTGGTCGAGCAAGGTGTAGCGACCGGCGAGCAGGAAGCCGTCGGGCTGGGCTTCGGTCAGGTCCAGGGTCAACTCGCACGGCTCGACACGGTTGACGCCCAGGCCCCAGGCCTTGATCACACCTTCTTCACGCAGGCGGGTGAGCACTTTGAAAGCCCCAGTGCGCGCCTGATTGAAGTAGTCCAGCCATTGGTCCCCGTAGAAGTCCTGGGCGATGTCATGAATCCATACGATGTCGAGGCGATCCGTTTGCAGGCGGTTGAGGCTGTCTTCGATGGAACGCAGGGTGGCGTCGGCGCTGTAGTCGTTGACCATCTTGTTCGGCCGGCCGTGTTCGAACACACCGCTCTTCTCGCCGAGGTCGCGGGCGCTTTCTTCCACTTCATCGAGAATCAGGCGGCCGACTTTGGTGCTCAGTACATAGTCGTCACGGTTGTATTTCGACAGGGCCTGGCCCAGGCGAATTTCCGAGAGGCCCGAACCGTAGAACGGTGCGGTGTCGAAGTAGCGCACGCCCTGGTTCCAGGCTGCTTCAACGGTGGCTTGCGCCTCTTCTTCCGGAATTGCGCGGAACATGTTGCCCAATGGGGCGGTGCCAAAACCCAGCACGCCGGGCAGTTTGTCTTTCAAGCTCATGGGGTGAATCCTCAAGATTGTTCAAGGTCGCTGTGTTGACCGTTGAGCAGATCGTAGATTGCAGAGATCGGACCGTCCAAGACATACTGCGACCAACTTGAGTCCCTGAAGGTCTGACATGATCGATTTCCGCCAATTGCGCTACTTCGTTGTAGTCGCTGAAGAAGAACACGTGGGGCGTGCTGCCGAACGGTTGCACATCTCCCAATCGCCCCTGAGCCGACAGATTGCCCAACTCGAAGAGCGCCTGGGCCTGACCCTGTTCGAACGCAGCCAACAACGCATCCGCCTGACCCGCGACGGCCAGACGTTCCTCGCCGAAACCAAGGCGCTGCTGACCCACGCCAACCGCCTGGAATCCCTGGGCCGGCGATTGGGCAAAGGCGAAGAAGGCGGTCTGTGCATCGGCTACATCGAAAACGCCATGCACGCGGGCGTGTTGCCGAATGCCTTGAAAGTCTTGCGCGATGCGCGGCCCAACGTGCATATCGCGCTGTACAACCTGCCCTCCGCTGAGCAACTGGAAGGCTTGCGCCAACGCAGCCTGGACATCGCCCTGGTGGGTGAGCCACCGGCGGCGGATGACCCGGACCTGATGGCGCTGCAAGTGCTGGACGACCCGATGCTGCTGGCGCTGCCCGAACATCATCCGCTGGCCAGCGTCAGCGAATTACTGCCCGAACATCTGGCCGAGCAGCAATGGATTGGCGTGCAACGCAAACCCGGGGCGAACCCGGCGGATGACTTTGTTGCGGCGTGCATTCGGGCAGGGTTTACCCCGCAGATTCCGATGGAAGCCAGCGAGCCGTTTACCGCGTTGGGATTGGTGGCGTCGGGGTTGGGTGTGGCGATGGTGCAAAAGGGTTTGAGCCGCAATGCACCACCGGGCGTGGTGCTGCGGGAACTGCCGTGGCTGACCTACACCACGCCGCTGTGGGCGGCGTGGCATCGGATCAATTTGCGGCCGTTGGTGGAGACGTTCAGGAAAGTCCTGACAGAGCCCCTATCACATGTGGGAGCCGGGCTTGCCCGCGATGCAGGCAGCTCGGTCTGTCAGTAAAACCGCGGTGATGCCATCGCAGGCAAGCCAGCTCCCACAGGGTTTCAGTGTCTCAGTCGAAAATGTGGAGGGTTCAATACCGCCAATGCCCCGGCACCCATAACCACTGCCCGTTCCCCCAGCGATAGTGCCCCCGCACCCACTGATACCCCGGCGCCGGCGCCACCGGCACTACCTCAACCAACGGCGGCGGGCGCCGCGGATGAACAGGTTCAACAATGCAACCGGATAACGCCGCCGCCATCAACGTGGCGGCCAGCGTGGCCTTGAATATGCGGAACATGGCACGGTTCCCCAATGAGACTGGCCTTCGCCTGAGTGGCGGGCCTACCCGGGTTAAACGCGGCCAACCGGGAAAATCCGTCGCCCGTCTCGGTGATTAATGCTCGTTCCCACGCTCTGCGTGGGCACGCATCCCGCGACGATCCGCGTCACCACTGTGCAAGACTTGAACCTTGCATCGCCAACTCGACGCAGAGCGTCCGGGGCGGCTTCCCCACGCAGAGCGGGGGAACGATCATCAGTGGCTCTTGGCGGCCTTGCCCTTCGTCTGCCCCTTCATATACAACGCTTCCACCAGCCGCTGGCGTTCATCCCGGGGCAAGGTGTTGGCGAACTGCGCCAGGGTGTTGTCCACCAGCGCCCGGAGCGCCATGTCCGCCTCCCGGGCCTTGCCCAGATCCGTCACCAGCGCCGCATGATCCAGGGTCGGCGCTTCCAGTTGCTTGATCACATCCAGCCGCGCCTCACGCCCGGCAAGCACCAGCGGCTGGCTGTCGGCGCGGTTCTGGCGCAGCAACTGGCGCAGTTCCTTGCGCCGTTCCGGCGGCAGCTTGACCATCGCCTGGCGCAGGCCATGTTGGTTCACCACCGCTTCGGCGGGCTTGGTATTCGCCAGCCAGTGGTACAGGCCACCGCCGACACCACCGATCAAAAACACGTTGAACAACACCGACACAACCAGCAGCGGCTTCAGGTACTTGGGTGACGGGGTCATTGCTCGCTTTCCTCGGCGTTGACGGTGAAGACGACTTCGGCGTCGCCCTGGTCGAAGACACTGGGCAGTACTTCAGGACCGAGCGTGGGCAGCGGGACGCTCAAGGACGCTACCAGGATGCCGGCGGCAATCCCGGCGATGCCCACGCCGACGAAGCCGGCGGGCGATAGCCAGCCGGCGTAGCGTGCCCAAAAGGACTGGCGCTGGGGGAACGACTGGCGAATCTGCCGCGCCAGCGCCGGGTCGACGGGCGCCAGTTGATAGGCGTCCAACTGGCCATCGAGCCATCGCGCCTGGTGCAGCACCTCACGTACGCCGGCCTCGCCTGCGTCCAGCAGTGCCTGGGCCTGCGCCTGTTCGGCACGGGGCCAACGGTGCAGGTGGCCGCCGTAAGCCTCGGCCAGTTGGGCAAATCGTTCAGGCGTCATGGTTTTCCCCTTCCTGGGCGGGCGGGCCCGGGTGTGTCGTCAAGGTAACTGCGCAGGTTGCGCCGGGCCCGTGACAGCAAGCTCTCCAGTGCCTCGACGCTGATGTTCATCAGCGCCGCAGCGTCGATATTCGACAGCTCTTGGTAATACTGCAACACAATCGCCTCGCGCTGGCGTTCGGGCAGCGACGCCAGCGCCGCCGCCATATGCTCACTGCGGGCGGCGGCTTCCAGTTGTTCATCGGGCGCAGGCGCCGTGTCGACCACTTCGCTCATGGCCTCCTCATCGTTCAACGGGCGCTCCTTGCGCCGACGCAAATGGTCATGGCACAGGTTGAGCACCACGCGGTGCAACCAGGTGTCGAAACGCGCTTCGCCGCTGCGCCAGCTCGCAGCCTGGCGCCAGATACGCAGGAAGCTTTCCTGGGCCACGTCCCTGGCCTCGTCGGCATCCCCGAGAATCCGACTGGCGAGCGCGAGCAAACGCGGCAGTTTGCGCGTCACCATTTCGTTGATGGCCGCCGGTTCGTTGTTTCCGATGCGGGCCAACAGCTCAACGTCCGGATCAGTGTCTTTCAATAGGGCAAGTCTCGGTCCGGTGGCTAAGGGTCAGGTTGACGGGATGGTCAGCGGACCCAGTGCCCTTCGATCCAGTACCAGTTGGGGCCGCGCGACTCCCAGTGGCCAGGTTCCCAACGGGCGTTGCGCATCACCGGCTGCCAGTGGCCCGGCACCCAGGCATAACCGCGCCCTTCGTAGCGCCAGTGCCCGCGGTCCCACACATAGCCAGGGCGTTCGACGGGAACGGCCTCGACGCGCATCGGCGGTGGCGCTTCGCGGATGATCACTTCGGTCTGGGCAAAGGTCGGCGTGCTGACCAGGGCGGCCAGTGCCAGCGGGATCAACAGGGCATAACGTAATTTGGCCAGCGGTCGTGCAAGTCTCATGACAACTCCTTCATCGGCGATCGCCAGTGATCGCAGCTGTAGGGTTGAACGGCGGGTGTCCGAATAATCCGTCGCGTCAACATCAACTTTTTTCGCGACCGTTCAGGACAGCAGACAGGGCCAGTATTGCCCAGGGTTTACGGGGGATTGATGAAATATGCAAAAAGCTGCGACGGATTTGGCCAGGCGGTCGCGTTCAAGGGTTAACCGTTGGCAATCGGCAAGCACTTTTTGTCGATTGGCAACGTTCACTACCTTGAGGAAATCACCATGACTCGTCGAATTTCACTGCTGGTTGCCGCAGTCCTGCTCATGAACCTTGGCGGTTGCGTGTTCCTGCCGGGCCACCGTGATCACTGCTGCTGGCGCGGTTACGGGGTGGTAACGACCCCGACAGCACAGGCCATTTCCTGAGCCTCTAGCTGACCGCCGCAAACCCTCTGCGCCCGGCCTTGATCTCGGTGCGCAGTTCGCCAATCAGGTTTGAGATGGAACGGATGCTGTCCAGACCTTGGGGGGACACGCGGGTCAGCAGCAGGTCGACGCGCCCGGACGCCGGGTCGAAGATGTTGATGCGCAGCGAACCATCGCTGTTCAGCGAGCAGTCGCAGGCGAGCGGCAGGAAGCCGGACTCCATGATGTGGCGAAACTCGGCGATCGAAACCATGCGGGCACCCTTCCCTGTACGGGGCTCGGAGGACGTGATCCGTCTAGGGTAGATGAGCTTTTTCAAACTGCCCGGGAATTAATGCAAAAGTGATACTTGGTGCGCATTTCGGCTAAAACCGCTGGCCGGCTGACGCCAAAAAAACCACACCGACACCCTCTTATCCGATGCCGCGCGAAGGGCTTGCTTCCTGGTGATGATGGCCAGATGCTCTGGTTTTTTCCGACACCGAGAGCACTCCGCATGAGCATCGAACCTTTGATCGAACCCGACAGTGCTGTGTACAAGACGTTGCTGGAATCGACCAAGGCCATTCCCTGGCGTATCGACTGGGCAACCATGACTTTCAGCTACATCGGCCCGCAGATCGAGGCGCTGCTGGGCTGGACGCCGCAGAGCTGGGCCACCGTCGATGACTGGGTGGAACGCATGCACCCGGACGACCGCGAGTATGTGGTCAACTTCTGCGTCTCCCAGTCCCGGGCCGGGGTCGACCACGAAGCCGATTACCGGGCGCTGACCGCCAGCGGCGAGTACGTGTGGATTCGCGACGTGGTGCACGTGGAGCGCAAGGACGGCGAGGTGCAGGCGCTGATCGGCTTCATGTTCGATATCAGCGAGCGCAAGAAGACCGAGGAACACCTGATCCGTCTGCAAAAACAGTTGGAGGAATATTCGTTCCAGGACGGCCTCACCGGTATCGCCAACCGGCGCATGTTCGACACCGTGCTGGCGCGGGAATGGACCAGTGCCCAGCGCAGCCAGTTGCCGCTGTCGTTGATCCTGTTGGATATCGACTATTTCAAGCAGTACAACGACCTCTACGGGCATATCAAGGGTGATGAATGCCTGCGGCAAGTGGCGCATACGCTCTCCCGGGCGGCCAACCGGCCACGGGACTTCATCGCGCGTATCGGCGGTGAGGAGTTTGTGTGGTTGCTGCCGGAAACCGATGCCGAATCCGCCCGCCGTGTGGCAGAACGCTGCCTGCACCTGATCCGCCAGCAGCAGATCGAGCACGGGCATTCGGCGGTGTCGAACCTGCTGACATTGAGCCTGGGGGTGGGCACTTGCACGGTAAAGCCGGGCAGCGCGGCGCTGGCCTTTGTCGAAGACGTCGACAAGTTGCTGTACCAGGCCAAGCGCAATGGCCGGATGCGCGCAGAGTTTGCCGACGTAGAGGATTGATACATCCCTCAAATCGCGGGCAAAAAAAATCCCAAGTAGCTGATGGAAACTTGGGATTTAAAAATGCATAAACCGTGGGAGGTGAACGCCCGGCTATATTACCGAGCGGCAAAACTTGTAACAAGATAATTTTCAACCTTTCGTCGGATTAAAACAGCGCTAAGTCATTCAATAACCACACATTTTTAATGGATCCGATTATTGAAAGTGCCACTTTTTGGTGCAATAACGCCCTGCATTAAACACACTTGCTCGGTTTAATTCCGCGATAAAAATAAGGTTATTGATTAGAAGTGCGTGGGCTTCTTCAAATAATGCTCAAACAGGTGCTTGCAGGGATCCACCAGCACAAGTTCGTTCTGAGCCGTGCCGCGCGAAACGCTGGCTGCCTGGCGGCATAACGCCAGGCGCTCCGCCGCCTCTTCCCGCTGCCGGTCTACCTGGGCATTGAGCCGAACGAAATAGGCCCCCAACAACACTGCGACACACAGAACCCCGACGACAAAATAGCGGAAGGCGTTGGATTGAGGGGGTTCCAGCTCACTCATACACTCATTGCACCTTGTGTTTCTGATAGCGAACGTCGTCGCCCTCAGCCGCGCCGACCACCGACCAGCCAAGCCGTTGGTAAAAGCCATTGGCCCGGATCTGTTCCCGCCCGTCAGTGGTCAGGCAGAGTGTGTCGTGGCGTTCGAACAGCGCCGCCTCCGCCACCGCCATCAGTTGGCGGCCCAACCCGAGGTTTTCGTGGGACGGCAACACAAACAGCGCGAACACCTCGCCTTCGGCAAGATCGACCATTGAAAACCCCACAGGCGCACCGTCCACTTCGGCCAGCCACACACAGGGCGCTTCACCCATGCAGTCAGCGACGAAATGCGGGGTAATCCCCAGCTCAGCCATCTGCTCGCGGCTTAGATGGTTTTGCACCACCGCGGTGCGAATATCGAAAATAGCATTGATATCGCCCGGCGTTGCCAACCGTATAACCGTACCCATGTGCACCGCCTCCCGGTGAGACGCTCAATTGTATGTAAATTGAAACACATCGGTTGTGTTGGATTTGTAAAACACTCACCGGATTGCGCGTTAATTCTGCTCACGCCGCCTGAACTGCCCCGGCGCGAGCCCGTGGGCCTTGCGAAAACACCGGGAAAAATAGGCCTCGTCGGTAAACCCGCAGCGGTGCGCAATTGCGCCGATCATCTGCGGGCTGTTGAGCAGCAGCGTGCGCGCCAGTTGCATGCGCCGGTCGAGCACCAGTTGCGAGAAGGGTTTGCCGGTTTCCTTGCGCAACAGGTGGGTCAGGTAGTTAGGTGACAGAAAGGCTGCCGCCGCCGCATCGGTCAGGTTCAGCGACGGCTCGTGCAAATGCTCACGGATGTAGCCTTGCACCCGAGCCAGGGCGTCCTTGCGGCCACGGCGGGTGGCGTTGTTGGCGGCGAAGGCCTGGAGCGGTTCGGCGTACTGTTGGCACACCAGCCCGATCAACTGGAACAGATAACCCTTGAGCCGCTCCCGGGCGCCGAAGCTACGGTGGGCGTCCAGGCTGCGCATGTGTTCCAGCCAGGTTTTGACTTCTTCGAAGGCCGCGTCGTCGAGGATGAAATCCAGCTGCTCCTGGAAGCGGAACGGCGACAGCTCCGGGGCCTGGCCGATGGGGATGTCTTCCAGGTCCAGCGGGTCGCAGGTCAGTTGCGGCAGGAAAAAGCCCTGGCTGAAATTGATCAGCATGAAGTCGCCGTCTTCGGGATGGGGAATCACGTGCAGGCGATGGGGCAGGATAAAGGCCAGGGCCTTTTTCGGAAACGGGCGCACCGCACCGCCGATGTGCTGCACGGTGTCGCCGCCCAGGTTGATCTGAATCTGGAAGTATTCGTGGCGATGGGGACTGGTCAGCGCCGCCCTGCCCCGCTTGTCGCGGATGTAGAAGTCGGAGCGGTCGCTGCGTTGTTCCATGCCATAGGTGGTAATGCGGGTGCCGGGCATACGTACTTCTCGGAGGGCCTGGGCACCACTGTAGCGTCAACCCTGGCCGAGGGTGAAGCTCAGCTCCGCCAGACCGTCGATTCCGGCGGTCACCACATCGCCCGGCTGCAAGGCGCCGACACCTGCCGGGGTGCCGGTGAAGATCAGGTCGCCGGCCTTCAATGCCACCGATTTGGAAGCATGGCTGATCACTTCGCTGACCGACCAGATCTGGTCCGCCAGGTCGCCCACTTGGCGTTGCTCGCCATTGACCTTGAGCCAGATACGCCCGCTGACCGGATGGCCGACGGCACTCACCGGCCGCAGCGGAGTGCAAGGTGCCGACTCATCAAAGGCCTTGGCCCATTCCCACGGCCGCGACAGCTTTTTCGCCTGGGCCTGGAGGTCGCGGCGGGTCAGGTCGATGCCCAAACCGTAACCCCAGATATGCGCAAACGCATCTTCCGGGGCGATGTCCACGCCGCCCTTGCCGATGGCCACCACCAACTCGACTTCATGGTGCAGGTCGGCGGTCAATGGCGGATAGGCGATCACGCCCTCGGCAGGCACCACGGCATCCGCCGGCTTCATGAAAAAGAACGGCGGCTCGCGGTCAGGGTCGTGGCCCATTTCGCGGGCATGTTCGCTGTAGTTGCGCCCGACACAGAACACACGGCGCAGCGGGAAGCGAGCGTCGTCACCGTGGATGGCAAGGGACGGGGTTTCGTTGGGGGTGATGACGTAGCGGGTCATGGCATGTGCCTCTTCGATTACCTGGGGCCAGTATGCGGACGGGCTCCGGGGCGAAGTTGGACAGGCTTACGCAGATTTTGTACTGGGCGGTGCAATCATTTACGCGCCAGCTTGTAGCGCAAACAGTCCTGATAAAAACTCTGGCGAATCACCTCGGGCTTGACCCGCGAGCGGCTGTCGTAGGTCTGCTCGGTGATGCCCATGGCCATCATGTGCATCCAGGGCTTCTTGAACTGGTAGGTCTTGAGCTTCTGACGCGCGGCGTACAGCGAGACGCCCGACAGCTTCAACTCCTGGGCCCGGGCCGCGGTGCCCGCGCCCCAGCTGCACATGTACTTGTCGTTATCCCGCAGCTCCCGTGCCTCAACCGAAACCGCCCCACCCGCTATTGCGCAGGCGATCAGCATGATTCCAACATTGCGCATTTGCATCCCGCCTAACCACCTGAAAATAAAAGTGATTTTGGCGATAATTTTGTTACAAAGGGGCCAGCAAATTGCCTTCTTGATGATTTTTCCGACAGGTACCAGAGGCAAAAAGCTACGCATCCCCTAAGGCCTTTTGCCACTATTTGTTGCCGACCTGCCAGCGTCTGACGATAATCGCCGCGCTCTCCCACACTCACGCAAGGAAACGCCGTGAAAAAGCTTCTACTGTTGACCCCATTACTCGCGCTGCTGTTGCAAGGTTGCGGCGTCACCATGACGCAATACGAGCCGAACTTCGACAACGTCCAGGTCCTCAAGCGCGCAGCGCCGCTGCAACCCGTCAGCAATGCCCAGGTGACGGCTGCGTCGGGCGAAGGCTCGTTGTCCGTACGTGCCAACCCGATCCGCTCGCCCAGTGGCAGCATCCCGGCGCATATCCAGGCTGCGATCACCCAAGAACTGCAACTCGCAGGCCTGCTGAACCCGCAAGCGGAACGTCATCTACAAGTGCTGGTGGTGAAGAATTCGCTGTCGGCAGGCATGGGCTCCGGCAACGGCACGCTGGCCGCGCGGTTTACCCTGCTCAAGGGCAATGACGTGGTGTACGACGCGACCAAGGAAGTGAATCACACCTGGTCCAGTTCGTTCTTCGGGTTCATTGCGATCCCGAACGCCGCCAACGCCTACAACCCGATGGTGCGGGATTTGCTCAAGTCGTTGTACAGCGACCCGCTGTTCATCAAGGCGCTTAAGTAAGGCCCAGGCTGCGAGGGCGGGTCGCCCTGCCCTCGCAGCTGTTTCAAACCTTCAGTTACGTGTCACGCCCGTGGCACGCCGGCATCCAGTGCCGAATACTTCAGGTTATTGCCGTCGACCATTTGCTTGAGCAGGGCATTGACCTGACGGGTGAAGGTATCGGTCACCGCCTCTTTCGGCGTGTTGGCCATCAACGGGATAAACCAGATGCCCATCCAGGTATTGATCGAGTCGTGGTTGGTGCCGGTGCTCAGCGCCTGGCCTTGCGGGTCCACCGACTCCAGCTTCATGGTGTATTGATCAGTGCCCAGCGCCGGGATGATGGTGAAGGTAAAGCCGCTGATAAAGGCCAGTGCCAGTTGGCCGCCACCCGGTGGATGGTTGTAGACCTTCAGGCGCAGGCTGTAATCGCCGGGCTGTTTCTGGAACTCATCCAGGGTCACACGACCAAACAGGCCGGAGTCGGTCAGGACTTTCTGCAGCTGTGGCTTGAGCATGTCCCGCGCTTGTGGGAATTCCGTAGCGGCGGCGTTTGTCGGCTCGCCCTGGTAGAACTTGAAGTCTACGTAGACGTTCGGTTTGTTGGCGTAGCTGGCCTTCGATGGCAGCGTGACAGGTGCGACTTCGTCCTTCGTGAAGCTGGCGCAGCCGCCCATCGACAACGTGATCAGGGCCAACCCCAGCATTTTTCCAATGTGCATTACGACTTCCTTAGTGAATGGAGCGTCTCCATGGCCGGAGTTGCTGGGGGCGGATGATAAAGAGTGAGCAACAATGTTAAAAGGCCATCTCCGAGAAATACCCGCTCGCAGGCAGCACTAGTTGGCGGAGACCAGTTTCAGGCCGATCACGCCGGCCAGGATCAGTACGATGCACAGCACTCGTAACGGTGCGGTGGAATCGCCCAGCAACACCATGCCGAGGATTGCGGTGCCCGCTGCGCCGATTCCGGTCCACACTGCGTAGGCGCTGCCCACCGGCAGCGTGCGCAACGCCGTCGACAGCAGGATGACGCTGGAGACGCCGGTCACGACGGTGAGCAATCCGGGGGTGAATCGGGTGAAGCCATCCGAAGCCTTCATCGCGAACGCGAAAGCGATTTCAAGAATGCCGGCCAAGCCGAGCAGTAGCCATGCCATGGGGTGAACCCTCAGGAAATACAGTGGGTGTGTGGCGAGGAGACCCGCCACAACGAATCCGCGTTGGCTTATGCCTTGGCGGCCGCCGCCGGCGTGGTGCGGAAGGTGATGCCCAGGCGGTTGAAGGCATTCATCAGTGCGATGCCGTAGGTGAGATCGGCCAGTTCCTTGTCACTGAACTCGCCGGTCGCTGCCGCGTAGTCAGCGTCCGAAACATCACTGGCGGTCACTGCTTCAGCAAACGCCAGTGCCACGCGCTCACGCTGGGTGAAGACCGCGCCAGCGTCATGCCATACGGGCACCAGCACCAGCTTGCCCACGGCCAGGCCTTGCTTGAGCAAGTCCCGCGAGTGCATATCGATGCAAAAGGCGCAGCCGTTGATTTGCGAAACCCGCAGGTAGACCAGGTCGATCAGTTCCTTGGACAGGCCGCTGTTCTGCAGGTAGACGTAAACCCCGCCGAACGCCTTGTAACCTTCAGGGGAAGCTTTGGAGTAGTCGAGACGCGTTGTCATGGTGAAGTCCTGTAGCGGTTGGATGAAGCCGCCATCTTGCGACGCCATGGCCTACCCCAAAAGATCCATGATCTGGCTTGAACACCAGACCATGAATGCGCGGACATGGCCTACTCTGAATCTTGATTCTTGGCTCTTTGGCCTGGGTCATGAGGTTCGTAGACTGAAGGCCATCCATCCAGGAAGCAGCGCACCATGAATATCCTCCATGTCAGTGCCAGCCCTCGCGGGCCAGCGTCAGAAAGCAACGCCCTCTCCCTCAAGATCATTGAATGCCTGCGCCAGCGGAACCCGGCCGCCGAGGTGATCCAGCGCGGCATCGCCGGGAACGCCCTGGCACCGTTGGACGAGCCTTATGCGACGTCCCAGCAGTCCCTCATGGATGTCTCGTCCGAAGGTTCGATGGCCCAGTCCGAGCGGCTTGTGCGGGAATTGGAGATGGCCGACATTGTGGTGATCGCCACCCCCATGCATAACTACTCGGTACCCGCAGCCCTCAAGCTATGGCTTGATCATATTGCGCGGGTACGCCGCACCTTCGATATCTCGGCCCAGGGCAAGATCGGCCTGTTGCAGGACCGCCCGGTGTTTGTCGCCATCGCCTCGGGCGGACGGTTTTCCGGGGAGCGTGCGCATCAGCCGGATTTCCTGACGCCGTACCTGAAAACCCTACTCGGCATGATCGGCCTGCATGACGTGACCTTCTTCACCGTTGAAGGCACCGCTTCACGCCCGGAGGCACTGGCCCAGACGCGCCGCCAGACCGACCAGGCGCTGCACGACTATTTCGCCACCTGAACAGGACCCGCCGCCGGATGAGCACCTCGATCAAGGCCTTTTCACCGCTGGACGCCGGCGCTGCCGAGCCGATTTACCGGCAACTTTACTGGCGCTTCCGCAGCGCGATTGCCGAAGGTTTGCTCAAACCGGGGGAACGCATACCCGCAGCCCGGGCCCTGGCCAAGGAACTTGGGCTGGCCAGAGGCACCATCGACACAACGTACTCGCTGCTGGCGGCCGAAGGTTATATCCAGGCCCGTGGCCAGGCCGGCACCGTGGTGGCGGAAGGGATCAAGTCCAGCCTGCCGGAACGCCCCATGACGGCCAGCGACCACAATGCCGTCCGGCACAAGGCCGCCGTGTTGCCGTTTCAAATGGGCCTGCCGGCGCTGGATGCGTTCCCGCGCAAGATCTGGTCGAAAATCGCCGCCCGTTGCGTGCGGGCCACCCAGGTCGCCGACATGGCCAACCCCTGCGTGTTCGGCCTGCACTCGCTGCGCACGGCGATTGCCAGCTACTTGCAGGTTGCCCGGGGTATTCACTGCTCGCCGGCACAAGTCTTCGTCACCTCGGGCTACCGCAACACGCTGGGGCTGATCGCCCACGCACTGCTGGAACCGGGCGATCGGGTGCTGGTGGAGGACCCGGGCTACCTGTTCACCCGGCCATTGCTGGATTACCTGAATATCAAGGCCATACCGGTACCCGTGGATCAGGACGGCATGCAGGTGTCCCGAGCCGTGCAACAGGGCAAAGGCGCCCGCGCCGTGGTGGTCACGCCGGCCCATCAAAGCCCGCTGTGTGTCTCGCTGTCCTTGCCCAGGCGCCTGGAACTGCTGGATTGGGCGAGCCGCCAGCAGGCCTGGATCGTCGAGGACGACTATGACGGCGAATACCGTTACGTCAGCCGCCCACTGCCGGCCCTCAAGAGTCTGGACCGCGTCGGCCGGGTGCTCTATGCCGGGACTTTCAGCAAAGTGTTGTTTCCCGGCATCCGCCTCGCATATCTGGTGGTGCCTGCGGCTCAAGTGGCACGCTTCGAACACGTCAGCCAGACCTTCCTCGGTGGTTGCCCGGAACTGACCCAGGCGATCGTCGCGACGTTTATGGCCGAAGGGCATTTTGCGCGGCATATCCAACGCATGCGCAAACTCTACGGCGAGCGTCGGGAAGCCACGGCCAGGGGCCTGCGCAAAGCGCTGGGCGAGCGTATTTCGATTGATGCCCAACCGGGCGGGATGCATTTGATCCTGCGACTCAACGCGCACCAGTCCGACCGCCTGTGCGTGGAGCGACTGGCACAGGCCGGCATTTATGCCGAAGCCTTGAGCGACTGGAATATTCAGGGCCAGACCGGCCCCGGCCTGCTGCTGGGCTTTGCCAATATCGAATCGGAGACCGTCGCCGAGGTCCTTGGAAAACGCATCCTGGAGGCACTCATGGCCTGATCCGCAAGCCGGTTCTTGGCTCTTTCGCCCTCAAGACGGGGCCGCCATGCTGGACGGCTTGTACTCACCAGCCTGGAATCTCCATGCCCACTCCCCTGCGCAGCCTTGCGGTTTTCTGCGGTACCAATTTCGGCTTCAACCCGCAGTACGCGGAAGGCGCCCAGGCCCTGGGCCGGGAAATCGCCCGGCGCGGCATTCGCCTGGTCTACGGCGGCACCCACAAAGGCTTGATGGGCGTGATGGCGGATGCGGTGTTGGCGGAAGGTGGCGAGGTCGTCGGCATCATCACCCGGCTGCTGCATGAGCGCGGCCACTCCCACGCCGGGCTCACCCATCATGAAGTGACCCACGACATGCGCAGCCGCAAGACACGTATGAGCGACTGCGCCGACGCGTTCATTGCCTTGCCCGGCGGGCTGGGAACACTGGAAGAATTGTTTGAAGCAGCCACGCTGACCCAGGTAGGCGAACACCAAAAGGGCGTGGCGTGCCTGAATACGGAGGGGTTCTTCAACCCGGTGCGCGCCCTGTTGGATCACACCGTGAAGGAAGGCTTCATGAAGGTCGAGCACAGCCAGATGCTGATCTTCAACGAAGACCCCGGCGCCCTGATTGATGCCCTGGAGCAGTGGCAGGCGCCGGTGGTTTCCAAACTGATTGGGCCGATGGCGAACTAACTGTTTTTGGCCTTGGCGATGCTGCTCCCGAATCCTTTCGCCAAGGCTTTTTTATTTACCACTGATACGTCGCGCTGGCCTGCACGGTGCGCTGTGAGCCATACCAGCACCACGAGTAGGAATAGCAGGACGCGACGTACTCTTTATTCGCCAGGTTGGTAGCGTTCACCGCCAGGCGCAGGTTGTCACCCTGGCGATTAATATGCGGGATGTCGTAGTGCACCGCTGCATCGAACAAGGTGTAGCCCGGTACCTTCAAGGTGTTGGCGGTATCGCCCCATGACGAACCGACATACCGCGCACCGGCCCCCACACCGAAGCCCTTCAACGTGCCGTCATGCAGGGTGTAATCCGCCCAGGCCGATGCGGTATGACGCGGTACGGCATAGGTGGTAGTGCCTTCGGCAGCCACGGCCGGGCCGACGCCGATGTCACTGATGGGCGCATAGCGCACGGTGTTGTTGGACTTGCTGATGCGGTTATCCAGGTAGGCATAGGCCGCCGTGATATCCAGGTTGTCGTTCAGGCTGGCCTTGCCTTCGAGTTCAAACCCTCGGGATTGCACTTCACCGTCCTGGATCTGGCAGCGCGAGCCGTTGCACAGGTGGGAAGCGTCCGGGTCCAGTGTCGGCACGTTGGTCTGGCGCAGGTCGAAGATGGCCGCCGTGATGAAGCTGTTGCTGCCCGGCGGCTGGTACTTGATGCCGATTTCGGTCTGCTTGCCTTCAGTCGGTTGGAACGTTGAGCCGCCATAGCCCGTGCCGGATTGCGGCTGGAAAGATTCCGAGTAGCTGACATACGGCGCCAAGCCATTATCGAACAGATAGACCAGGCCCAGGCGGCCGGTGAAGGCTTTGCTGTCCTGGCTGGATTTGGTCTTCTTCTGGGTCGTCATGGCCAGGGTGCTGTTGTCGGTGCTGGCCCAGTCATAACGCCCGCCCATCAACAGCACCCATTTGTCCCACTTCATCTGCTCTTGCAAGTACACGCCGGTTTGCTCGCTGCGCGAGGTGGCGTCGCTGGTGTAGGCCGGTACCGGCACGGCCGCGCCGTAGACCGGGTCGAAAATATCCAGCGTAGGCCCTGCCGTGTACACGCCACTGCCCGACTTGGTATCGGTGCTGGTGTTCTGGTAGTCGGCGCCCATCAGCACGGTGTGCTGCAGCGGGCCGGTGTCGAATTTGGCCTGCAACTGGTTGTCGAGGGCATAGGCGTCGATGTTCACGTCGCTGGCGATGGTCGAGCGGCGGATGGTGCGGTAATCGCTCTCCAGGTAGTTGCTGTAGAGGCTGCGGTATTGCCCTTCGCTGCGCAGATAGCGGGCATTCTGACGCACGGTCCAGACATCGTTGAAGTGATGCTCGAAGGCGTAGCCGATGGAGTAATACTCGCGGTCACTCTTCTCGAAGCTTTTCTCGCCGTCGTAGAAATCCACGTCGATCTTGCGCCCGGTTGGGCTGTGCAGCACCGAGCCCCAAGCCGGCATTGAACCGTAGGACGCGCCTTTGGGATCCTTCTGGAAATGCCCAAGCAAGGTCAGCGACGTGTTGTCGTCCGGGCTCCAGGTGAAGGCGGTGGACAGGGATTGGCGACGGGTTTCGGTGTGGTCGATCTGGCCGTCGGCATCGTCAAACAGGCCGGCGACACGGTAGGAATACACGCCTTGATCGTCCAGCGGGCCGCTCAAGTCAAAGGTGGTGCGCTTCTTGTTGAAGGTGCCGTACTCGACGCCGACTTCATGGAACGGCGTATCCAGCGGGCGCTTGCTGACCATGTTGATCACGCCGCTGGGGGTGCCCTGCCCGTACAGCACCGACGCCGGCCCACGCAGCACTTCGACGCGCTCCAGGTCGAAGGCGTCTTTTTGCGGCAAGGCATCCCGGCTCGAGGGCATGCGCAGGCCATCGAGGTAGGTCGCCGGGGCAAAGCCACGGATGGTCAACTGATCGAGGCGCGAGGCGGTGGAGCCACGGGTTTCCGGGATCACGGCGGCGCTGTAGCGCAGGATCTGGTTGAGGCTCTCGGCGTTCTGCGCGCGCATCTGGTCTTTGGTGACCACGGATATCGACTGCGGGGTTTCGATCAGCGCGGTGTCGGTCTTGGTGCCCGACAGGCTGCGGGTGGCCACGTAACCCGACACCGGGCCGGTGGGACTTTCCAACTGATACGCACCGCTGATGGTGGTGGCCTGCAGCTCCATGGCGCCGTCGGTGTGCGGGATGGCTTCGAGGCGGTAGCGGTCGTCGGCAATCTTCAGGGCTTGCAAGCCGCTGCCAGCCAACAATTGGGCCAGGGCGGCGTCGGTGCTGTACTGCCCGTTCAGGCCATTGCTGCGTTTGCCGCGGGTCAGGCTCGAATCAAAGGCCAATACCAGGCCCGCCTGTTCGGCGAGGCTGTTGAGGGCCTGGCTCAGGTCACCGGCCGGAATGTAAAACGCGGCGCTTTCAGCCGCGAAGGACGCTTGAACGGTCAGCAGGGGTACGGCGGCAAAAGCCATCGCCACTGAAAGGGCCAGTGGCTGTAAGGGACGAGCAAGGCGCGACATGAGAAGTCCTGGGAAATGGGGGTTCTATTAGTCATGACGGCCATGTCGGAAAATCGGGTATGAATGAGAGCAGTTTTTATTCAGACTTTTTACCGAGGCTTGATCACCACCACCAAATCGGTGAAGTACTCCACCTTGATCGGCAGGTTATCCGCCAGTGAAGCCAGGGCCGCGCGGGTGTCGTCGAGCTTGAATACTCCCGACACGCGCATCCCTTGCAGTGCCTGCGGATCAAAGCGCACCAGCCCGTGGCGGTAACCAGCGAGGGTTTGCAGCACCTCGCTCAGGGGTTGGTCGTCGACCTTGAGCAGGCCACGGGTCCAGTCGTCCGGGTCGGCATTGCCGATGGGTTGCGGGTCGCTGGCGTGTCCGTCCTTGAGTGTGGACTTCTGCCCTGCCGGCACTTTCACGTCGCCTGCACTATCGCCTTTGACGGCCACGGTAGACTCGATCACGGTGACTACGGTCGAGCCGTTCTCGGCCTTGCGCACCAGGAACCGCGTGCCCAACGCCGTGGCCGTGCCCTGGTCGGTATGCACCACGAACGGCCGTTGCGCGTCCTTGGCCACCTCGACCCACATCTCGCCCTGCAACAGTTCGATCACCCGTTGGTGGCCGTCGAACTTCACGTCCAGGGCAGAGTTGCTGTTGAGCTGCACCTGGCTGCCGTCGGTCAGTGCCACCTGACGCCGTTCGCCAACGCTGGTGCGTTGGTCGGCCATCCATACCGGCAGCCGCTCAATCCCGGCCCAACCGCACAGCAATACACCCAACAGCGCAACGGCCTGGGTACCACGGGCGGCAAACCTTGGTTTTTGCGGGGCAAACGCGCGGTTCAGGGCAAGGCGCGCCGGAGCGGCGGGCAATGCGTCGAGGCTGCCCCATAGGCTGCGCATCCGTTCGATTGCGACAGCATGCCGTGGGTCGGCCTGGCACCAAGCATCGAATGCGGCACGGTCGGCTTCAGTCACGTGATCGTCGTGCAACAACGTCAGCCAACGGGCGGCTTCACTGATGATCTGCTCGGAACTCACGACAGCGGGTCCGCCCCGTGCAGGGTGTGATAGCAGTGCACCAGCGCGCTGGAGATGTAGTTCTTCACGGTGCTGGGTGACACCTGAAGTTGTGCGGCGATTTCGCTGTAGGTCAGCCCGTCGAGGCGGCTGAGCAGAAAGGCTTCGCGGGCCTTGGCGGGCAAGCCGGTGAGCATGTCGGCGATTCGTTCCAGGGCCTGGAGTGCCACATGAATTGCCGCCGGATCCGGCATACCGGCGTCCTCGCTCTGAATCGCCAGGGCTTCCATGTAGGCCTTCTCGATCCGCCGCCGACGCGCGCCATCAATCATCAAGCGCCCCGCCGTCGTTGCCAGGAAAGCCCGGGGTTCCTTGATGGTGTGGGGTTCGGCCAGCAGCAGGATGCGGATAAACGCGTCGTGGGCCAGGTCGGCGGCATGTTGTGAGCAGCCGAGTTTCTTGCGCAGCCAACCGTGCAACCAGGAATGGTGGTCGCTGTAGAGGGCGGTGAGGGTCTGCTGGCGACGGGCTGTATCAGCCTTGGCTACAGGAAAGTCATGCATGCGCAAAAATTTCTCAAACAAGAAAGATTACCAATTGCGCAAACGATGACAGTAAAACGGAGGGGGAGCAAGGGGCTCGCCGATCGAAGCCGTCACGGTGATGGGTGGTTAACGGGATGCAGGTAGAGGGCAACTACCTTTTAACTGAAGTATTAACACTGCACTTAGTTAGAAACAGCAAAAGTCGACAGGCACTTGCGTACCTGCCAACTTAATGGACGCATGACAATTAATGACGAACGTCTAAAGTGCGACGGTTACTTGCAGCCAATCCTCTGCGGAAGTTGCCCTTGCTTCGACTTAAGTGCAGTTTGTACCGCTTGGGGCAACTCATTCCAGAATGTCAGCCCGGAACGCTGTTCAATCTGTTCGACCGTCGCGCGGTAATCACAGAAGTTCGCACCCTTAGTAGTTTCCTGATTCATGATGAACGAGGCATAAAGACCGTCTTGCGGCGACTTGCCCACGGAAACAATCTTCCAGTAGCCGCTGGGAATCGTGTGGACCTTGTTGGTCCCCGGCAAGGTGCCGATAAATTTCTCATACAGCGGGCCAGTCATCACATACACCTCATCCACCGCCGCGTCCTGGCTCAGGTTGCGCTCCTGATCCTCCAGGCGTGCCCAAGGGCCCTGGTTCAAATCGGACTTTTGCGGGGTGATGTTGGACAGGTAATTGAGGGTCTGCCAATCGGAGACGCCCGCCATCGACGCCAGGTTCGCCTGGTGTCCACGGTCGACCTTGAGCGCCACGTTGGCACCGTTATAGTCAACAGGGTCAAGGGTTTCACCCGCCGGAATCGCCGGGTCCGTCTGCCAGTTACGCGGGCGCCCGCTGGCCGGTGTGGACTTGGTGATCCGGTAAGCCACCCAGTTGGCGAACTTGGTCGACGCATTGTTATTGAGGCTGTAGGCCTGGCGATTCAACGTCAGCGGCCCACCGCCCGAAGGGCAGCCCTGGGAACAATTATCGACCGTGACGGCCTGTTCGAGCGGCGCCTGGACGGCGCGCTCCGGTGAACGTGAAGGCTGGGTGCTGATACAGCCTGCCATCAGCGGCACCCACAACAATGCCAGGTATTTGAACGGTGCTTTCCTTTGCATGGTAGTACTCCATTTACAGCAGATTAATTAAGTTTAAGGCGATAAAACAGGCGCAACGGGTCCCGACAGTGCAAAAGCCACTTCGTGATGAGATGACTACGCTATCAAGTTGATTGCTGACAGTTGGATAACTGTATTTGCGCGTAACGCGACATTCCATGTGCGTACACACTTAATTACCCACGCCAGTGGCGCAAGCAACTAACTGCTCATGAAAAATCATCTTTCGGTTGAGCAGGCTTTATCTTATACACGTAATTGTTACAAAAAAACCAGCGTTAAAAACAAAAAAATCAGCCCGTAAACCCGATCCAATGTGGGAGCCGGGCTTGCCCGCGATGCACGCGACTCGGTGTTTCAGTTACACCGAGGTGATGCTATCGCAGGCAAGCCAGCTCCCACAGTTGATCTTTGCTTGGCTGATTAACGCCAGCTCCAGGAAACCCCGGTGTACACGCCCATGCCATCTCCCGGCGTGGACCGCGCTACGTCCAGCCCCTTGTCGTCATAACCCGGCGTGACCGTATTGGCGTAGCGCTGGTTGGTCAGGTTGCGCAGGTCGACCCAGGCTTGCCAGTCGTGCTTCGGCGCGTCATACCCGACCGTCGCGCCGAGCAGCGTGTAGGCCGCCGCGTAGTAGGAATTGGCGTAGTCCACTGCCACCCGCGATGAGTGCTCGCCATTGAGGCTGGTGTAGAAACCGCTGGGATGGCTGTAGCGCAATTGCGCCTGATAGTAGTGCTTGGGAATGCCGGGCAAGGTGTTGTCGCCGAAGCGGTCGTCGTTGCGGTAGTGGAAGTCGCTGTAGGTGTAGGCCTGGCGCAAGGCGAGTTGGCCGGTGCGGCCGCCATCCCACAGCGGGCTGATCAGGCTCAGTTCCACGCCTTGGTGCACCGTGGGGCTGGCGTTGGATTCGGCGATGATTGCAGAGGTGGTGGAGGTCGCGGCTTGGGTTTCGACGCTGAGCAGTTCGTGGCGCACCTCGGAACGGTACAGCGCCAGGTCCCACTGGCCGAACCATTCTTCACCGCGGCCGCCGATTTCCAGGGTGGTTGCAGTCTGGTTTTTCAGCTTCACGCCTTCACGTTGCAGCCCGGCAGCCGGGCCACTGCCCTTAGGGAAATACTTGTTGGAACCCCAGATCATCGACCATGCATGGGGCGGCTCAACCGAGCGGCTCAGGTTGCCATACACCTGCAGTTGCGGGCTGAAGTCATAACGCAAGCCAACCCGTGGCGCGTAATCCCAATCGTGCTGGCTGACCGGTGTGTGGGTTTCCGGATAGCTGACTTCGGTTTCACGGCGGGTGTAGATCGCCGCCAACCCGGTGGTCAGCCAAAGGTCCGGCACCAACTCCAGGTCGTTGCCGATATGCAGCACGCTGTCGGAACCCAGGTAGCTGTAGTCGCGGGTCTTGGTACCGGGCGCGTAGCCCGTCGTATTGCCGGTCGGGATCCGCACGAATTCCGAGCCGCCGTTGTTAGGCATCGCCTGAGTCGTGCGCAAACCGATAGTGGTCTTGCTGTCGAGCCCGAACAACGTGTCCTGGCGGATGTAGTTCAGAGTGCCGCTGACGTCGGTGTAGGCGACCTTGAGACGGTTGGTGCCTTCACGCAGGTCCATCGGATAGTCGTGATACGCCAGCCCGACCTCGACCCGGGCGCTGTCGTCCAGGCGCAGGGTGGTTTTGTTGGCGATCCAGGTCGAGCCCGGTTGCAGGCGCTTGGAGTCGCGCGTCACGTTGAGGCTGGCGGCGGCGCGTGGGTCGTGGCTGATCTGGTCGCGGGTCAGCTTGCCGGGGGAATCGTTATCGGTTTCGCGGTAGCGGAAGTAGAAGCGGGTTTCCAGGTCGGGGTTGAAGCGGTAGCCGAAGTTGGCCGCCATGCCTTTGCCGCTGCCGGCGCTGTGGTTCTGGAAACCATCGTAGTGCGAGTCGGTGAGGCTGATGTAGTAGTCGGCATCCCCCAGCACCTGCCCCGAGCTGATTTCCCGTTGGGCGTAGCCATGGCTGCCGGCTTCGTAGCGCACTTGCAATTTTGGGGCGTCGTAGCCGGTGTGGGTGACGTAGTTGACCGCACCACCGAGGGCCAATGCGCCCTGGTCAAAACCATTGGCGCCGCGCAGCACTTCAACCCGGCTGAGCCACAACGGGTCCTTGAGTTCGTAGGGCGTGCCGCCCGGGCCGGTCAGCGGCAGGCCGTCGAAGGTTTCGTACAGGCCGGACGCATGGGCGCCGGGGCCCCGGTTGATGCCCGAGCCACGGATGGAAAGCTTCACCCCTTCGTTGTTCGCGGCCTTGGCGTACACGCCGGCCTGGTACTTGAACACGTCCTCGTTGGTGCTCATCCGCCCTTGCTCGACGCTGCCCATGTCGATGTAGTTGGTGGCGCCGGGAACGCTCTTGAGCTGGATCTGGGCCAGTTCATCGGCGCTGAGTTCAGCGCTGCTGACTTCGACGGGAGCCAGTTGCAGCGTGTCGTCGGCCTGGGTGACAGGGCTGAAGCTCAGGGCGGCGCCAAAGCCCAGCAAGGGCCAGGCTTTTCGTGCGGGGAACGGAAACGCGGGGGGCATGGGGGGTAAATCCTTGGAATTCGTTTTTGCGACGGGCTCGGTCCGGCACAAGGTCTGTGGTGGGAAGCCTGTGAAGCCCGACGGGTCACCACTGATGGACGTACAGGCCCCAATCGGCGTTAAGTCCGAAATCGAATTACCAAATGCAAACTCAGTATTTATGGAAATAAGCGCCACGGATTACTGTAGGGCCATTGAGTCCCCAGAGATTTACGTCATGCAAACATCCGCCACCGTCATCGATTTCACCCTCCACCGCAAACGCCGCCAGGCTCGCGCAGCGGCTGAACTGATGTGGGCGATGTACGCGGCACGGGCCGGGGTCGCGGTGTTTACCGCACAAGTCACCACCTCCAGCGATACCCGCCGGGCGTGAGGCAATGAATTTCCTGCACGCGCTTCCCGAAGTGCCCGACCTCCCCTCCAAACCCAAAGACTGCAACAGCGGCGACGATGACGCCATCGGCCAGTGCGTCGCGCAGAACCTGCAACGCCTGCGCAGTAAACGCTACCTGTCGCTGGACGCCCTGGCGCGCAATTGCGGCGTGAGCCGGGCGATGCTGGCGCAGATTGAATCCGGGCGCAGCGTGCCGTCGATCAAAGTGCTGTGCAAGATTGCCAAAGGCTTGAAAGTCTCGGTGGCCGCCTTCCTGGAAAACCGTGCGTTCGAAGGGGTTGAACTGCTGCCGGCACAACAGAGCAAACGCTTGGTGAGTGCCGACGGCAGTTTCATCAGCCGTGCGCTGTTTCCCTACGATATGGCACGCCAGTCGGAGTTCTACGAGATACGCCTGAAGGCACTCGGCGAAGAAGTTTCTGAAGGTCACGGGCCGGGGATTCAAGAAAATCTGGTTGTGGCCCAGGGCGTGCTGGAAGTCAGCGTCAACGACGAACGCTACCTGCTGTCCACCGGTGATTCGATCCTGTTCTACGCCGACCAGCCCCACCGCTATCGAAACCCGGCGGACAGTGAGGCGGTGGCGTTCCTGGTAATCACCTACCCGGAACGCCTGGACTGAAACGCAAAAAGCCCCGGCACTCGCCGGGGCTTTCTGGTTTCACGCCAAACGAATCAGCAGGTGCAGCACATCATCGGCATGCCGTTGCAGCTCATCATCATCGGCATGGCGCAGTCGTTCATCATCTTCATCATCAGCATGCAGCAGTTGTTCATCATGTCCATGCTCATGCCTGGCATCGGCATCATGGTGCAGGTCATGCAGTCGGCTTCCATCTTGCATTCCATGACGCACTTCATCATCGGCATGGGCATGCCCATCGGCATCATCATCGGCATGTTCAGGGTGGACATGCTGTTCATCATCGCCATGCCGTCTTTCGACATGCACATCATCGACATGTTGGCGCACTGCATCATCATCGGCATGCCGCAGTTCATCATCATCGCCATCATTTCGGCGTTGTTCTTGAACATCGCCATGTCCATGCCGGCGGCCGGCTTCATGGTGCACATCATGGCCTCGTCGGTCATCGTGCAGGTCATGGTGGCCATCATCATCGGCATGCCCATCATCGGCATCATTGGCATCGCGTTGTTCATTGGCATCTGCATGGCGTTCATCATGTTCGAAACTCCGTAATCGACAGGAAATGAGTAAGTTCTGGGGCCGATTCTAGAGATGCGGCGCAACGGCGCAAGGCGCTGGCCCAGCAGCAGAAATAGACGTTGCATGGGGGTTTATCGGAGCGAGACAGCCGATAACTCCGTGATGACAGCGTTAATGAAGCGATCACGCCGACCCGCTCCGTTATCAGGGCCGAACCGGCGTGATGGATATGCGATTGGGGAATGGGCTCCAATCAGAAGGAAATAAACGATCTAACCACGCTGAAAATACCCGCTCATTCGGCGAAGAAGCGGTTCGCCGGACGCGGCAGTCCGAGGTTTTCCCGCAGGGTAGAGCCTTCGTACTCCCGCCGGAAAATCCCGCGTCCCTGTAACTCGGGCACCACCTTGGCGACAAAATCATCAAGCCCGCCGGGCAGCCACGGGAACATGATGTTGAAGCCATCGCTGCCCTCTTCTTCCAGCCACTGCTGCATCTCATCGGCAATGCTGCGGGCCGTGCCGACAAACGACAAGCCCGCATACCCGCCAAGGCGTTGGGCCAATTGGCGCACCGTCAACTGCTCGCGGTCAGCCAGCGCCAGTACTCGTTCGCGGGAGCTTTGGCTGGCGTTGGTTTGGGGAATCGCCGGGAGGTATTGGTCGGGATCAAACTTGGTCGCGTCGGTACCCAGCGCTATCGACAGCGAGGCAATCGCGCTTTCGTAATGCACCAGGCTGTCGAGGTGCGCACGAATCCGCCGCGCGTCTTCCCGCGTATCGCCGACCACCACAAACGCCCCGGGCAGAATCTTCAGGTGGTCGGGATGCCGCCCCACCGCCAGCATCCGGCGCTTGATATCCCCATAGAACTTGCGCCCTTCTTCCAGGGTGCCCGGCGCGACAAAAATCACCTCGGCGGTTTCCGCCGCCAATTGCCGGCCTGGCTCCGAGGCACCGGCCTGCACGATCACCGGCCAGCCCTGCACTGGCCGCGCAATGTGCAGCGGGCCGCGCACGTTGAGGTAGCGACCGTGATGGTTGAGGGTGTGCAGTTTGTCCGGGTCGAAGTACACGCCGCTGTCGGCATCGCGGATGAAGGCATCATCGGCCCAACTGTCCCAGAGCCCGGTCACCACATCGTAGAACTCCCGCGCACGGGCGTAACGCTCGTCGTGAGCGTAGGCCTGTTCCAGGCCGAAATTCTGCGCGGCATCCGGGTTGGCGGTGGTGACGATATTCCAACCCGCGCGACCATTGCTCAAGTGATCCAGGGACGCAAAGCGACGGGCAATGTGGAACGGTTCGTCGTAGGTGGTCGAGGCCGTGGCCACCAGGCCGATGTGCTCGGTGGCCTGGCTGAGGGCCGACAACAAGGTGAACGGTTCGAATGACGTGGCGGTGTGGCTGCGTTTCAACGCGTCGATGGGCATGTTGAGCAAGGCCAGGTGGTCGGCCATGAAGAAGGCATCGAAACGTGCCTTCTCCAGGGTTTGGGCAAAAGCCTTGAGGTGCGTGAAGTTGAAGTTGGCGTCACGGTAAGCGCCGGGATAGCGCCAGGCGCCGGTGTGAATGCTGACCGGGCGCATGAACGCGCCCAGTTTCAGTTGGCGTGGAGTGGTCATGGAAAGCCCCTGATCGAGAGGGGCTCAGCATCGGATGCGCGAACGGCGTCTGTCTAATAACGAAAGGATCTGGCTTATGCCTGCGCGGACTGGCTGTTGTAGTCCGCCAAAAACGCGTCGGAGGCGATATGGTCTGCCATGCCGCGCAACTGCGCGGCCGAATCATGCCCCAGCACCTCCTCCACCCGGTTGTTGGCAGACGCCCAGAACACCAGCGCCTCATTGAACAGCGCTTCGCCCTTGGGCGTGAGCACACAGCGTTTGGTGCGCTTGTCCAGGGCGTCCGGACGTAGCTCGACGATCCCGTCGCGCACCAGCGGCTTCATGGCGTGGGTCAGCGCCGACATCAGGATCGCCAGGCGTCCGGCCAGCTCCTGCAACGTCGGCCCCGCCTGCTCGTCAACCGCAGACAGCCGGGTGATTTCACCCAGCAAGCCGACCTGTGTGGCCTTCAGGCCAATCGGTGCCAGTGCTTCGTCATACAGTTGGCCCAGTCGCCTGGCGGCACGGCGCAGTGCGTTGTTGGTGCACGCCACATCGCCGAGCAGACTCAAAAGGTCGGCGCGATCATCAGGCTTGTCAGTCTTCTCAATGGGCATTTTCAGCTCCTCCATGCCCCTAGAATGATTGAGTACTAAACCATTGACAAGGACAAACGCCAAGCCTATAACTTGAGCCCTCAACAATATTGGTTGAGTACTCATCTATTGGAGCCGTTCATGTCGACCCCCGCTTCCACAAAAATTGCCCTCATCACTGGCGCGTCTTCCGGTATTGGCGCTGTGTATGCCGACCGATTGGCGGCTCGCGGCTACGATTTGATCCTGGGCGCCCGTCGTGAAGACCGCCTCAAAGCCCTGGCGGCGAAGATCACTCAAGCCCACGGGCGCCAGGTCCAGACCCTCGGCGCCGACCTGGTTAACCCCGCCGACCTCGCCCGTGTCGAAAGCCTGCTCGCCAGCAACCCGGCAATCCACGTGCTGGTGAATAACGCCGGCCTGGCCCGCCTGCACCCGCTGGCTCAATCCTCGGTCGAAGATTCCACGACCCAGATCGCCCTGAACATCACCGCCCTCACCCGCCTGACCCACGCGGCGCTGCCGGGCATGCTCGTGCGCAATGAGGGTGTGATCATCAACGTGGCGTCAGTGTTGAGCGTGCATTCGCTGCCGGTCAGTTCCGTGTACAGCGGCACCAAAAGCTATGTCCTGGCGTTCAGCCGTGGCCTGCAAGCGGAACTGGCGGAAACCGGGGTGAAGGTGCAGATTGTGTTGCCGGGGTCTACCGCTACCGAGATCTGGGACGCCTCAGGCATTCCGCTTTCGGCACTGCAACAGGAGTCGGTCATGACCACCGAAAACCTGGTGGACGCGGCACTGGCCGGGCTGGATCAGGGCGAGACGATCACCTGGCCATCGGTGGCCGATGGTTCGTTGTGGGACACCTATGACGTGGCGCGTGGTGCGTTGTTTGCGGCAACGCAGACGGGTAAGCCGGCGCCCCGGTATGGGATTGTCTGAGGCGCCCGTTGGTTTTATTGAATACCGATGGAAAAACGCCGCACAGTCTGCTCCTCGCGGGGCAGGCTGATGTCGCCTTCGTAGGTGCACTCGCGGCCGGTGCAGCTGTTTTCCACGGTCACGGGCGCAACGCTTTTGACCGGGAAACGCGGCTTCGGCTCAGCCTGCGGCGTGAGGGGTACAGCGCTGAGGATCGGTGCCTCGTAGGTCAGGTCCAGGTTGGACGCGTGGGCCGGGGTGGCCAGAACGGCGAGCAGTGCGCTCGCCATGACAGTCCTTGTAAACAACATCGAAATCTTTCCGGGCAGCAAAAAATGAAGGGCCAATGATAAACCCTAGAGCCGCCGGGTTGAAGTCAACGTACCTGGACCGGCGGCTCCAGCACCAATACGTTGGAGGGGCCCGCACGGAATGTCGGGTTGTGCTTGGCGGCTTCCAGCATGTGAGGAGCGGCGTGGTGATCCTTAAGCGCCGCCTTTGAAGCCCACGTCTCGATCAACACAAAACTGTCGCTTTTACCCTCAACAGGATGCAGGTCGTACTGGATGCAACCCGCTTCAGCCCGCACCAGCGGCGCCAGTCTGGCAAACGCGGCCAACTGGTCCGCACCCCGCCCAGGCTGGGTATTAATGATGACGACAAGCCGCACTTCATCGGACATAAACCGCACCGTTATCGATAAGGAAATTGAGGGGCCACAGTAAGGGATGCCATTCTCTGGCGCTATGAAAAATCTATCAGTAAGCTACTTTCACTGAATGGATTGAGTCAGCACTCAACCCCTCCCCCTTTTCTGCACCCGGCGATAACCACGTGATCGAAGTAACCGAAGTTTCCATTGCCCAACTGCGCGCTGCGCTCGAGTCCGGCCAGACCACGGCAGTTGAGTTGGTAGAGGCCTACCTCGCCAGGATCGACGCCTACGACGCCCCCAACACCGCCACTGCCCTCAACGCCGTGGTGGTGCGCAACCCTCAAGCACTGGAGGAAGCGCGCGCTTGCGATGCACGTCGGGCCAGCGGCAAAACCCTGGGCCCGCTCGACGGCATTCCCTATACCGCCAAAGACAGCTACCTGGTCAAGGGCCTCACCGCCGCCTCCGGCAGCCCGGCTTTCGCGAACCTGATTGCCTACCGCGACGCGTTCACCATTGAGCGGCTACGCGCCACCGGCGCCATTTGCCTGGGCAAGACCAACATGCCGCCCATGGCCAATGGTGGTATGCAGCGCGGTGTATATGGCCGGGCCGAGAGCCCGTACAACGCCGACTACCTGACCGCGCCGTTCGCGTCGGGCTCCTCCAACGGCGCCGGCACGGCCACTGCGGCGAGTTTCGCGGCATTTGGCCTGGCGGAAGAGACCTGGTCCAGCGGGCGCGGCCCGGCCTCCAACAATGGCCTGTGTGCCTACACCCCGTCCCGTGGCGTGATCTCGGTACGCGGCAACTGGCCGCTGACCCCGACCATGGACGTGGTCGTGCCCTACGCCCGGACCATGGCCGACCTGCTTGAAGTGCTCGACGTCGTGGTCGCAGAAGACCCCGACACGCGCGGCGACCTGTGGCGGATGCAACCCTGGGTGCCGATCCCCAGCGTCGCCTCGGTACGCCCGCAGTCCTACGCAGACCTGGCCGCGACCGGCGATGCACTCGCCGGCAAACGCTTCGGCGTGCCACGCATGTACATCAACGCCGACCCTGAGGCAGGCACCAGCAACGAGCCGGGAATCGGCGGCCCTACTGGCCAGCAAATCAAAACCTGCGCCTCGGTGATTGAGCTCTGGGAAGCCGCGCGCATGGCACTCGAAGCGGCCGGTGCAGAAGTGGTCGAGGTGGATTTCCCGCTGGTTTCCAATTGCGAAGGCGATCGCCCGGGCGCGCCGAAAGTGTTTACCCGAGGCCTGGTGTCGAAAGAATTCCTCCACGACGAATTGTGGGAACTGTCGGCCTGGGCGTTCGATGATTTCCTGCGCGCCAACAACGACCCTGCGTTGAACCGCCTTGCCGATGTCGACGGCCCGAACATCTTCCCCCACGACCCCGGCACCCTGCCCAACCGCGAAGACGACCTGGCCGCCGGCATGGACGAATACGTGCGCATGGCCGAGCGCGGTATCACGCCGTGGGACAAGATCAGCACCGTGCCCGATGGCCTACGCGGCCTGGAACAAACTCGGCGCATCGACCTTGAAGACTGGATGGATAAGCTGGGGCTGGATGCGGTGATTTTCCCGACCGTCGCCGACGTAGGCCCGGCGGATGCGGATGTGAATCCCGCGTCGGCGGATATCGCGTGGAGCAACGGTGTATGGGTGGCCAACGGTAACCTCGCCATCCGCCATTTGGGCGTGCCGACAGTGACGGTGCCCATGGGTATCATGGCGGACATCGGCATGCCGGTGGGGCTGACCTTTGCCGGACGGGCTTATGACGACTCGGCGTTGCTGCGATTGGCGTCGGCGTATGAGTCGACAGGGAGCAAGCGTCTGGTACCGCCGCGTACGCCGGTGTTGGTGGTTCGTCAGGCCTGATCGGTTTCGCTGCTGATTTTGCGCATCAACCGATCGGCTTCCGACCCGGGTTCAAATCGAAAGCCGTTCATCTCATCGAGGAGCAGGCAGTCGCTGATGGCCTCCCACAGCTGCGCCTGGGTCGGCTTGTTGCGCAGCAGAATGTACGAAAGCAAAAGTCGCTCGATGGGAACGCCTCGATTGGAGGCGGTTTCAATGATTGCCAGCAGGATAAAGCGCAGTCGAACTTCCCGCTCCGTGGGCCATACCGTTTTTCGCTTACCCAATGCCGGGCCTCAGTGTCAGGAAAAACGTGAGGCTATGGCCGCGGGGGGTGGTGTTTCAAGCACTGCATGGGGAGAAAGCCCTGCTCCTACGGAAAACAGGGAAAGGGCTTACGAAATCTCACAGGGCCTCAGTGGCACTGTCTCCTGTCACAGCAGCAACCTGCCGCATAATCTAAACATTCCGTTACTCATCATCTCAACGTTACTTTCCTATTACTGATAAAGCGTTCAGACACACCCCATCGACACGAGCCTTCCTGCCGTGACTCATGACCCTTCCCGTAACTCCCAGTACACCTGGCGTTGGATCGGCAAACTGACACCGCCGCTGACGTTACTCACCTCAACGCCCCGGCAAGACTTGTTGGCGTCATTAAAGACGAGGATTGATGGGCCATTGATTCTCCTTGTGGCTCCCCCTGGATACGGCAAAACAACACTGTTGATGCAGTGGCGACAGGAACTACTGCGCACCTCTCCACAGGCAATCGTTGCCTGGCTATCGCTGGATGAAGCAGACGCAGAACCCAACCGTTTCCTGGCCTATCTGATTCTGGCGCTTGACCACGCAGGCCTTGATCTCGGGCACCTGCCACGGCTGGCAGAAGCTCAATCCCTGGATGCGCAACCACAACGCACCATCAGTGCCTTGCTTCATGGCATGGCGCGGGAGAACCGCTCCATCACCCTACTGCTCGATGACTACCACACAGCCGCCAACGAGCACCTCGATACCCTTGTGCAAGCATTGCTGGAACAAGCTGCCCCCTGGCTGCATTGGGTTGTGGCCAGCCGTACTCGTCCCCAATGGCCCTTGGCGCGCTGGAAAACCATGGGCTGGGTGCACGAGGTGACCGCTCGCGAATTGACACTTTCAGCGAGCGAAACCAACGCGATCCTGGGGCCCGATCTCTCATCGTCAGACCTGCATCATCTACATGAAACAACCGAAGGCTGGCCCGTGGCTGTGCAACTGGCTCGGCTGTGGCGAGCCAGTGGAGACGGCTCGCTGTACCACCTGAACGAGTTTTCCGGGCACGTCACCGATATCGCCGCCTATCTGACGGAACAAGTCGTGGGACGCTTGCCACCAGCGTGTCAATCCTTCCTGATGGATACCGCATTGCTGGAGCGTTTCAACGCGGGGTTCGCTGATGCGATACGCGAGCGCACCGACAGCACTCAGTTGCTTGCACAATTAAGCCACCTTGACGCCCTGTTGGTCCCGCTGGACGCCAAGCGTCAGTGGTTCCGCTACCACCGTCTGCTGCGGGACTTCCTGAGCAAGCGGTGTGACACCAAAAATGCCCAGCGCATTCACCGCGCTGCGGCCCAATGGTTGGCACAAGAAAAGGACTGGATCCAGGCGGTGTCACATGCGTTACGTGCCAGCGACACGGCGCTGGCGGTGAATATGGTGGTGCGCGCAGGGGGATGGGAGTCTGTACTGAGGCATGGGATCCGCTATGCACAAAGCCTGTTGCAGCAGTTCGATGAGCCAACACGGCGCAGCGAGCCTGACCTTTTGCTGCTCCAAGCGTACCTGCACGCCAAGCTTGGAGACCATAGGTTAGCCACTCAACTGCTACAGCTGGCGCAAGGCGTCATCCAGGACGACAGGCGCCTGAAGCGAGACTTCCAGGTCATTCAAACGTTGGCCAACGCCTACGTCGATCGCTTTGCAGAAAACCATGCAAGTCCGTTCGACCCAGTACAGTTGCAGGGCGAAGAAGTCCTGGCCCAGGCAACCCTTGCCTGTGTAGAGGCCCTGAGCGCCATGACTCGCGGAGAACTGCCCCTTGCGCTGCAAACCATCCGCACAGCCCACATCAAGATGCGCCTGGTCGACATTCCGCGCGGTGAAAATTACTGCCGTATTCATGAGGCGCAAGTACTTTCCTTGATGGGCAACATTACCCAGTCGAGTCGCATGGTCGACGAGGCGCTGGCCATTTCAGGCGATCAGTTTGGCCGTGAAAGCTCAGTCAACGCGCTAGTCGGCTGCCTTAAGGCGCAACACTGTTACTGGCAAGGTGCATGGTCCGAGGCAACAACCTGGTGGCGGGACGGCTGGGCATCCCTCGAACAGACGGATGGCTGGTTGGATATCGCCGCCACAACAGCCGAAATCGCGTGGCGCACCACGCTGCGCGGTCAAGGCATGCAGGTGGCGCTGCGAGAACTGGAACAGGTGGCACAGTTGGCGGACACCCGTGAATGGCTGCGGCTGACACGATTGGTCAACGCATGGCGGGTCGATTTGCTGGTGCAGTGCGGCTCCCTGGTAAAGGCTCGCGAGGAGGCATTGCAAGCCGACCTTGAACGTATTGCAGGTGACCGCGATGACTGGCGTACCCATGAAGCAGCCACCTTGGCACTGGCCCGCCTGCAACTGGCCTCGGGACGTTCCGCCGCCGCGCTGACCCGCTTGCATCAAGAAGGCAAAGTGCTGCAAGACAAAGGTTTGTGCCTCCCTGCGTGGCGCCTGCAACTGCTGGCGTTAGTCGCCTATGGCAAAGGCCAGTCAACGCTGGAAACCAACGATCTGACACCGATCCTGGCATCGATACCTCAGCAGATCTTGCCGGGCCTGCTGCTGGAAGTGGGTCCAAGTCTGCTGCCGGCGCTGGAAGCCTGCCCTGAAATACTCCCTGGTCAGGCAGCCATCCTTACGCGGCTGCGAGGCTGGCGGGCACACCCGGTGCGCGCCCGCATGCCATTCAGCGCCAAGGAGACACAGATCCTCACCTTGCTCGTCAGCGGCCAGCCAAACAAGACGATCGCGCAAGCGTTGAACATCTCTGAAAACACCGTGAAATTTCATCTTAAACACATCTTCGCCAAGCTGTCGGTAGACAATCGCACGGCCGCCATCAGTGCAGCGTTGCGCCTCGGTGTTCTTGATTCCTCTCTCTGAGCCCACCCGCCTACCCATCCGGGTAGGCGCTGTGGAAATCGCGCCATGAACTACCCGTGCCGCAGGTAGTAACCCCCGCTCACCGCCCTCTAGCATCCGTCTAAACAGCGAGAGCCCCAACGCTCTGCCAGCTCCGATAACAACAATCACATCAGGAGATGCCCTGTGGATATGGACGGTAAAACTGTGCGTGTAGCGACCGATGTCGGTGGGACATTTACCGACCTGGTCTATTTCGAAAGCAACCCGGCCACCGGCCAACAAATCATTCGCACCGCCAAGGTCGATACCACACCACCGAACTTCGCCAAGGGTGTGCTCAACGTCATCCAGAAAGCGAACATCGCACTGGAAACCGTCGACTTTCTCGCCCATGGCACCACGGTGGTCATTAACGCCTTGACCGAGCGTCGAGGCGTAAAGACGGCCTTGATCACCACTCAAGGCTTTCGCGACATCCTCGAGATTGCCCGGGCCAATCGCCCGGACTACTTCAACTTGAAATGGGTCAAGCCAGCGCCCTTCGTGGCTCGCTACCTGAGGCGCGAGATAGCTGGTCGCCTGCATACCGACGGCAGCGAGCGTGAACCGCTGGATCTTTCAGGCCTGGTGGACATACTCGATGCGTTTCGCGCCGACGGGGTTCAAGCCATTGCCATCTGCCTGTTGCACGCCTACGCCAACCCGGTTCATGAGCAGGCGGTACTGAAAGAAGTACAGCGGCTCTGGCCCGAGGTCTCGGTCGTTGCCTCACATCAGATCACTCGCGAGTGGCGCGAATACGAACGCTCCAGTACCACAGTGCTCTCGGCCTACGTCCAACCCATCGCCGCACGCTACCTCGATAACCTGGAGACCGGCCTGCGCGAAGGTGGCTACAAGGCACCGCTGTACATCATGCAGTCCAACTGCGGCGTCGACAGTGTGACCCATGCCCGGGACATTCCCATCACCATGGTCGAGTCGGGGCCTGCCAGCGGCTTTTGGGCCGCCGCCGAGCTCGGTCGCCTGCTTGACGAGCCGAACCTGCTGGCATTGGACATCGGCGGTACCACCGCAAAATGCTCGCTGGTACGTAACGGCCAAGTGTCGATCAAGACCGACTATTGGATTGAACGCAATCGGCTCAATGCGGGCTACCCGATCATGGTACCGGTGGTGGACCTGGTGGAAATCGGTAATGGCGGTGGTTCCATTGCCTGGGTCGACGAATTCGACAAAATGCACGTCGGCCCCGAGTCTGCCGGAGCCCTGCCCGGCCCTGCGGCCTATGGCAACGGCGGTACGCAGGTCACAACGACGGATGCCAACCTGGCCCTGGGCCGGATCAACCCCGGCTACTTCTGCGGTGGCGAGCTGGTCGCGGATATGGCGGCTGTCGAGCAGGCCTTCGACCCACTGAGCGAGCGCCTGAAGCTACCCGCCTGTGAAATCGCCCGCGGCATCATTCGGATCGCCAACGACAACATGGTCAACGCATTGAAACTGGTGTCGTTGAGTCGTGGCCATGATCCCCGGGAGTTGACCCTGATCGCCTTTGGCGGCGGCGGCGCCATGCATGCTGTCGCCTTGGCTCAAGAGCTTGGGGTCAAGAAAGTCATTGTGCCCCGAGGTGCATCCGTGTTCTCCGCATGGGGCATGACCATGTCCGACCTGCGCCGCGACCTGTTCATCAATCGCTTTGTCGAAACCGAACGCGAAGGCGAGCTCGCACTTACCCAGCTATTTCTCCAGGACCTGATGCACAACGCCCGGGAGCAATTTGTCGACGAAGCCATTGCTCCGGATCAGGTCGACTTGCGGGTGTCCTGCAAGCTGCGTTACCAGAACCAGGAGCACGCCGTCGAGGTCGCCTTGGATCATGAAGAATCCCTCTCAGAGCATTGGCCGGCGATAGCCCGACGTTTCCACGATATTTACCAGCAGCAGTACTCCTACCGCCTACAGGCGCCGTTGGAAATTGTCGGTTTCCATCTGGTGGCCGTCGCGCAGATTGGCAAGTTGAACCTGCAAGCCCTGCCCGTCACCGGTCGCACGCTGGCAGAGGCCCACAAAGGCCAACGCCCGGTGGATTTCGCCCTCGAAGGCATCCACGACACGGCCATCTACGACTACGCCCGCCTGGAGCCGCAGATGAGTTTCAGCGGCCCAGCCATCATCGAGGATGCCGGTTCCACCGTCGTGGTCCATCCCGGCAATCAGGTACTCGTCGACCGCCTCGGCAACCTGCATATCACCCTCGGCGCCTGAAGGAGCAGCCCCCATGAGCAAAATCGATATATTTACCCTGGATATCATCCAGAACTCGCTACAGGCAATCGCCGATGAAATGTTCGAGACGATGCGCAAGGCTGCCATGAGCCCGGTGATCTATGAGGTTCTGGACATGGGCACCGGCATCACCGATGCCCATGGCGAAATCGCCAGCTCGGGCGCGGGTATTCCAGCGTTTGTCGGTGTGCTCGACAAAGCCGTCAAGCAGATTCTGATTCAGCACCCCACGCCCGGGGAGATCGAGGACGGTGACGTATTCATCACCAATGATCCCCACAGTGGCGGCGTCACCCACCTCAACGATGTGGTGCTGGCGATGCCGGTGTTCGCCGAGGGTCGTTTACTGGCCTGGACCGCCAACATCGCCCACTGGAACGACATCAGCGGCATGGTCCCGGGTTCGTTGTCGACGGAGGCAACCGAGATTTTCCAGGAAGGCCTGCGCCTGGCCTCGGTCAAACTCATCAGTCGGGGCCAGCCGATTCGTTCAGTGCTGCAGATCCTGCGTTGCAATACCCGCATGCCGGATTTCATGGAAGGGGATTTATGGGCAGGTGTCGCCGCAGTACGCAGTGGCGCCCTGCGCCTGCAGGCACTGAGCGCGAAGTACGGGATCGAGGTATTCCTCACGGCCATGCAGGAATTTATGAGCCTGGGTGAAAAGATCTCCTTGGGCGCACTGCGCAACTTGCCTGCCACTCACCTTCATCAAGAAGAAGTGCAGGACGACGGCAGCCTCTTCCAGGTGTCGATTCAGATATCCGAACGCGATCTGATCATCGACCTGCGCGACAACCCTGACCAATGTGCCGGGCCCACCAATCTTAGCCGAGATGGCGCAGTGGTCGCGGCGCAGATGGCCTTCAAGGCCTTGACCGCGCCACAAGGCGTCACCAATGGAGGCACCTTCCGCCCCCTCCGGGTATTGACCCGGCCCGGGTCGCTGTTTGATGCCCAGCCTCCCGCAGCCGAGGGGTTCTATTTCGAAAACCTGATCCGCGTGCACGACCTGATCCTGCGCTGCCTGGCCCAGCGGTTTCCCGATCGCTTGCCCGCCGGCAATTTTGCCTCGGTGTGCGCCACCATCATCGGTGGTGTGCATCCCGATACCGGGCGCGTATTCACCCTGGTGGAGCCCGAGATTGGCGGCTGGGGGGCCGAACCCGGCCGCGACGGCAACAACGCGGTGTACTCGGGCCTTCACGGGGAAACCTACAACTGCCCGGTTGAGGTGTGCGAAGCCCGCTATGGCCTGTACGTCGAACGTATGGAACTCAATGACGAGCCCGGTGGCCACGGCCAGTTCCGCGGCGGGCGAGGCCTGCTCATCGACTACCGCATACGCTCCGATGCCAGCTTCCTGACCTGCGGCTACACCCGTGCCGTCATACCACCGTGGGGGCTTGAGCAAGGCCTGGACGGTACGCCCAACTATGTCGAAGTCTCCCGCTGCGACGGCACACAACAGCGTTATGCCATGGCCAGCAGCATCAGCCTCGACGCAGGCGATTTGGTACGCGTGCGCACCGGAGCCGGTGGTGGTTACGGGTCACCCTCTGAGCGCAACCGACAAGCCGTGCTGGATGACCTGAAGAACGGCTATGTCGATACCGAAACGGCCAGAACGATATACGGCGTGCAGATTTGACCTACAGGTGCTGCTGACGACGATTACGCCGAACGCACCAGCCCTCAGTACTTAGAACAACAACAAAAAAGCGAGAACTGATATGAAACCGTACACCCCTTCACGTCCTTGGGTGTTGCCCGCGATTGCCTTGGTTTTGGGATTCAGCGCATCAGCCAACGCCGAGCAGTTCATTGGTTTTGGCCAGCCGGGCATCCCGGGCAAATGGGCACTGGAGTCATTCCCGGTGTTCAATCGCACGGCAGACGGTAACGCCCGCGCCGGTGGCAATACAGTGTTGGCGTACTTCTCCGAGACGGGCTTTACCGACACCACCCGTGATCAGTTGCAGTTCTGGGTGGGCGCCGTCCCCGGTTACGCCAGCACCAATGGCGCACGGGACACCAGCCCCTGGGGCGTTGCTTCACCCAACCTGGGCTTTGCCTACTACTACAACGTGGTGGAGCCCACCAGCGAACCCGGCTCTGCTGACTACACCACGTTCTGGACCAACCCGACCCTGATGGTCGAGTTCCCCAATGGCAATGATGACATCGCCGGCTACGGCGCGTTCGCCAATCGATATGCGGTGAGTTTCAGCCTCGCCAATTACGTGCGCGTCGGGAACTTTGCCGCGACCTTTACCCCGGCGGGCATCCATTACGCCGCGCGCAATCGCAATACCACCGACCTCGGCACCGACAACCCCAAGCGCCTGCGTGGCGGAGTCAGCTTATGGCTGGCGAATGTTGCCGCCGGGTACCTCGTCACCGACGACCTGTGGTTGGGCGTGCATCACGTCTATCACATCAACAACAAAGCCGCGTCGGACTTCGCCGAGTCACGCGTTGCAAAGATCGGCCCGTCCATGACCTATACCGGGTTTGCCCAACAGGGGTTCTACCTCTCCGCCAATATGAACTTCGAGTACTACCGCAGCGCCAACCTGACCCGTGCCAATGAACTGACCATGGCACTGGTGAAGTTCTTCTAATCGCGCCTGCGAAAATTTCCGAGGACTATTGCATGCACACTACAACACCCGCTCCCCAGCCGCAGGATGTACCCGTAACGGTGCGCTGGCTGAACCCAATTGGTTGCTCCACATTCGACGCCCCCATCGCCGACCTGCTCCGCGGCATCAAGCAACCATCGACGCACATCGAAGTCGTGTCCTTTGACATGGCACACAGCCCGACCCATCTGGAATATCGGGCGTACGAAGCACTCACTTATGAACGCACACTCCGTATCGCCCGTGACTGCGGGCAACAGAATATTGATGCGCTGGTGATAGGCTGCTTCTACGATCCCGCGCTGGAAGATGCCCGGGAAATCTCCGGCGAGACGATCGTTGTCGCCCCTTGCCAGGCAAGCCTGCAAGTGGTCGAGCATCTGGCCAACCGGTTCTCGATCATCGTCGGTCGCAACAAGTGGATGGAGCAGATGCATGAACGGGTTCGCAGCTACGGCGCGGCGGACCGGCTGGCATCGATGAGACCACTGGGCATGGGGGTTGATGAATTCCAGAAGGACCCCGCCCTCACCCGCAGCCGAATCATCGAACAAGCCATGCTGGCCGTCGAAGAGGACGGGGCGGAAGCCATCGTGCTCGGCTGCACCATCGAGTTCGGTTTCTTTGAGCAGGTGCAGCGGGAAGTCGGCGTACCGGTAATCGACCCCGTGGTTGCGGCCTTCAAGATGGCCGAGGCCATGGCAGGCATGAAACGGCGCTTCGGCTGGTCACCCAGCCGGGTTGGCAGTTGTGAACCGCCACCGGAAACCGAGATCAAGGCCTTCGGCCTGTTCCAGGGGCCGGTGCCGATCGGCAATCGGGTCAAGGCATAACCCTCCCTCACTTGGATGATCTTCCATGAGTATGAGCAACGTCACCGAGACGCCCTCGCCGGGCAGCAACGCGTCCATCCAGCAGGTGGGCGATGTGTTCAGAGATGTTCCCTTGACTCGCGAGCATCTGAAATGCTGCCTCGCGTTGTTCTTTGTATTTGCCATCGAGGCGTGGGAGATGATGATCATCGTCTACACCGCGCCGCTGATAGCAGAAGACCTGGCCCTCGACGCGCTCGCAGTCGGCAATCTGATCAGTGCCATGTTCATCGGCATGCTGCTGGGGTCATTGGCTTGGGGCAAAGTCGCCGAACGAATTGGACGCAAACGCGCGATTCTCTGGAGCCTGGCGATCTACGGCGTGATTTCGCTGGCCAGTGCGTTCGCCCCGAACTACCTCAGCCTTTATGTGCTGCGGCTGCTGTCGGGCGTAGCGGCAGTGGGGATGATGGTCGTCACCTTTGCCCACTATCAGGAACTGCTGCCGGTGCGCCATCGCGGCGCGCTCACGGTGTACCTCGCCTCGGGCTGGCCGATCGGGATGCTACTGGCGCTGGGAGCCTCGGTATGGCTGATGCCCTGGGGCTGGCGCGCGATTATCGTGCTGAGTTCCATGGGAAGCCTCTGGGCGCTGGTGGTGGCGCTCTGGGTTCCGGAATCGCCTTATTGGCTGGCGAGTGTGGGCAGGCAAGCTCAGGCCAAGAGGGTGATCCAGCGACTGAGTCGCGGCGCCGTGCAAATAGCTGAAAGTTGCCAGCTGCAAGTCGACCAGAGCACCCGAGGCTGCCAGCGCGATTTGTTTGCAGGCGCCATACTCAAAGTCAGCGCCCTGCAAATCCTCGTCAACTTCACGTTCTCATGGGGCTATTGGGGTTTGCAGACTTGGCTACCGACCCTATTGCAGCAACGTGGTCTGAGCTTGCCGCAAAGCTACGGCTTCATTGCACTGTCGGCGCTGTGCATGATCCCCGGTTACGTCGCCGCGTCCTTCCTGACCCATCGTTTCGGGCGCAAGAAAATCATCATCGGCTTTATCGGAGCCTCAGTGGTTGCCGGCTACGGTTTTGCCAACGCACACACCCTGGAAATGCTCTACCTGAGCAACTTTGCCCTGGCTTTTTTCAGCCTTGGCGCCTGGGGTGTCTGGGGCACCTGGATCGCCGAACTGTACCCGACGCCACTACGCACCATTGGTTACGGCTGGGCGATTTTCGCCCAGCGGGTAGCCAACGTTCTGGCGCCCTCACTGATCGGTGCACTGGTGGCTTATGGCGCGTCTTTCAATGTTACGACCACCCTCATCAACGCCTTCATGCTGGTTACCGTGATGTTAGTGGCATTTATTCCGGAGACCGAAGGCAGGGCCTTGCAATGAACCGCCAACCGTCGCCGCCGTTTCGGACAAGACAGCAAGAAGCAGCCCGACATCAGCCTCGAGACAAGTCGGTTTGAATGCATGCCGTTGGCATCAGCTTCCCGGACAACCGGGAAGCTCTATTACTGCGTGACGTCGCTGCACATCACCCCAGAAACGGAATTCATCATGGACACACAATCGCCGGCCAATGGGCTGGTATTTCCAATGCAACGGGGCCCCTTCCAGAACAACGGGGCTTCACCATGGTACTCAACAATCGCACTGGGCAGCCCTGGTCAACCGTTGAAGCTGGCAATCGATTCAGGCACCAATATCAGTTGGGTGACTTCAACACTTTGCCCAGCTGATCAATGCGTTCATTTCGCCGCAGGCCGGTTTGACCACCGAGCTTCCAGCACCTTCGCATTTACCGACTGCCTGCAACGCCCCTATAGCTTTGGCCCCTGGGGCACGATGCAGGTTGAAAGCGCTTCGGACGTACTAACCGCCCCTTCAGGAAGCGCACAGCCGATCAAGCTGTTTCTGGCAACCTACTATGACGGTGACTCGTTCAAGCAGCTGGATTGGGATGGCGGTATCGGCCTGCCGTGCAGCAGCGCCTACATTGAAGGACGAAGCTCATTTCTGTTCCAGGATCTGATCAGCAGTGGTCGACTCGACCCGACGCATCCCTACGTAGCGTTCGACTGGAACTCCACAGATCGCAGCGGCACGTGCCAGATGGGAGCTATCGATGCCTCTAAAACCCGGGGCCCCGGGTTGTTTCTCCCCTGGTCCGTCTATAGCAGATTGCCGGGTGTGGAATACATATGGTCTACCGAACTGAAGTCCTACTCGGTGGGCGGTGAAACGCTGGCGAACAACTTGAGCTTTGCCCTGGACTCTGGATCTTCGCAATTCAAGGGCGATGACAAGATCATGGGACAAACCCTGGCGCTTATCGCTCGCGGCGCACGACCTGATGTCGTGTTGGGATTTGCCGAGGGTGAAATCACCTTGGGTGCTGACCTGTATAGCCTGCTGGTTGAAGAAGGCCCACAAAAGGGGCAGACCGTCCCGCAGTTTTCGCCGCTGGGCCTGCCTGACCTTGTGCTGGTGGGATCACTGGTCATGGAGCACTGCTACACCGTTTATGACTATCAGGTGGTGCAATGCGGGCATGAGGTTTACTCACTCGCCCCCACCGGAATCTGGTTGTTCAATCGCCCAGGTGGGCCGCAGATCATTACCCGGTCGTCGTCACGTCCGTTCAACCCAGGCCCCCGCCCGGTGGCGAACACAAAGGTCATACTTCCTGGCCCGACGGTTGAAGTCCCCTCCGCCGAGCATAAATCGGTGGCAGGCACCTGGAAAAATGAATACGGATCAGTCATGACCCTGGCGGTGACGGGCAATCGGATTCGCGGCACCTATCAGTCTTCGACCGGCTCAACAGGCAAGTACGAAGTGACAGGTTTTCAACTGAACGAGCCTGCTACCCCCGCTGTAAGTCAGCCGGTGACACTGGCTATCGAGTGGCACTCCATCGGCGATGATCCGGCGGATCCGAGCTGGAATTGGTGTTCAGGACTAAGCGGGCAGATGAGTGTTACACCCGCAGGAGACAAGTTGCAGCTATCGCACGTGTTGGTAACAAGCAGCGACTTTCCCGGGCTTGCGGGACAGGGGACTTACGTTGACAAGCTTACTTATCGGCGGGTGGATACGGCATCGCTTGATGACCCGGGTGCGCCGCCCTTGGAAACACTACCGATTGAGAACGCGTTGAACGGCACATGGCTGGCTGACAATGGGACGACACTTGAACTGAGTGTGCATGCTTTCAGCCAGCGGCAGTTGGGTCACGTCCGTGGGCAGCTATCCACACCGTTTGGTCATGTCGAGGTGTCCGGCTTCACCGATATCAACGCGCTTGCGAGCAAGCTGGCGCTGCAATCGGTGAGCCTCACCGCCGCACAAACGCAGGAATCGAGCGTAAGCAGCCTTTGTGGTTCATTGGAATTACAGAGTGACGTACTGAACTTGTTCTCGGTGACAAGTTCAGCAACGACACCCCAGCGTTCCTATTTGGCGACACAGCTAATAGTTATGCGCTTCAAGCGTAAAGGTGCGGCAATCTCTTAAGAACTAAACGCTGGAGCATCGTGTTCAAGTCGATAAGCCCCCTGCCTCATGGCGGAGGTATTCATGACCAAAAACAGGAAATTTCAACTAAGACCTTTGATGGTTAGGTGAGCAATGCTTGCTCATCATGCTCCAGAGACCTAAGGGCCCGACCTGTTTTTTCGTTGATTTCAGAATAAAGGACCGTCGAAGAGTCAAAGGTTTTGACAGCCTCTTCTTTTGTATCCGTGTACTTAATACTCGCGCACGACAAAGATAATTGACTTGTAAGCTCCCTAACCTCTTCATCACTTACCCTGACTTTCATCAGGGTGACAGAGCGGAAGTTATTTCTAGACCTTTCAGCCAAATCTTCAGGTGGTTCAGTTTTCCACCATAAGCCAGTCTCGTGATGTTGCTGAATCGCGTGCTTTTGCATCTGATTTGTCGTGCGCATCAGATCTGAAAGAGCAAGCTGCAAGTCACAAAGAACCTTTCGTTGGAGATCAATACGCTGTAACAGTATGATCTCCTTACGCTTCTCGAGTCTGGATTCCCTATCAAAAGCAACTTTTCTATTCTCCGTCCATGCATCGAAGATAGCCTTCAAAAAAACGCCTACTACCAGCGTAACTACTGGAAACCATATTGTTGGACTGATCGCTTCCACTCTGCCCTCTTTACTTTTTGATTAATCAAACTTTAACCCGCAACCTTATATCAGCAGAAAACTACACTTCTCTTTCCTATTGAAACCCACGCCAATGAGTTTCCACCATCCACATGGGGCGCCCATCCGAAACGGCGCGAATCGCCTCGATTACACGCTGATATTGCGGTGAGTCAAACATTGACCATCTCTGTTTACGTGCCGTCTTCCATGTCGCACGCAGCCCCCCCACATCCAGCCTATAGAGTTCATTCAGCAGCAGGCTGTCGATGGGTGGATGCAGGGCTTTCACATTGGGGTGCCACTCGTGACCAGCACACACGAATGCACCCTTCAGGTAAACATTGATCAACTTCGCCGCCACACCGTGGCCGAAACAGCGGAGGCCTTTTGCTTCTGCCTCGAAAATGGCCGTTTCCCGCCAGACACTATGCATTTCGTCAATTTTTTCCGGAGTGGGTAACAGCACTGGGGCCGCCAGCAAATCGTGTAGCCCAACGGCCTCAATGATGGCACGCCCGGTACTTACGTCGAAACGACAAGTCTTGGTGCTAGCCGCGCGGCTTCCAGCCCAGGCGGCAAAACGGTGTTTGTGTTCGACAATATCGTATGTCGCCTTCAGGGCTCCAATCACCATCAACTAAGCTCCAGCAGTTCAAAAGCAAACAACCAATACAATGTATTGCCGTTCTCGAATGTCTTGACCTCAAAGACGCCCCGCTCATCCGGCAGCCATTCATTGTCCCAACTGCGACTGCTGTCCTTGGCTGTCCACCAGTCCACGGTAGCTTTTTGCCAAGTCTCCGCCAGCATGACGCGATATACGCTTCGCTCGCTGGTTTCAGCACGGGTGAATTTCTCCAGAACCGGCGCTAGGTTGATTGCGCTCATCCGATGAAAATCGAGGCGCAGTTGTTCCGCTTTTTCCGGGCTGTAGAGCCTCTTGCACTCCACAAAAGCAACAGTAGTTGGGTCGAATAACATGCAGTCGATACGAAACTCGTAGCGCTCGGTTACTGGGTTGAGAAAGGGCACTTCCATAAAGGCATGTGCATTGCTTCGCGCCGCAAACGCTTTGGACATTTGGTATGTCAGGTTGCGCTCGTTAAGGCCGTTGCTGCCATAAGACGGGTAAAACTCGTCTAGGCTGACAGCAAAATTCTTGGCCGCCTGCTGTAACACGCTGGTGATGACTTCGCTCACGGTAAGACTCTTTTCAAGCTGCTGGGTGGCTAGCGCCAGGCATAGGCCAGGCGCTAATTGAAGGCGACGGCGCAGTGAAATCACTCAGACACTGGCAGCACGACTGTGATGGAAATACAGGTAAATCAAACCCACCGGCGCGATAAACAGCGCCATGCTCCAACACATCACCATGGTGAACAGCTTGACCAGTAGCATGGGTATGGCAGGCACGTAAAACACGTTCTCCCCCATGATGTAACCCACCACGCTTTCATAGACGAAGCGTGCATACGGGTACAACAAACTGCACACGATCGAAAACACCACCACGCCCCATTTGCCCGAAAGCCCATTTTTGGAATGGGCAAGGCTCCAGACGATGGCGACGCTGAACATCAAGCCAAACAGAAATTGCCGGATATAATACCGAGCCGTGAGGCCACCGAAGGTTTTGGAAAGAAACGCGTGCATAAATTCCCTTTTACGATCAACTGAGTGGCCAAATGATATCACTCTGGCGAACAGAGTTCCTCACTTGGTTCCTTATTCAACCGTGCGTCCCTTCAAACTCCTGACGCCTGAAGCGACGTCTCAACCGCGCTTACCCATCAACGGATCACTGATACTGTGCGCCCCCGTCTCGATGCGCCCCGCCACGCGCCGTACCCAACCATGCTCATCACGTAGTTTGAAGTCATACCAGCCCCCATTCGGCTGGCAGGAAAACGTCCGTTGCACGGTACTGCCGCCCGCAATCTCCAGCAGCCAAGGCCCCTGTTTGGTGTAAGGGCAGCGCTCGATGGTCACCGAGGCAGCACGCTTGCCAGGGTTGGCCAGAGTCAGCAGCAAGGTGTCGCCATGATACGCCAGGGATAACTCCGGCTCGCGACGCTGCAGGTGCCCTTTGAACGACCGGTGGAACCCATTCGGCCCCAACAGCCAGAGCTTGTAGGCCCCCGCGACTTGCCAGGTGTCACTGAGGTGTTTGCCCGCTTCTACCGTGTAGCGGCGCGGTACCTCGTCCAGGTGCAAGCGATCGTAGACGTGGAAGACCGCGCCTTGTTCGCCATTGTTGAAGAAGTCCAGGCTCACTGAGCTGGCGCGACGATCAACCGAGCTTTCGACGTTCAACTGGTACGGCAGCGCCCGGGATGGCCGCGCCATTCGCGCCTGGAACGGTGCCTGTTGCTGGCCCACGGTTGGCAGGGCGACTTGGGGCAGTTGCTCTTGGCGTTGGCGCAGGGAGTCTGCGGCCTGGCGACTGATGGTGTGCAGCGGCGGCAGGGTCTCGGTGTTGGGGTTGACGAAGTTGAAGGCTGAGGTGAGGTCACCGCAGACGGCGCGGCGCCAGGCGCTGATATTGGGTTCGCGTACGTGGAAGCGCTTTTCCAGAAATTGCAGCACGGAGGTGTGATCAAACGCCTGGGAGTTGACCCAACCACCACGGCTCCACGGCGACAGCACCAGCATCGGTACCCGCGGGCCGGGCCCGTACACGCCGCCGTCGGGCGCGGGTTGCTGGCTAGAACCGGGGGGCGCCGGGTGGGTAAAGATCTCGCTGTCGAACTTTACCGTGGACTTGCCGGCAAAGCTGCCGTCCAGGCGCTTGGATGGGGCTGATGGCGACGGCACGTGGTCGAAGAAACCATCGTTTTCATCGTAGTTGACCAGCAGTACCGTCTTGCTCCAAACGTCCGGATTGGCGGTCAACGCCTTGAGGATTTCCTGGGTGAACCAGCCACCCTGCACCGGGCTGGAAGGCCCTGGGTGTTCGGAGTAATCGGCCGGGGCCACCAGCCAGCTGACCTGGGGCAGACGCCCGTCGTTCACGTCCTTACGAAAGCCCTGGATGATCGCCTCAAGGTCGCTGCCGCTGACCGCCGGCAGGGTGTTGCCATTGCCTTTGTACAACGGCACCCGGGCATTCAGTTGGTCGCTGTAGGGCACGAAGTCTTTAAAGTCTTTCGGTGGCACTGCAGGGTTGCCGGCCGCGACGCTGGCCGCACGAAACTGACGAAACCCGGCCAAGGGGTTGTCGCCAAAGTTATCCGGCAAGTACTGGTAAACCTTCCAGCTCACGCCCGCTTCTTCCAGGCGCTCAGGATAGGTTTTCCAGGTGTAGCCCACGCTCACGGCACCGGGGCCGTCCCATTCGTTGACCACCGCCGCCACATTCGCGCCGGTGGGGCCGTTGGTGCCGGTCCAGTGGAACAGCCGATTGGGATTGGTGCCGGCGTGCACCGAACAATGGTAGGCATCGCACACGGTAAAGGTGTTGGCCAGGGCAAACTGGAACGGCACTTCCTGCTCGCGGTAGTAGCCCATCGAGGTGGGCGTCTTGTACGTCGGCCAGGCATTCATCCGGCCACTGGCCCACGCGGCGTGCTCATCGATCCAGGAATGGGGCGTGCCGCTGACCCGCTGTGCGTTGCCACGGGAACTGTCCAGGTGATAGGGCAAAATCCGCCGCCCAACGCCCTGCTGCTCCCACACCCGGTGCCCGCCCGGCAGCGGAATGGTGAAGCGGTCGCTGAACCCGCGCACGCCGGGCAAGGTGCCGAAGTAGTGATCGAATGAGCGGTTTTCCTGCATCAGGATCACCACATGTTCGACGTCCATGAGGGTGCCGGTGCGGTTGTTGGCGGGGATCGCCAGGGCCTGGCGAATGGAGTCGGGCAACAGGGTGTAGGCGGATCCGATGGCAGCTGCCTGCAGCAGCTTTCTGCGTGTAAGAGTCGGCATAAGACGATTCAATCCCTTGAGGTTCTGGAGCGAGGCTCAGGACAAAATAGGGACTCAAGGCGACAAAGAAATGACATCGTTCGAATCGCGTTCGAGCTGCCCCACCTGATACTCCCTCGGCGTACACCCGAACTCGCGCTTGAATACCGTGTGCAGGTACTGCGCCGATTTGAACCCGCAGTCGTAGGCAATATCAGCAATCCCCGCCCCGGTATTTTCCAGGCTCGCCACCGCCGCCGCGAGTTTGAAGCGCAGGATTTCGTCGTGGACGCTGCGGTTCAGTTCGCTGCGAAAATGCGCTTCCAGGGACGACCGCGACACACCGACGTAGTTGGCGACCTGGGCGGTCTTGATGCCCTGGCAGGCGTACTGGCGAATGAAGTGCAGCGCCTGCATCACGTAGGGATGGCCGAGGGGTTGATGCAGGCTTGAGGTCTGCACGTTGACTGCCTCCGGCGGCACCAGGATCTGGCTGCCGGCCGAGGGCATGCCGTGCAACATCTGGTGCAGCAAGCGCGCGGCAGTGCGGCCCATTTTTTCGGTGCCCTGGATCACCGAGCTCAGTGGTACGCGGGTCAGGGTGCGGGTCAGCGGGTCATTGTCGATGCCGATCAGTGCCACTTGCTCCGGCACCGGGATGCCGGCGGTGAGGCAGGCTTGCAGCAACTGCCGGGCACGGGCGTCGCTGACTGCAATGATGCCGATGGGCTTGGGCAGGCTGTGCAACCAGGCGATCTGCTGTTCCACCGCCGAGTCCCACAGCGGTGCGCTGGTGCCCAGCCCGCGATACACCTCCACGGGCAAGCCATCGCGCTCCAGCAACCGGCGGAAGGCTTTTTCGCGCTCCTGGGCCCAGCGGTTGATATCAGCTTGCGGCAGGCTGAAACAGGCAAAACGCGTCAACCCGGCTTCGATCAGGTGTTCATACGCCAACTTGATCAAGGCGAAATTGTCGGTGGCCACGTACGGAATATGCCGTGGGTAAGCCCGCTCATCATCGTAGGAGCCGCCCACCGCCACCACCGGCACATGCACACCCGCCAACGCGGGGCCCATCGCCGGGTCGTCGAAGTCGGCAATGATCCCGTCGCCATGCCAGCGCTCGATGCCCTTGAGCCGGCAGACGAAGTCCTCCTCCAGAAACAAATCCCACGACACCCGCGTGCTGCTCAAGTAGTTGCCGATCCCGGTGATGATGCCGCGATCGTAGATCTTGTTGCCGTTGAACAGCAGGGCAATCCGGTGCACAGGCGGGACGGTTTTCACAGGGGCGGCTCCATGGGAGGTGTCGATCAACTATGCACCCAAAACTACTCAAAATCGAACCCGGCTCTGGTGATTTTCATAATCGGTTGGCCGAGGGCCGTTGCTAGTATCGAGGCAAGGTTAACGTGCACTCATAACAACAAGGATCTGGCGATGCCCTACTTTCCCGCTGTCGATAAAATCCTTTACGAAGGCCCGCAAAGCGACTCTCCCCTGGCCTTCCGGCACTACGATGCAAACAAGCTGATCCTCGGCAAACCGATGCGTGAGCACCTGCGGATGGCCGCGTGTTATTGGCACAATTTCGTCTGGCCGGGCAGTGACATGTTCGGTTCCGGCACCTTCCAGCGGCCCTGGCAGCAACCGGGAGAAGCCATGCAAGTGGCACGCGGCAAAGCCGACGCAGCGTTCGAGTTTTTCTCCAAGCTGGGCATCGACTACTACAGCTTCCACGACACCGATGTCGCCCCCGAAGGCGCAAGCTTGGCGGAGTACCGCAACCACTTCGCGCAAATGGTCGACGAACTCGAACGCCATCAGGAAGAGACCGGCATCCAGCTGCTGTGGGGCACGGCCAACTGCTTCAGCAACCCGCGCTTTGCCGCCGGTGCCGCGAGCAATCCCAACCCCGAGGTGTTTGCCTATGCGGCGGCCCAGGTGTTCAGCGCGATGAATGCCACCCACCGTCTCAAGGGCTCCAGCTATGTGTTGTGGGGCGGCCGCGAAGGCTACGAGACCCTGCTCAATACCGACCTCAAGCGCGAGCGCGAGCAACTCGGGCGCTTTATGCGCATGGTGGTCGAGCACAAATACAAGATCGGCTTCACCGGCGAGCTGTTTATCGAGCCCAAGCCACAGGAGCCCACCAAGCACCAATACGACTACGACAGCGCCACCGTGTTTGGCTTCCTGCATCAGTTCGGCCTGGAGAAAGAGATCAAGGTCAACATCGAGGCCAACCACGCCACCCTCGCCGGCCACAGCTTCCACCATGAAATCGCCACCGCCGCATCCCTGGGAATTTTCGGCAGCATCGACGCCAACCGCGGCGACCCCCAGAACGGCTGGGACACCGACCAGTTCCCCAACAGCGTCGAGGAACTGACCCTGGTCACCTACGAGGTACTCAAGGCCGGTGGTTTCAAAGGTGGCGGCTACAACTTCGACTCCAAGGTGCGTCGCCAAAGCCTCGATGAAGTGGACCTGTTCCATGGCCACGTGGCCGCGATGGACGTGCTGGCGCTGTCCCTGGAACGTGCAGCCGCCATGGTGCAGAACGATGCCCTCGAGCAGTTCAAGGCCCAGCGTTATGCCGGCTGGGATCAATCCTTCGGACGCGCCGTACTCGGCGGTGACTTCAGCCTGGAATCGCTGGCCGAGCATGCCTTCAGCCACCAACTCAACCCTCAAGCGGTAAGCGGCCGCCAGGAGATGCTCGAAGGCGTGGTGAATCGCTTTATCTATCCATGACCGCTACGCTCCAAGTCCAGAAGTGCGTCTAAACAACAATAAAAGGGACTCACCATCATGAAACACCTGAAAACCGTCTTGATCACCAGCGTTCTGGCACTGCTTTCCAATTCGGTCATGGCCGACGCGGCCCATCCGAAAATCGGCTTTTCCATCGATGACCTGCGCCTTGAGCGCTGGGCGCGGGACCGCGATTACTTCACCGCCGCCGCCGAGCAACTGGGCGCCAAGGTCTATGTGCAATCGGCGGACGCCAACGAACAGCGGCAGATCTCGCAGATTGAAAACCTGATCTCCCGAGGCGTCGACGTGATTGTGATCGTGCCGTTCAACGCCACGGTGCTGAATAACGTGGTGGCCGAAGCCAAGAAAGCCGGGGTGAAAGTGCTGTCCTATGACCGGCTGATTTTAAATGCCGATATCGACGCCTACATCTCCTTCGATAACGAAAAGGTCGGCGAGATGCAGGCCCAGGGCGTGTTGAACGCGCAGCCTAAAGGCAATTACTTCCTGCTGGGCGGTGCGCCTACCGACAACAACGCGAAGATCCTGCGCCAGGGCCAGATGAAGGTGCTGCAGCCTTCGATCGACAAGGGCGACATCAAGATTGTCGGCCAGCAATGGGTCAAGGAATGGAACCCCACCGAAGCCCTGAGCATTGTCGAAAACGCCCTGACCGCCAACAACAATAAAATCGACGGCATCGTCGCCTCCAACGACGCCACCGCCGGCGGCGCGATCCAGGCCCTGGCGGCACAAAAACTCGCGGGCAAGGTGCCGGTCTCGGGGCAAGACGCCGACCTCGCCGCGATTAAGCGCGTGATCGCCGGCACCCAGACCATGACCGTCTACAAGCCCCTGAAGCTGCTGGCGACAGAGGCGGCCAAGCTGTCAGTGCAACTGGTGCGTGACGAGAAACCGGCTTACAACTCGCAGTACGACAACGGCAGCAAACAGGTGTCGAGCATCCTGCTCAAGCCGACCGCATTGACCAAAGACAACGTCAACGTGCTGGAAGAAGACGGGTTCTACACCAAAGCGCAAATCGCCGGGCAGTAAGCGTACGGCTCACTGCAGGGGTGGCTTGAGGCCGCTCCTGCCTTTTCGCTGTGGAATGAGTGCCCGCCATGTCCGACTACTTGCTGGAAATGAACAACATCGTCAAAACCTTCGGTGGCGTCAAAGCCCTGAACGGCATCGACATCAAGGTAAAACCCGGGGAGTGCGTGGGGTTGTGCGGCGAGAACGGCGCCGGCAAATCGACCCTGATGAAGGTGTTGTCGGCGGTGTATCCCCATGGCACCTGGGACGGTGAAATCATCTGGGACGGCCAGCCGCTGCGCGCCCATTCCATCGCCGAAACCGAAGCCTGCGGCATCGTGATCATCCACCAGGAACTGACCCTGGTACCCGACCTCTCCGTGGCCGAAAACATCTTCATGGGCCACGAGCTGACACTGCCCGGCGGGCGCATGAACTACCCCGCCATGATGCACCGTGCCGAAGCCCTGATGCACGAGCTGAAAGTGCCGGACATCAACGTCGCCCTGCCCGTTTCGCAATACGGCGGCGGCTACCAGCAACTGGTGGAAATCGCCAAAGCCCTGAACAAGCAGGCGCGCCTGCTGATCCTCGACGAACCCTCCTCGGCGCTGACCCGCTCGGAAATCGAGGTGCTGCTGGACATCATCCGTGGGCTCAAGGCCAAGGGTGTCGCCTGCGTGTACATCTCCCACAAGCTCGATGAGGTCTCGGCCATCTGCGACACCATCGCGGTGATCCGCGACGGCAAGCACATCGCGACCACGGCCATGGCCGACATGGACGTGTCGCGCATCATCACGCAGATGGTGGGCCGTGAGATGAGCAACCTCTACCCCACCGAACCCCACGCCGTCGGCGAGGTGCTGTTCGAGGCGCGCCACATCACCTGCTACGACGTCGACAACCCGAGCCGCAAACGCGTGGACGATGTCTCGTTCAGCCTGCGCCGTGGCGAAATCCTCGGCATCGCCGGGCTGGTGGGCGCGGGCCGTACGGAGCTGGTGTCGGCGCTGTTCGGCAGTTACCCCGGGCGCTACGAAGGCGAGGTGTGGCTGGACGGCAAACCCATCGATACGCGCACGCCGCTGAAGTCGATTCGCGCCGGGCTGTGCATGGTTCCGGAAGACCGCAAACGCCAAGGCATCGTGCCGGACCTGGGCGTTGGGCAAAACATCACCCTGGCGGTGCTCGACAGTTTTTCGCACCTGACGCGCATCGATGCCGAGGCAGAACTGGGCAGTGTCGAGCAGGAAATCAAACGCATGCACCTGAAGACAGCGAACCCGTTCCTGCCGATCACCAGCCTTTCCGGCGGCAACCAGCAGAAAGCCGTCCTGGCCAAGATGCTCCTGACCAAACCCCGGGTGCTGATCCTCGACGAACCCACCCGTGGCGTGGACGTGGGCGCCAAATATGAGATCTATAAATTGATGGGCGCACTGGCGGCCGAAGGCGTGTCGATCATCATGGTGTCGTCGGAGCTGGCCGAGGTGCTGGGGGTGTCCGACCGGGTGTTGGTGATCGGCGAAGGCCAACTGCGCGGGGACTTCATCAACCAGGGCCTGACCCAGGAACAGGTACTCGCCGCCGCCCTCAGCCAACCGAACGGGCATGACAATAATAATGATCGGAAGTCCGCGTAAATGAATCAGGTCAAACAGCTCTTCACCCGCTACAAAATGCTCGCCCTTTTGATCGCCGTGGTGCTGATCTGGGTGTTTTTCAGCTGGCAGACCGAAGGCGGTTTCCTGACCCCGCGCAACCTGTCGAACCTGCTGCGGCAGATGTCCATCACCGGCATTCTGGCGTGCGGCATGGTGCTGGTGATCATCAGCGGCGAGATCGACCTGTCGGTGGGCTCGATGCTCGGTTTGCTCGGCGGCGTCGCGGCGATTCTGGATGTGGTTTATCACATTCCCCTGCCGCTAAACCTGGCCATCGTCGCCCTCTGCGGCTTGTTGATTGGCCTGGGCAACGGCTACATGACCGCGTACCTGCGCATCCCCTCGTTCATCGTCGGGCTGGGCGGCATGCTCGCGTTTCGCGGGGTGCTGCTGGGCATTACCGGCGGTACCACGATTGCGCCGGTGTCGGCGGAGCTGGTGTACATTGGGCAGGGCTACCTGCCGACGGTGGTGGGTGTGATCCTCGGCGTGTTGCTGTTCGGGCTGACGGTATTCCTGACCTGGCGCCAACGCCACAACCGCGCCCTGCACGGCTTGGCACTGCCGTCGATGCTGCGCGACAGCGTGCGCGTGGTGTTGATCGGTTTCGTACTGGCCGGCTTCGTTTACACCCTCAACAGCTACGACGGCATTCCCGTGCCGGTGCTGCTTCTGCTGGTGCTGCTGGGGGTGTTCAGTTACGTCACCAGCCAGACCGTTTTTGGCCGGCGCATCTACTCGGTGGGCAGCAACATGGAAGCCACGCGCCTGTCGGGGATCAACGTGCAGGCGGTCAAGCTGTGGATCTTCGGGATCATGGGCGTGATGTGCGCCCTCGCCGGGCTGGTCAACACCGCGCGCCTGGCGGCGGGTTCACCCTCGGCGGGCAACATGGGCGAACTGGATGCCATCGCGGCGTGCTTTATCGGCGGTACGTCGATGCGCGGCGGTTCGGGCACGGTGTACGGCGCCCTGCTCGGCGCGCTGGTGATCAGCAGCCTGGACAACGGCATGTCGATGCTGGATGTGGACAGCTACTGGCAGATGATCGTCAAGGGCAGCATCCTGGTGCTGGCGGTGTGGGTGGACGTGAGTACGCGGACGGGACGGCGCTGAGGGCGCCAGCCGGTTACTGCACCGGCAGGAAATTCATCAGCAGCAGGCTTTGCGCATAGTTGAGACCGATGCGTCGGTAGCGTTCGTCGAGCATCTGGGTCAACAGGTCGAGGCGCGCGACGATCTTGCCGAATTCGACGGCGAAACTGAGGTTGCTACCCGCCTCCGAGATCTCATTGGAGAACAGCAACAGCGAGCCATTGGCATCCTGACGCTGACTGAGCAGCCAGGTGGCCTTCTCGATATTGCGCGCGGCATTGCTGACGAACTGGGGGTTGATCGAGTCCGTTATATAAAACTCGGTGCGCCCGCCGTGTGCCGTCACCAGCATGCTGCCGATCGCGTAGATGAAGGCGCCCACCCGGTCGCCGCGGAACTCCGGGCTCAGGGAGTAGCTCAATGCGGCCAGGTCGCGGCGATCCCCCAGGGCGGGCAGCGGTTGGCGAAGTTCGATGGCCTGGCGGATTTGCCGGGCGGCGGTTACAGCGTCTGTGTAACCCGATTGACGCCACTGGTTAGGGTTGCGCAGGTAGAGCTTGCTCATCAGCAAATACAGGCTTTGCAGGTTGTCGCGCATGCTCAGGGTGGCCATGCGATCGACGCTGGTCTGGAAGAACTCGTCGGGCTTGCCGTTGCTGAACTGCTGGGCAATATCGCGCCCCTGCTGCTGGCTGCAACCGCTGGCGCAAAGCATCAAAACCGCAGCCAGCCACAGCGGCTGACGCATCCATCGGGTGATAAAAACAGGTAACGTGCGATCCATCGGCACCAGGTCTGGGTCTTCTGTCCACGCCGGAAATTAGTGTGGTCGGGACAGAGATAGATCGGAAGAATGGGAAAAAGTGCGGCACGGGCCGCAAACGAATAATTTTTCGAGGCATGCATCCACTTTGGTCCTTGGTACGTAGATTCAATACCCTCAACCGGGGGAACAAGAACCAAGGAGATACATCATGCACGCCATCTACAAAAAAATTGCTGCCGTCGCCTGCTTCACGATCCTCTCCATCACAACCACCCTCAGCGTTGCCGCCGACACCGTGATGGTGGGCGGTGCGGCGATGTATCCGACGAAAACCATCGTCGAAAATGCCGTCAACTCAAAGGATCACACCACTCTGGTAGCGGCGGTCAAGGCAGCCGGACTGGTTGATACCCTTAACAGCAAAGGCCCGTTCACCGTATTCGCACCGACCAACGAAGCCTTCGCCAAGCTCCCCGCAGGCACCGTGGATACGCTGGTGAAACCTGAGCACAAAGCCGACCTGACGAAAATCCTGACCTATCACGTGGTGCCTGGCACCCATACCTCTGCGCAACTGATGGCCGACGCCAAGAAGAACGGCGGCATGGTGATGTTGAAAACCGTGCAGGGTGAGTCGCTGACGATCAAGCTGCACGACGGCAAGCTGTGGGTGGTGGATGCCAAGGGTGGCAAGGCCAGCATCAGCATTGCGGATGTGATGCAGTCCAACGGCGTGATTCATGTGGTTGATTCGGTGCTGATGCCGTAATCGCCGCTCGATACCGAAAAGCCCGGCGCATTGCGCGTCGGGCTTGTTCGGATGCGTCAGTTGTCGGGGTGTTCACTCGCGACAGAATCAGCGGCGTCTACGTCCGACATATCCTCCTCCAGAGGGGCGTCATCGTCCGGTGGTAGAGGCACTTCAGGTTGATCGCGCCGAGGGTCATGCCCGGTTTCATTGTCTGTACCACGGGTTACGCCCTGTTGGGATACGTTTCCAGGGGCCTTCTCGTCAATTTCCATGCTGGCTCTCCGTTCTGGCGCGCGGGATGTCCGTGCTTGAACATGAGAAACGGAGCATGGTCGCGAGTGCCGGGGGATAGACGAACGGTGGGGGTAATTTCTGCTTGAGAGGGGACGAATGCTCGCTCGTACAGGACTTGAAAGGGTGACGGGTTGCCGGTATTTATGTGCGCCTCAAGCAAGCAAGGAAGGGCTGACTCGCGATGCTCACGCAAACGTCAATGGCTGCAATGGCGCTGATTTTTATCTGCGCTCCCGTAGCCGCCGATACCTATTCGGATCTCAACACCCCTGACAAATCGGGCTTCATGTGGGGACAGGTTTATCAGCGCACTAAAACAGCTTGCGGCACCCTGCCCCAGGATCTTGAAGACGACTACGCCAAAGCGATTCGACTCCTTTCAGAGTCCTCTGCGGAGTTTGGCCCAACCTATCAAGATGGCCTGAAGCCTAGCGTGAAGAAAGACCCTCCAAGGTCCGCCGAGGAAACGGAGGATTTGTGTCTCAAAGGTCAGTCAAGTCTCAGAAACCAGGTAAAGCTCGCCAGGTATTGGTTTACGGCGAAATGGTAGCAATGGCAGAGACGCACATTGACATATCGGTAATTCTCGATATGATCGCGCCATGGACTTACTCGAAATATTCAAAGCACTCTCAAACCAGACACGCCTCGAAATCCTGAAAGGTTTGAAAGATCCCGAAAAGAACTTCCCGCCTCAAGATGAAGGTGACGTTCACACGGTGGGTGTGTGTGTCAGCAGCATCCAAGAAGGTATCGGACTCTCGCAATCGACGGTGTCCGGTTACCTTGCAACCCTGCAGCGAGTGGGCCTGGTGGAAGTCCGGCGTATCGGCCAGTGGACCTACTACAAGCGCAATGAAGCAACCATCAGGATGCTCGCCGAGGTTATGGGGAAAGAGCTGTAAATTTTTGCCCTATAATATCGAGATTTCGCGATATCCCTTTTTATCGAAATGAGGAAATACAGTGAAAGCGTTGATACTCAATTCATTTGGCGGCCCGGAATCGTTCGAACTGTGCGACGTGCCCAAGCCAGTGCCACACGCAGGACAAGTCCTGGTGCGCGTACACGCAACCTCCATCAACCCTCTGGATTATCAGGTCCGGCGTGGCGACTATTCCGGCTTGGTGCCGTTACCAGCCATTACCGGGCATGACGTATCGGGTGTTGTTGAAGAAGTCGGGCCGGGGGTTACGACCTTCGCGCCAGGCGACGAAGTCTGGTATACCCCGCAAATTTTCGAAGGCCCGGGCAGTTATGCCGAGTACCACGTGGCGCACGAAAGCATTATCGGGAAGAAGCCCTCTTCGCTGAGTCATCTTGAAGCAGCAAGCCTGAGCCTGGTCGGCGGCACAGCCTGGGAAGCGCTGGTGGTGCGTGGGGCGCTCAAAGTGGGAGAAAGCATTCTGGTGCATGGCGGCGCAGGAGGCGTCGGCCATGTGGCGATCCAGCTGGCAAAAGCCATGGGCGCCAAGGTGTTCACAACCGTGCGCGAAGCGAACGCTGAGTTCGCACGAAGCATGGGCGCCGATGTGATCATCGACTACGAAAAGGAGGATTATGTCGACGTCATCCAGCGAGAAACGGCTGGTCGTGGAGTCGATGTCGTGTTCGATACCATCGGCGGCAACACGTTGTCGCGCAGCCCGGACGCGCTTGCGCAGCTGGGGCGCGTGGTCTCGATTGTGGACATTTCACACCCGCAAAACCTGGTTCAGGCCTGGGGCAAGAACGCGAGTTATCACTTCGTTTTCACACGACAGAACCGCGGCAAACTGGATGAAATGAGCGCACTGATAGCCAACGGTAAACTGCGCCCACATCTTGGCGCGGTCTATTCGCTTGCCGACATCCCACTCGCCCATTCCCGGCTGGAGAGCCCTAACAATGGCATCCAAGGAAAAATCGCGATTGCCGTGTCTTCCGAGTTACAGGAGGATTGGCGCAACGGCGTTTGAGCTGATGGCACTGAACCATTCTTTGGGGAGCACGAGTAGATGGCAGAACTGATGGAAATGCTCGACGGCCCAAGGACCGCACAACAGGAACTGTTCTACGACCTCGAAGATGCGATGGCTGTTATCGCCTGGTCGGTCAATGAGCTGGCCAGTATCGCCGGGGTCGCCAAATCACCCGACGAAGCTGTCGCTCTGATGAAGATGGGCGCCCTGCTCGCTGCTCAGCAGGAAAAGCTCAGCGGGTACGCGGATGAGGTGAAGGCGGGAAGGATTGTGCGGGGGGAGGATCAATAGCGGTCAATACGCTCCGCCCCCAACATTCTTTCACATCCCTTTCACAGTTGAGCGCTTATGGTTACCCCAGCTCCTAAGTGAACACCTTTAAGCCCGCACTCCCCATCGCGGGCTTTTCTTTGCCTGGAATTCAGTAAAAGGGGATATCAAAACCTTCATCCAGTTTCATTTGTTGATGGCCTGGGCTGTCGCCTTAATGCTCCAACACGAACGCGTGCACAGGAGCAAAAAATAATGAAAAAACGTCAACCGTTACTTCAGCTTAATACCTTGGCCGTGGCGCTGGCATTTGCCTTGCCGGCCATGAGCTATGCCAGCGACCAGTCCGACTCCAAGGGCTTTGTCGCCGACAGCAGCTTGAATATCCTCAACCGCAACCTGTTCTGGAACCAGAACGGCAACGGCGCCCACACCCGTGACTGGAGCCAGGCGCTGATGGCGACCTACAGCTCGGGCTTCACTCAAGGCACCGTTGGCATCGGCATTGATGCGTTTGCCGACTTGGCGTTGCGCATCGACGGGGACACCGATCGTGCCGGTGGCCCGAACATTCCGTCCGACGCCAATGGCAATCCGGATCACGGCTTCGCGAAGGCTGGTGGTGACGTCAAGTTCCGCATTTCCAATACCACGCTCAAGGTCGGCGACTTGCAGCCTACATCGCCGGTGTTCGCCACCGCCGATAACTACCTGATGCCACAGACCGCAACAGGCTTCCAGATCGACAGTCATGAAATCTCCGGCCTGAACCTGGAGGCCGGCCATTACACCTCCGGCACCGGGACCACCACCACCTCGCGCAGCGGCGACATTCTCGCCAGCTATGCAGGCGTGGCTGCGTCGTCGGCCAGCTTCGCGGGGGGCAAATACCAGTTCAGCAAGGAATTCACCGCGTCGCTGTACGGGGCGCACCTGGAAGACGTGTGGAATCAGTACTACGTCAACTTGAACCTTGTTCATCCACTGACCGATGACCAATCCGTCGCGCTGGACTTCAACCTCTATCGCACACTGGACGACGGCAGCGCCAAGGCCGGGACCATCGACACCACCGCCGCCTCGCTGGCGGCTGCCTACACCCTGGGCGCGCAGACGTTCACCCTGGCCGGACAGAAAGTTCATGGTGACGAGCCGTTCGACTATGTCGGCTTTGGGGAGACCAATGCCGGTGTCGGTGCCGGCCGCTACGGCAACTCGATCAACCTGGCTGACTCGGTGCAATACTCCGACTTCAACGGACCGGGCGAGCGGTCCTGGCAGATGCGCTATGACCTGGACATGAGCACCTTTGGCGCCCCCGGCCTGAGCTTCATGGCCCGTCATATTCGCGGTGCTGGCATCGACGGTACGCATACCCCCGGCAATTCGGCCTACACCGGTTTCTATGGTGCCAACGACCAGGAACACGAAACCGACGCCGAAGTGAAATACGTGGTGCAGAGTGGCCCGGCCAAGAAGCTGTCCTTCCGCCTGCGGGAAGCTTGGCACGATGGTGATGCGTCCACCGGGGGGCATCTGGTGCAGACGCGGCTGATTACCGAGTATCCGTTGAATATCTTCTAACGGGCAGGCGTGCCCGGTGAATGAATCAACCGGGCACTCCGTACGCGGCCTGCGTCCCGAACGCCCTTAGTAGGCCGTCGGGATGAAAGAAAAGCTGCTGCCATGTTGAGAAATTCTACGGCGAACCAGATTACCCGGTTTCACATCAATTTCTGACTCGATGATTCTTGACGTACCAGAGATCGTGTATTTCGAAACGCCAAGGATATGCTTGCCAGGGGTCAACCCAAACCTGGCCACCTCCCCTGGGTGAAACTCGGGCCTCTTCAATCGTAGAGCCCGCCAAGCGCGGGCTTCTTTGTGACATCTTAACTACTGGGGTGCGCTTGGTGATGGTTCTAACGAGGCTTGAGGTAATGCAACAGCCGACAGATTTCCTGTAGCGTCTTCAGGCAGCGTATACATGGCACCTGTCAGCGGATCTACGATCAGCATGCCGATCAAACCGCCAATCAACAAATTTCCCCAGTACCAGCCGCTAACGGTAGATTTCAGAGGAACAGTCGTCTCTGTGTATCCGTCCTTCTGGAAGGTCACTGTATAGCTCTGGCTTTTAAAGTAGCCTCTGCTCGTCTCCAAAAGCGCCGTGCCTGGAGTGACGCCCTTCAGCAGTACGCTTCCCTTGCTGTCCTTGATGACATAGTTGGCATTTGTCGGCAGGCTGTACAGCCCAACCTTTGGCTTGCTATCGCTCACGATGCTTGCGCAGCCGCCCAAGACTGTTATTGCTGTAAGCAGCGTGGCGCCCGCCACCTTCCCCATCTTCATACCATCACTCCGTTGCGCCTTCATTGGCATGGCTGACGCTCAGCCGGCGCGCATTGTAGCGAAATGATGGCATTTGGACATCTTCAGCAAGAAGAGCTTTACGGAATCTGGTTTTTTGTGCGACCTACCGAGCCGCTCTGCCCCCCAATGGTGGCGGTACGCCACGAATGGTAAAGTGCGGCATCAGCCAGAGAGGGAACCTCATGCTTAAGAAACTGCTTGTGGCCTGCGCCGCCTCGCTTCTTCTCACCGGGTGCGTCAAACCCACTCCAGAGCAGCTTGAAAACCCGGACTACGGCCCGTATCCCTTCGAATATGAACGCACGATCAAGGCGTATATGGCGCGGACTCAGCCGGATCCCGACTCAACAAAGTATCAGTTTCTGGGTGACCCTATTCCGATGTGGAACGGAATCTTTGGGCTTCGATTCGGGTATGGGATATGTCTCATCATGAATGCAAAGAATATTTACGGTGGCTATTCAGGGCAGGAGCTGTGGTTTTTCATGCTGCGCGGCGACCAAGTAATGGAGACCAATAGCGCTCGTGTGGGTGGCAACCCAAAAGCATTTGCTCGGCTAAAGTGCGAGAAAGTAGGCTTCAATGTAGGTGGCTGAACCAGGTCGTCTACAAACGTCCGGTGCGGAGCTGAGTTGTCATTTATTTCTCGTCTTCACGCATAACGAAAACCACTTTTCTTTAAATTCGCTTACAGCTCTTTTTCGGTCTTCTTCAGTACGGAATGCCGATGTGCTGTACGCATCCTTGACAATCACTGCCCCTAGCGAAGCAAGATCGGGTTCTCCTCCTGAGATGACCTTCATCATCTCGGCCATAGGCATTTCGTCCTGACGACTCTTCATGATTGATCCGGCCATGTCAGAAAGAGTTTTACAGTAGCTGAGAGTCTCATCGGATGGCTTCGCCGCCAACGCCACATTGGTGGACAGTGTCAGCACAGCAAATGTCATCCCTGCCATCAAAATCCGCATGTCGTTCCCTCTTTGGTTTGGCGGGACTGTAGCATTATGAAACCACTCCAGAACGCCGAAATGCCCGGAATGGGGCCAAGTCTTCGTTCTGATTCCACAAATACAAAAAAGGCGCTACCAAGAGCGCCTTTTTTGCTACCGCTGACTTATTGCAAACTAACCTGACGCAGTTCGGGTTCTTTCCCGCTACCAATCGTGATGCGCTTGGGTTTGGCCTCTTCAGGAACCACGCGCAGCAAGTCGATGCTTAACAGCCCGTTGTTCATCGAAGCACCGCGCACCTCGATGTGATCTGCCAGCCGGAACGACAACCGAAATGCTCGTTGCGCGATGCCCTGGTGCAGATAAGTGACTGCTTTCTCGGTTTCGCGCTTGTCGCCCACGACTGTCAAAACGCCCTTCTCGACCTGAATATCCAGATCCGCTTCAGTAAGCCCAGCGACTGCAATGACAATGCGATATTCGTCATCACCGTGCTTTTCCACATTGTGAGGCGGATAAGTATTCGGAGCCTCGCTGCGAAGCGCCGACTCAAACAGGTCATTGAAGCGATCGAAGCCCACGGATTGACGGAACAAAGGGGCCAACGAAAGGGTAGTAGCCATCTCAAAATCTCCTGATTAAATCCAAGTGATTAAGTGCGCGACCCGCATTCGGCGTCGCGTGATGAAAACTTATGTTCGCCGAAATAATTTTCAAGAGGGCAGATAAAAAATTTTACATTTGAGCCAGCCGGGAGCGGCTGGCTCGGTTGGATAAACAGGCCGCCGGCGTATGTCGAGCGCCCTGCGTGACGACTTTGTTCAACTGCAGCCCCAGCGCATCGTGAACTCTTGCTGGCCTGTCACTGGATCAAGCGACTCAGCAACCGTTGAAAAGCCGCCAGCCTGATAAAAAGCTATCGCTCGGTCGTTGGCACTGTAGACATTCAGTTCAAGGGATGAGCGCAAGCGCTTGGCTTCGTCCAGTAACTGTCGACCTAAACCACGTCCTTGGGCGTCGGGACTGACAAACAAAGCAGCTAGACGATGCTCATGCAACGACAAAAAACCAAGCACCCGACTTTCGTCTTCAAGTATTAGGGTTTCGGCTTGTGGCAGGTAATGATCGCGCATGACACCTAATTGCTCGCGCCAGAACGCTTCAGGGACAAAATCGTGCGCCTTGATCGAAGCGACCAGCCAAAGATCGAGGACGTGGTCAATGTCGCTGGGATGATAGCGGCGGATCATACTGACTTCCTGTTCGAGGATTTTTGAATCTATGAATGTAAAGGTACACATTTTCGGCGCTTCTGGTTCAGGCACCGCTGGCTGAAGGGCTCTGGCCGGAAGTACGCACATCAGGCAAATAGGAGAAGGGGAACAGGCATTTGAAATTCATGATCACCGTCCTTTGTCGTGAAGATGCAGTCGTGAATTATCCATAAAGACACGTTTTATGGGGCGTCAAATCGCGACCACATTTAAAGACTCTATGGCTGACGAAAACGAGTCGGCTTCATCGAGACTTGAGTGCTTGACTGGTTCGGGTTCAGCAAGCGGTGGTCTCTTGGAACTCTCTGGCATGTTCGCCATTACTCGCGGTATGTCTTAAAATATCCGGTTGCTGAAGAACCGCCATGACATATCCATGAAGGGCTTCAATCCTTTACAAATAAGTGTGGTTAAGATGAACAAGCCTTTCATTTCGCTGTGCCCTGAAATTACTCGGGCGCACGCGCTAACGTTGGTGGATTGGTTAGAGGATGAACGCATCACCTGCTATCTGAGCGATTCGCGTCATGTCTCCCGCTCCATTGAGCAAGTCATTGATCGGACTCAGTTGCCGATCCTGACTCATCTATTCAACCGGGGCGGCAGATTCTTTATGGCCTATGACCGGCATGACGCCCCGGTGGGCTTTGTCCGTCTCATTAAGACAGGTTCAAATTGCGAGATAGTCCTGGTCATCGGAGACAGCGACAAATGGGGCCGAAACCTAGGCGCCCGCACGATCCGCGAAGGCATGAAACTGGCCTTCCTCGACATGCGGGCCGAGAAGCTCATCGCCAAGATCCACCCGGACAACTCGCGCTCGCTGAAAGCTTTTCTGCGCAGCGGCTTTATGCTTGAGAGCGAAACGCCGACATTGAAGTCATTTTCCATGACGGCGGCGCGCTATTTCCAGTTCTTGCGCGAAGGCGCCGGTGGCGACTCCACCAGGATCTACATCACTGAAATCGACAAGGCCAGGCTCGAGGAACTAATCGCGTTCGAGCAAGGCCCGGCGGTTGTTGAACTCGAACATGAGCTCGAGCGAGCCATTGTCGTCAAGCCGCAGCAGGTGGCGCGCAATGTCATCACGATGAACTCCAGGGCGTTGCTGCAACTGGACGACGACGAGTTCGAAGTGGCCTTGGTCTACCCTGAAGACGCGGACAGCAACGCAGGAAAGCATTCCGTGTATTCCGACATAGGCGCCGCCATCCTTGGCTATCAGGAGGGAGACGCCATCGACTGGCGAATTGCTGATCGGACCCGCCGGATTGAGATCAAGAAAGTGCTTTACCAGCCGGAGGCTGCGGGCGACTTCCACCTGTAATTGCGCCTTTTCTCAGTAACGAATCACGCCAGCCGGCTTGGGCGCCTGACTTATCCAGCGTGAACTGATAACCGAGACGGTTATCGGCGCGGGGGTGCGATCGTGAAACCTACCCGTTGACTCCCACTTTTTGCAGAGTTGCGGAAACTGTCTGAAATGATGCGGAAACGATTAGATGCTTCACTGCCAATATTCCTGAACCCCAGAAACGCAATAGCGGGGCTCATGAGTCAATCTTGGCGGGAAACCAGGCCGCCAAAGGCTTTTCATTCGAACATTTCATGCTGACTCAGGCTGCGCCAGGAGGATTCAACGGCCCGAGGTAAATAGGGTTGAAGCCGATATTCAGTTGCGAACACGGTTTCATATTCAGTTTTGCAGAGACCCCGAATAAGTAAGGCCCAGCACTAAGCTGGGCCTTATGGTTGTCCAAGGAGGGCGAGGCCGTCCTTTAGACCCTTTCAATCAAGCAAGAACGTCGTAGGTCATGTAAATGTAAGCGCTAATGAAACCGCCATCAGTCGGCGCCCACCAAAGACCTTGACCTGCCGGAACGACGATTTCGAACGACGGGCTGCCCAAGCCAAGAAACACAACTGGGAACTCCGTAACCTCGCCATTAGTTGGAACAGGAGTTACAGCTCCGGTAACCAGTTTCCCATTGGAGGCGGTACAGGTCCGCACCACGATGCCGGTGGTGTTTTCGGCCGGCGTAATAATGGGGCGAACTGCTTCGACGAAGCCGATGAGGTTGCTGAATTTTGCGCCTGCTGTTACTTGATCCATGTCTATTTACCTTTGAGTCGAATGATTTGTCGCGGAGGATTCCGCTTTCATGTCGCTCAAAGGCGATTGCTCGAGGCTCGTGGCCTTCACATGATTCAACGTCCCGCATCGGGAACACTTGATCTGGAACTCCGTAAACCCACCCGTGCGGGCGAGAAGTCTTTTGCAGCTACCGCATCTGAATTCTTTCAACATCTGCAAATTCCTTTTGCATTGTCACGCCCATTCCATGAGCAATAAAAGCCCCGCGTAATCCGGGCATTGAAATAGACGAGAGCTCTTTTTGGCGCTTTACGCTGCACGCCCGGGCCAGTCGCCAACCCTCTGAACCAATTAGGCGGTTCATCACTGCCTTCCATCTTGTCGGTTATTATTTGGCGATGCGGATAATTTAGCTCAACGCTAAAAACAACTCAATAGCCAAAAGCTAAATAATTTTGGCTTTTTTGCAAAAAGCCCGCACACGGCGGGCTTGATTGTTTAATTGAGCAACTTATCTGGCGTACATCCCCCACCAAAAGACATGGCCGAGGATGCTTATCTGCTCATCATGCAATCGCTGATAGCTGTAATCTTCGTCAGGATGTTCATCTCTATTGAAGCTGCGCATTCGCATCCCGGTGGGTAGCCGGTAAAGTTGTTTCACCCGCAGCTGGCCATTGTGATTTATTGCATATAGATCGCCGTCAATGACATCGGCGAGACCAGTGCCCGCAATGTTCACACCCACAATTGCGCCATCCCTCAGCACTGGGAGCATGCTGTTGCCACGGACCGTGACACATCTCGCCTTGTCGAACTGCACCCTATTCTGGCGCAGGCTGCGCTTGTCAAATCTAAGACTTGATTTTTCGCCTTCTTCAATTACAAATCGACCTGAACCGGCTGCAAGCTCCACCTCACGCAAGTACGGCACAGATATTTCATCTGTGTCCAAGGGCGTGCGTTCGTCCCATAGACGCATCTCACTCAATCCGAAGTGACCAGGTTCTTCAGTAGTTGCTTGCCCGGGCGCGTAGCCTTGTAGCGAGTCGAACCAATCGGGATCCAGACCTTCGAGACGCTCTATACGTCGTGCAACCTCATCACCGAGGTTCTTGAGCGTTTTATCTGAAAGAACTTGGCTCAAGTGAGCAGGGCTCATTTCCCATCGCGCCGCACACGACGATTTCTTCTGCTTTCCGATAAGGGTCCGCAGATTTCGTTTTCTGATTTCGTAGATATCCATGCACAAAAGATTGCCATTATTTAGCGAATTGCTAAATATGCTAACAGCTAAAATTCTTCCCTGTGATGCAAGTCTATCGCCCGGGCACTGCAAAATATGAAAAAACAAAGCAGGTTTTACAGGAGGATCGGAGCGACCGCGAAGCCGTCAAAGTAGGAAAGTTATAGAACACTCCCACAATAGTAATGGAACACTTGCGAAAATCAGTTACGAAATCCCCGTACCCCAGAAACGCAAAAGCCCCGCAATAGCGGGGCTCTCGAGTAAATCTTGGCGGGAAACCAGGGATTCGAACCCTGGGAACGCTATTAACGTTCGCCGGTTTTCAAGACCGGTGCATTCAACCACTCTGCCAATTTCCCTTGTGCAACACAGGATTAGCGTACCCCATCCTGTCTCAGCGGGCGCCATAATACCCGAATGAAACACACTGTCAAACTCTCGCCATAGCTTGTTACAGAGCGTCTGTTATGATCCTTGCGACTGAATGTTTCAAAACTGAAGGAGTGTCGCCATGCGCGAACAAAATTACGCAGTGAATGGAAACGCGCAGGCTGAGCAGCTAGAAGTTAGCCGCGTCCTGCGCAATACATACGGCTTGCTCGCTCTCACCCTCGCTTTCAGCGGCGTGATGGCCTTCGTAGCCCAGCAAATGCGCGTCGGCTACCCGAATATCTTCGTCGTGTTGATCGGCTTCTATGGTCTGTTCTTCCTGACCAACAAGCTGCGCGACTCGGCCTGGGGCCTGGTGTCGGCGTTTGCCTTGACCGGTTTCATGGGCTTTATCCTCGGCCCAATCCTTAACCGTTACCTCGGCATGGCCGGCGGCGCGGAAGTGGTCAGCTCGGCATTTGCCATGACTGCCCTGGTATTTGGCGGCCTGTCGGCTTACGTGCTGATCTCCCGCAAGGACATGAGCTTCCTGGGTGGTTTCATCACCGCCGGTTTCTTCGTGTTGCTGGCTGCCGTGCTGGCAGGCATGTTCTTCCAGATCAGCGGCCTGCAATTGGCGATCAGCGCCGGTTTCGTGCTGTTCTCCTCGGCGTGCATCCTGTTCCAGACCAGCGCGATCATCCAGGGTGGCGAGCGTAACTACATCATGGCCACCATCAGCCTGTATGTATCGATCTACAACCTGTTTATCAGCCTGTTGCAGATCTTCGGCATCATGGGCCGCGACGACTGATCGCAGCCACATGCAAAAAGCCCGCTTCGGCGGGCTTTTTGTTGTCTGCGGCTTTATCATTGCCACAGGTTTTGCCTTCAGAGTGTTCCATGAAGTTCGCGATTGCGCTTTTTTCCGCCGCCCATGCGCCCTCCTCGCGCCGTGCCTTGCTGTTCGCCCAGGCGGCGCTGGCGGGCGGGCATGAAATTGTACGGCTGTTTTTTTATCAGGATGGCGTCTACAGCGCATCCACCAACATTGTTGCGCCGCAGGATGAGCAGGATATCGCCCGTCAGTGGCGCGAGTTTGTCAGCGAGCATCAGCTTGATGGCGTGGTGTGCATCGCGGCGGCCCTGCGTCGTGGGGTGCTGAATGCCGAAGAGGCCACCCGCTATCAGCGCAGCGCGGTGAATCTGGAGGCGCCTTGGGCGCTGTCCGGGCTTGGGCAACTGCATGACGCCGCCCAGGCCGCTGACCGTTTGATCTGCTTCGGAGGGCCGTGACATGTCGAAATCATTGCTGGTGATCAGCCGACAGGCGCCGTGGTCCGGCCCCAGTGCCCGCGAAGCGTTGGATATTGTGTTGGCTGGCGGCGCGTTTGATTTGCCGATTGGCCTGTTGTTTTTGGATGACGGCGTGTTTCAACTGGCCGCAAGCCAGGACGCCAAGGCCGTGCAACAGAAAGACCTCAGCGCCAACCTCCAGGCCCTGGAGTTGTTTGGGGTTGAGGATGTGTTTGCCTGCAGCCATAGCCTCACCGAGCGTGGCCTGACCGCCTCCGACAACGCGCAGCCGCTGAGCAGCGAACAGATCTCTCAGATGATTGACCGTTACGACCAGGTGATTACCCTCTGATGTCGACTTTGCATGTGGTCTCCCACTCCCCGTTTACCGATAGCCGGCTGGACAGCTGCCTGCGCCTCTGTGGCGCACAGGATGCGATCCTGCTGTGTGGCGACGGTGCCTACGCCTTGCAACCCGCCAGCGCACCCTGCCAGGCTCTGCAAGCCAAGGGTTTGAAGGTGTTTGTACTGGCCGAAGACAGTCAGGCGCGCAGTCTCGCCGTGCCTGCCTGGGTCGCCAGCGTCGATTACCCGGCCTTCGTCCAGCTGTCGATCGATTACGACAAGGTCAACACCTGGCTATGAACACCCTGACCGTAGGCGAACGCACCCTCGAACTGGACAAGGACGGCTACCTCGTCGACTTGAACGAGTGGTCCAGCGACGTGGCCAACGCCCTCGCCACCGCAGAAGACCTGGCGCTGACCCCGGAACACTGGGAAATCCTCGAACTGCTGCGGGGTTTCTACAGCGAATTCCAGCTATCGCCCGCCACTCGCCCGCTGATCAAGTACACGGCCTTGAAGCTGGGCCCGGAAAAGGGCAACAGCCTGCACCTCAACCGACTGTTCAAAGGCACTCCCGCCAAACTCGCCGCCAAGCTGGCGGGCCTGCCCAGGCCGACGAATTGCTTATGACTGATTTTGCCCCGTTGATCACTGAAACCCCTGCCGAGCACCCGTTCGCGCCGTTCGTGCGCATCCTCGGCAAAGGCAAGCGCGGCGCCCGCAACCTCACCCGCGAGGAAGCCCGGGAAGCCATGGGCATGCTGCTGGACGAGAAGGTCGAAGACACCCAACTCGGCGCCTTCCTGATGCTGTTGCGGCACAAGGAAGAAAGCCCGGAAGAACTCGCCGGTTTCACCGAAGCCGTGCGCGAACGCTTGAATGCACCGTCACTCAATGTGGATGTCGACTGGCCTACCTACGCCGGTAAAAAACGCCACCTGCCGTGGTACCTGCTGGCAGCCAAGTGCCTGGCACAGAACGGCGTGCGCATCTTGATGCACGGCGGCGGCGCACATACCGCAGGTCGGCTCTACACCGAGCAATTGCTGGACGGCTTGCAGATTCCGCTGTGCCGGAATTGGCAACAGGTGGAAGCGGCCCTGGAACAGGGCAACCTGGCGTTTATTCCGCTGGGAGACTGGGCGCCACAGCTGCAGCGCATGATCGACCTGCGCAACACATTGGGCCTGCGTTCGCCGATCCACTCCCTGGCGCGCATCCTCAACCCGTTGAGCGCCCGCTGCGGCCTGCAAAGCATCTTCCACCCGGGCTACCAGGGCGTGCACCGCGATGCCAGTGGCTTGCTCGGTGACAACACCATCGTGGTCAAGGGTGACGGCGGCGAAATCGAGATCAACCCGGACACCATCAGCCACCTATACGGCACCACCGGCGGCGAAAGCTGGGATGAAGAGTGGCCTGCCCTCTCCGCTCAGCGCCACGTCAAACCTGCCGCCCTGGAGCCCGAGCACCTCAAGGCGTTATGGCGCGGCGACGTGCAGGACAGCTACCCGCAACTGGCATTGATCGCCACCATGGCCCTGGCCTTGCGCGGCCTCGGTCACCCGCGGGAGCAAGCGTTTGAACTGGCCCAGCAATACTGGAACGCCCGGGACAAATCGATTTAGTCGATCATTAACCCCCAGCCTTTGCGCTTTTTGTTCGAACTCAGACCTTTAGACTGCACTCCTACGCTTATTAGCCAAGGAGTCAGTCATGGGTTTGCTGATCGAAGGACGCTGGCATGACCAGTGGTACGAAAGTAGCGCAGACGGCGCCTTCCAACGGGAGCAGGCGCAACGCCGTAACTGGGTGACCGCCGATGGCGAGCCCGGCCCGACCGGTGAAGGCGGTTTCGCGGCTGAAGCCGGTCGCTATCATCTGTACGTCTCCCTGGCCTGCCCCTGGGCACACCGCACATTGATCCTGCGCAAGCTAAAAGGCCTGGAAAGCCTGATCGATGTGTCCGTGGTCAGCTGGCTAATGCTCGAGAACGGCTGGACCTTCGACAAGGCCCACGGCTCCAGCGGCGACAGACTCGACGACTTCACCTACATGCACCAACGCTACACCGCCGACTCCGCCAACCACACCGGGCGGGTCACCGTCCCGGTGTTGTGGGACAAGAAGCTCAAGCGGATTGTCAGCAATGAATCGGCGGAGATTATTCGCATGTTCAACAGTGCGTTTAATGAACTGACCGGCAATCAACTGGACTTCTATCCCGAGGCCCAGCGCTCAACCATCGATGCACTGAACGACAGGATCTATCCCGCCGTGAACAACGGTGTATACCGCGCAGGTTTTGCCACGTCGCAAAAAGCGTATGAAGCGGCATTTGATGATGTGTTTGCCGAACTGGATCACCTTGAACAGCATTTGGGTAAGCATCGTTACCTGGCGGGGGAATACCTGACTGAAGCCGATGTAAGGCTTTTCACCACGGCGATTCGGTTTGATGCGGTGTACTACAGCCACTTCAAATGCAACCTGCGGCGGATTGCGGATTATCCGAATTTATCGAATTGGCTAAGGGAGCTGTATCAGTGGCCGGGGATTGCCGAGACGGTGGATTTTGCTCACATCAAGGGGCACTACTACGCCAGTCATCGCACGATTAATCCGACGGGGATTGTGCCGAAGGGGCCATTGCAGACGTTTGAGGCGGAGCATGATCGGGAGCGGTTGAGCGGGAAAGGGATTTGGAGTTGATCCAAGCCCTGTAGGAGCAAGCTTGCTCGCGAAGGTCGTCAACGATAACGCGCTCATGCTGAATGAGCGCGGTGACCTTGAGTTTTTCGCGAGCAAGCTCGCTCCTACAGTTGGAATGCGTCGCGCTTGTCAAACTTGCGACTGAGCGCCTTCAAACCACTTCAGCTTCTCACGCAACAGCACCACTTCTCCCACAATCACCAGTGTCGGTGCATGAACTTCATGCTCCGCCACCATGCGTGGCAGGTCAGCCAGTGTGCCGGTAAACACCCGCTGGTTGGACGTGGTGCCCTGCTGGATCAACGCCGCCGGCGTATCCGCTGAACGGCCATGCTGGATCAGTTGTTCGCAGATGATCGGCAACCCGATCAACCCCATGTAGAAGACCAGGGTTTGCGACGGCCCTACCAGGTCACTCCATGGCAGGTCCGAAGTCCCGTCCTTCAAGTGCCCGGTAATGAAGCGAACCGATTGCGCATAGTCGCGATGGGTCAGCGGAATACCGGCATACGCCGCGCAACCACTGGCTGCCGTAATGCCCGGCACCACCTGGAACGGGATGCCATGGGCCGCCAGCTCTTCGATCTCTTCACCGCCACGACCAAAGATGAACGGGTCGCCACCCTTGAGCCGCAGCACGCGTTTGCCTTGCTTGGCCAGGTCCACCAGCTGCTGGTTAATCTGGTCTTGCGGCACCGCATGGTCAGCGCGTCGCTTGCCGACGTACACCCGCTCAGCATCTCGGCGGCACAGCTCAAGAATCGCCGGCGCCACCAAGCGGTCGTACAGCACCACATCGGCCTGCTGCATCAAGCGCAACGCGCGGAAGGTCAGCAGGTCCGGATCACCCGGGCCTGCCCCCACGAGGTAGACTTCGCCCGGTGCGTGAGGCGGCGCGCCGTTGATTTTCTCCACCAGCAAACGCTCGGCTTCATCGCCCTGCCCGGCCAGTTGCCGGTCAGCAATCGGACCTTGAAACACGTCTTCCCAGAACGCGCGACGCTGCTGCACATCCGGAAACAAACCTTTGACCTGGCTACGAAACCGCGCCGCCAACCCGGCCAATTGACCGTAAGTCGACGGAATCCAGGTTTCCAGCTTGGCGCGGATCAAGCGTGCCAGCACCGGCGCATCGCCGCCGCTGGACACTGCGATCACCAAAGGTGAACGGTCGACAATCGCCGGGAAGATCACGCTGCACAAGGCCGGCGCATCCACCACATTGACCGGTACGCAACGGCGCCGCGCATCGCTGGACACTTGCGCGTTCAGCGGCTCGTCATCGGTCGCGGCGATAATCAGGGTGCAACCGTCGAGGTCGGCCTCCTGATAACCGCGCAAAATCAGTTCACCGCCACTGCCCTGGACCAGTTCACGCAACTGGTCTTCAATCTGGGGAGCAACCACCCGCAACAACGCGCCGGCGTCGGCCAGCAGCCGGGATTTGCGCAAGGCAATCTCCCCGCCACCGACGACCAACACACGACTGCCGCGCAGGTTATGAAACAGCGGCAGAAATTCCATTTAGCCGATGACCTCAACGCCCGCCATGTAAGGCTTGAGCACGTCGGGTACGCGGATCGAACCGTCAGCCTGCTGGTAGTTTTCCAGCACCGCCACCAGGGTACGGCCTACCGCCAGGCCCGAGCCGTTGAGGGTGTGGACCAGCTCAGGCTTGCCGGTTTCCGGGTTACGGAAACGCGCCTGCATGCGACGGGCCTGGAAATCACCGCAGTTGGAGCACGACGAAATCTCGCGGTATTTGTCCTGGCTCGGCACCCACACTTCCAGATCGTAAGTCTTCACGGCACTGAAACCCATGTCGCCGGTGCACAAGGCCAGAACGCGGTACGGCAGCTCCAGCAGCTGCAGGACGCGTTCGGCGTTGGCGGTCAGGCCTTCCAGCGCTTCCATGGAGGTCGACGGCTCGACAACCTGCACCATCTCGACCTTGTCGAACTGGTGCTGGCGGATCATGCCGCGGGTGTCGCGACCCGATGCACCGGCTTCACTGCGAAAGCACGGCGAGTGGGCGACAAACTTGATCGGCAGTTGCTTGGCGTCGAGGATTTCCCCGGCCACGATGTTGGTCAGCGACACTTCGGCGGTCGGGATCAGGTACAGATCGGCTTCGCCATCGCGGCTGATCTTGAACAGGTCTTCCTCGAACTTCGGCAACTGACTGGTCCCCATCAACGCCGGCGCCTGAACCAGGTACGGGGTGTAAGCCTCTTCGTAGCCGTGTTCGCCGGTGTGCAGGTTGATCATGAACTGCGCCAGGGCACGGTGCATGCGCGCGATCGGGCCGCGCAGCAAGGCAAAGCGCGCGCCGGACATTTTGGCCGCTGTCTCGAAGTCCAGACCACCGGTCAATTCGCCCAGGGCAACGTGGTCCTTGATCTCGAAATCGAAAGCTTTTGGCGTGCCCCAGCGACGGACTTCGACGTTGCCGTCTTCGTCTTCGCCAATCGGCACGGACTCGTGTGGCAGGTTCGGGATACCCAGCAGGATCGAGTCCAGCTCGGTCTGGATCGCGTCCAGCTCGACTTTGCCGGAAGCCAACTCGCCAGCCATGCGCTCGACGTCCGCCATCAACGGCGCGATGTCTTCGCCGCGCTGCTTGGCCTGACCGATGGATTTGGAACGCGCATTACGCTCAGCCTGCAGTGCTTCGGTGCGGGTCTGGACGGTCTTGCGCTGTTCTTCCAGCGCTTCGATGCGCGCAACATCCAGGCTGAAGCCACGGGATGCCAGGCGGTCCGCTACGTCCTGAAGGTTGCTACGTAACAGTTTGGAATCGAGCATGTCGGTCTCTCGTTTATCAAAGTTTGGTCAAGGACAGGCCAGCCCACGTGGCGAGCAGCCCGCCGAACACGCTGATGGCCAGGTACCCGAAGGCGACCAATGCCTGCCCGCTTTCCAGCAGGCGTAGCGTGTCCAGTGAAAAGGATGAAAAGGTCGTCAGACCGCCTACAAAGCCGACAATCAAGCCGGCCCGAATCTCAATCGGCACTTCCGGGCGAATCAGAAACCACCCGTACAACAAACCGATGATCAAACAGCCCACCAGATTGACCGCCAGGGTCGCCGCATAAAAATGCTTCGGCCAATTGGCGCTGACCCATGTGCTGGTGGCGAAACGCAATAATGTACCAGCGATGCCGGCCACGGACACGGCAAGAATCGTTCTGAGCACTACTTTCTCCGCTGTTTCGGGCTGAGCCGGTCAAGTTGGGCGAGGTGATTGAGCTTTTCGCCGATCTTCAGCTCCAGGCCGCGAGGCACTGGCTGGTAGAACGGCTGCGGCTCAAGGTCATCCGGGAAGTAATCTTCGCCAGCCGCATAGGCGTCCGGCTCATCGTGGGCGTAACGGTATTCATCGCCATAACCGAGCTGCTTCATCAGCTTGGTCGGCGCATTGCGCAGGTGCAGCGGCACTTCCAGGGAACCATGCTCAGCGGCGGCACGCAGGGCGGACTTGAAGCCCATATACACCGCGTTGCTTTTCGGCGCGCAGGCAAGATAAGTGATGGCCTGGGCCACCGCCAACTCGCCTTCCGGGCTGCCCAGGCGCTCCTGCACTTCCCAGGCGGCCAGGCACAGACTCAGCGCGCGCGGGTCGGCATTGCCGATGTCTTCACTGGCCATGCGCACCACGCGCCGGGCCAGGTACAGCGGGTCGCAACCACCGTCGATCATGCGCGCAAACCAGTACAGCGCGCCGTCGGGATTGGAGCCGCGCACCGATTTATGCAACGCGGAAATCTGGTCGTAGAACGCCTCCCCACCCTTGTCGAAACGCCGGCGGGTGTCGCCCAGCAGGCTTTGCAGCAAGTCGACACCGATTTCGCTGCCATCCTCGGCCAGGTCGGACGCGTTCTCCAGCAGATTGAGAAAACGTCGACCATCGCCGTCAGCCGCGGTCAGCAGAATCTTGAAGCCTTCCTCGCTGACACTCAGTTGGCGCTTGCCCAGGCCCTTGTCTTCATTCAGCGCGCGCCGCAACAGCTTCTGCATCGCGGCTTCATCGAGGCTCTTGAGCACATAGACACGCGCCCGGGACAGCAAGGCGTTGTTCAGTTCAAATGACGGGTTTTCAGTGGTGGCGCCAATAAAGATCAGCGTGCCGTCTTCGACATACGGCAGGAACGCATCCTGCTGCGACTTGTTGAAGCGATGCACTTCGTCGACAAACAGGATGGTGCGCTTGCCGTATTGCCCGGCCTGCTGCTTGGCGACTTCCACCGCCTGGCGGATTTCCTTGACCCCGGCGAGCACCGCCGAAACCGTCTCGAAGTGGGCATCCGAGACTTTCGCCAGGAGCCGCGCCAGGGTGGTCTTACCCACGCCCGGCGGCCCCCAGAAAATCATCGAGTGCAGCGCACCCTGCTCCAGGGCTTCGCGCAAAGGCTTGCCGCGAGCGAGCAGGTGTTCCTGCCCGACGTACTCGTCCAGGTTGGTCGAGCGCAGGCGCGCCGCCAGAGGCTGAGCAATCGGGTCACTTCGAAACAGGTCCATGGGCAGCGTTTGAAACCTCTAGGCAGTTTATTCCTGGATCACGTCGGCACCCTTCGGGATGTCGAACTTGAACTTGGACGCGGCCACCGGCTCGTTGGCCTTGACCCCGGTGAACAGGATGTTGGTGCGTTGGCCAACGCTGTCCACCAGTTGCATGTCGTTGATCACACCGTTGCGGAACGACAGGCGCAGGCTGTCGAACAGCGTGTCCTTGGATTTCGGCTTCAGCGTGAAGTCGATGACGTTGCTGGCCTGCTTGGAGGTGATATCAAAACTCTGGCTGATCTGCGACACATCGCCCGACAGCAGCAACGCCGGGGTCTGGCTCAGGCGCGGATCGAGCTTCTTGATGGTCGCCTGTTCCAGGTCCGGGTCCCACAGAGTGACTTTCTGGCCGTCGGAAACGATGGTCTGCTCGTTTGGCGCGTCGGTTTTCCAGTAGAACAGTCCAGGACGCTGCACGGCCATTTCGCCGGCGGTTTCCTGCAATTGAGTTCCGCCACCGTCCAGGGTCAACTGGGAGAAGCGCGCGCTCAGGGTCTTGGATTTGTCCAGCAGGTTGGTCAGGCTCGCAACGGAAGCCGGATCAGCGTGAGCCGAAACAGCAGTCAGGGCCAATGCAGGCAACAACAGCATGCGGATAAGACGCATGGGAGTCCTCTTAGATTCGTTTGCAAGGCGTGCCGCGTGTTGCCACGCGGCACGTAATCAGTCACGCATCTGCGCTGGCGCAATCACTTCGCGCGAGCCGTTGGTGTTCATCGAGGTGACCACGCCGGCCATTTCCATGGCTTCGATCATGCGGGCAGCGCGGTTGTAGCCAATCTTCAGCTTGCGCTGTACGGCGGAGATCGAGGCGCGGCGGCTTTCAAGGACGAACTGCACCGCTTCGTCGTAGAGCGCATCGGTCTCGGCATCATCGTCGCCACCGCTGCTGCCACCGTCGAAGCCGCTGCCGGCCTCTTCGACGCCCGCAAGGATGTCGTCGTTGTATTCCGGGGCGCCGCGCAGCTTCCAGGCCTCCACCACACGGTGCACTTCATCGTCGGAGACGAAGGCGCCGTGAACGCGGATCGGCAGACTGGTGCCCGGTGGCATGTAGAGCATGTCACCGTGGCCCAGCAGTTGCTCGGCGCCGCCCTGGTCGATGATGGTACGGGAGTCGATCTTGCTCGATACCTGGAACGCCATGCGGGTCGGGATGTTGGCCTTGATCAGGCCGGTGATCACGTCCACCGACGGACGCTGGGTCGCCAGGATCAAGTGGATACCGGCGGCCCGCGCCTTCTGGGCGATACGGGCGATCAGCTCTTCGACCTTCTTGCCGACGATCATCATCATGTCGGCAAATTCGTCGACTACCACCACGATGGTCGGCAGCTTGGTCAACAGCGGCGCTTCGTCGTGAATGCTTTCGCGCTTGTACAGCGGGTCGGTCAGCGGCGTGCCGGCGTCCTGGGCTTCCTTGACCTTGGCGTTGAAGCCCGACAGGTTACGTACGCCCATCTTCGCCATCAGCTTGTAGCGGCGCTCCATCTCGGCGACGCTCCAGCGCAGGGCGTTGGCGGCGTCCTTCATGTCGGTCACTACCGGGCACAGCAGGTGCGGAATGCCTTCGTAGATCGACAGCTCGAGCATTTTCGGGTCGATCATGATCAGCTTGGCGTCTTCCGGGCCAGACTTGAACAGGATCGACAGGATCATCGCGTTCACACCCACCGACTTACCGGAACCGGTGGTACCGGCGACCAGCAAGTGCGGCATTTTAGCCAGGTCGGTGATCACCGGCTTCCCGCCGATGTCGTGGCCCAGGGCCAATGTCACCGGCGATTTGAAGTTGTCGTATTCCGGGGTCGACAGCACTTCAGAGAAGCGCACGATCTGCCGGTCTTCGTTGGGAATCTCAATACCGACGGTGGTCTTGCCCGGAATCACTTCCACCACCCGCACGCTGGTCACGGCCAGCGAACGCGCCAGATCCTTGGCCAGGTTGGAAATGCGGCTGACCTTCACGCCGGCAGCCGGCTGGATTTCGTAGCGGGTAATCACAGGGCCCGGGTGGATCGAATCCACCGAGACTTCGACGCCGAATTCCTTGAGCTTGATTTCCAGCAGATGGCCGACGGCCGCCAGAGATTCAGGGGAATAGTTGAGCTGCTTCTTTTCCGCCGGGTCGAGAATCGAGATCGGCGGCAAGGTGCCTTCCACGGCGCTGTCGACAAACAACGGCGCCTGTTTCTCTTTCTGCACGCGATGGCTTGGCTCGGGCGCCTTCGGCGGCGCAGGCGCGATCACCGGCGGTACCTGCTTCTCGCGGTCCGACATGTGTTTGGTCAGCGCCTGCTCGCGTTCGATCAGGCGCTCCTTGACCTTGGCTTGCTCACGCCGGTCCGGCGTGCTCGGGGCCACCACCTCATTGACGCGGGTATCGACCTCACGCAGTTGCGCAACCATGCGCTTGCGGTCGACCCGGGCCGACCACCAGCGATTGGCGGCGCCCTGGAACAGTTCGAGCAGGTCGAGGGTGATCTTGCCGGTCACGTCCATGACCTTGAACCACGACAGGTCGGTAAACACGGTGAGGCCGAACAGGAACAACGCGATAAACATCAGGGTGCTGCCCTGGATGTTCAGGGTCCTGCGGGCCAGGTCGCCGAGGCTTTCGCCCAGTGCGCCGCCAGCACCGGCCGGCAAGCCGGTAGGTGCGTGGAAATGGATATGGGCCAGGGCCGCGCCCGACAGCACCAGGAACACCAGGCCGATCAGACGCCAGGAGAACAGCCAGCCGCTCCACTGCCAAGGTTCATGACGTTGGCGGAAGATCTGCCAGGTCTTGATGGCCAGCAACAACGGAAAGATATAGGCGAAATAACCCAGCACCATGAACAGGATATCGGCGCTGTAGGAGCCGGCAGGACCACCGAAGTTCTGCACGTCTTCGATCTTGCTGTTGTGGCTCCAGCCTGGATCGTCCTTGCCATAGGTGAGCAAGGCCATCATCAGGAACAGGCACAGGGCGCCGATGGCGATCAGTGCACCTTCCTTGAGTCGATAGTGCAGGTGCTGGCGCCAGGCGGGCACGACTGCGGCTTTAGGTGTTGCGGCGGATTTCTTCAAAACGGGTCTATTCCTGCGCCTTTAGCGCGTCCATCTGTTGAATGACTGCAAAATACTGCTCAATCCGAGCAGGTAAAAAATGAACGAGTGCCAGTGAAGCTACTTTTAACACTCTGCAACTGATTCATGAAACGGCGATAACGCCTGAATGGCCGCATTGTACGGGTTTGTGTGCGCTATGCCACGCACTTGGACCTACGTTACACAGCATAGCCAATCTTCGGTTTCATAACGTTCAATTTGAGCATGCATTGTCTTTGCTGACAAAGGCTTATGAGCTGTTTTTGCCAATCCAGGCTAGCTTGCCGACCGACGTACGCGATTACGACCACGCCCCCGGCATAGAGTTGCAGAAACACCCGTTCATGCTTATCTGCACCGATCCCATGTTCGGGGTAGCCCCAGAGCGTTTCGTCGACAATAATCACAGCTCTTGCAACGGGCAACATCGCCGTTACCGCCCTCCCCTTCCGTAAGCCTGGATGCCATGCTGACCTGGTTACAACGCAACACCCTGACGTTTCCACCGCTGGCCAAGGCCATGCGCGAACCCAATGGCCTGCTCGCCGCCGGTGGCGACCTGTCGGCCGACCGCTTGATCCAGGCCTATCGCCACGGCTGCTTTCCGTGGTTCTCGGAGGGCCAGCCCATCCTGTGGTGGTCGCCCGACCCGCGCACCGTGCTGTTCCCCGACGAGCTGCATGTTTCCCGCAGCCTCGGCAAACTGTTGCGCCAGCAGCGTTACACGGTGACCTTCGATCAGGATTTCGCCGCCGTCATCCAGGCTTGCGCAGCGCCACGCAGCTATGCCGATGGCACCTGGATCACCGAAGCCATGCAGAGCGCCTACCTGCAATTGCACCAGCGCGGCTATGCGCACTCGGTGGAGGTCTGGGACGAAGGCGAACTGGTTGGCGGCCTGTACGGCCTGGCGATGGGCCAGTTGTTTTTCGGCGAGTCCATGTTCAGTCGCGCCGACAACGCCTCGAAATTCGGCTTTGCGACCCTGGTCAGGCAATTGCAGGCATGGGGCTTTGTGCTGATCGACTGCCAGATGCCCACCGACCACCTGCACAGCCTCGGCGCCCGCGCCATTCCCCGCAGCGACTTTGCCAACTACCTGCGCGACCATTTGGACCAAACCAGCTCTGCGCCATGGGTTTCCTAGGCGACTTTCCCGCACCTGGCTTACACTTATTTCAAAGCTTATCCGAGGGTTGATCATGACCGAGCTGGCGCGTTTGAAGTTTTATGCCACTCAACCCCACTCTTGCAGCTATCTGCCCGATGAGCAGGCCACCACGCTGTTCCTCGACCCCAGCCAGCCGATGGACGTGCATGTGTATGCCGATTTGTCGGAAATGGGCTTCCGGCGCAGCGGCGACCACCTCTACCGGCCACACTGCCAGAACTGCAACGCCTGCGTACCGGCGCGTATCCCGGTGGCGCAGTTCCTGCCGGACCGTAATCAGAAACGCATCCTCAAGCGCAATGCCGACCTGACCGTCACCGCTGCCAAACCGGGCTTCAGTGAAGAATATTTCGACCTCTACCAACGCTACATCGAACAGCGCCATGCCGACGGCGACATGTTCCCACCCAGTCGCGACCAGTTTTCCACCTTCCTGGTGCGCGACCTGCCCTTCTCGCGTTTCTACGAGTTTCGCCTTGAAGGGCGCCTGGTCGCCGTAGCCGTCACCGACCTGCTGCCCAATGGCCTGTCGGCGGTCTACACCTTTTATGAGCCCGCCGAAGAGCGTCGCAGCCTGGGACGCTTTGCGATCCTGTGGCAAATCGGCGAAGCCTTGCGCATGGAATTGGAGGCGGTGTACCTCGGATACTGGATAAAAAACTGCAAAAAGATGAACTACAAGACCCAATATCGGCCCATTGAGCTGTTAATTAACCAAAGATGGGTCACCTTGAACTAGAACCTCTTGGCTTAAACACCCTTTTTCGGGCACAATGCACGCCGCTTTTGCCTGGCGCAGTTGCACCGGGCCATTCACTGGATACCGAGGGCTTTACTGCATGTCGAAAGAAGACAGCTTCGAAATGGAAGGCACTGTCGTCGACACCCTGCCCAACACCATGTTTCGTGTGGAGTTGGAAAATGGGCACGTCGTAACCGCGCATATCTCCGGCAAGATGCGCAAGAATTACATCCGTATTCTTACCGGTGACAAAGTGCGCGTCGAACTGACGCCCTATGACCTGAGCAAAGGGCGCATCACTTACCGCGCCCGTTAATCAAGTCAATACAAGACGCCCGGTTATGCCGGGCGTTTTTGTGCGCGCGCGATTTACCTGAAACCAGAAATCCCTTGTGGGAGCGGGCTTGCTCGCGAATGCGGCGTGTCAGTGACTGATTGTGTCGACTGGCACACCGCATTCGCGAGCAAGCCCGCTCCCACATTTGATCTCCATCGGTTTCAAGACAGCAAAAAGGCGCCTCTCGGCGCCTTTTTGTTTTGTTGCGTCAGCTATCAGGCCATTTCAGCCGTGGTCTCGAAGTCGAAGGTCAGCTCGCCGTCCTTCAGGTCGATATGCACCACGCCACCGTGGTCTGCCAGTTCGCCGAACAGGATCTCTTCCGCCAGTGGGCGCTTGATCTTGTCCTGGATCAGGCGAGCCATTGGCCGAGCGCCCATTGCCGCGTCGTAGCCACCTTCCGCCAGCCAGTTGCGCGCCGCGTCCGTAACCTCCAACTGCACGCGCTTGTCTTCCAACTGCGCCTGAAGCTCGGTGAGGAACTTGTCCACCACACTTTTGATGACCTCATGACTGAGGCGACCAAACTGGATAATGGTGTCCAGGCGGTTGCGGAATTCCGGCGTGAAGCTCTTCTTGATCACTTCCATGGCGTCGGAAGAGTGATCCTGATGAGTAAAGCCAATGGAAGCCCGCGCGGCCGTTTCGGCACCGGCGTTGGTGGTCATGATCACGATCACGTTGCGGAAGTCCGCCTTGCGCCCGTTGTTGTCGGTCAGGGTGCCGTGGTCCATCACCTGCAACAGCAGGTTGAAGACTTCCGGGTGCGCCTTCTCGATTTCATCGAGCAGCAGAACGCAATGCGGCTGCTTGGTGATCGCCTCGGTCAACAGGCCGCCCTGGTCGAAGCCGACATAGCCCGGAGGCGCACCGATCAGGCGCGACACAGTGTGACGCTCCATGTACTCGGACATGTCGAAACGCACCAGCTCAATACCCATGGCCTTGGCCAACTGCCGCGCCGCTTCGGTCTTGCCGACACCGGTAGGCCCGGCGAACAGGAACGAACCGACCGGTTTGTCCGGCGACTTGAGGCCCGCACGGGACAGCTTGATCGCGGTGGACAGCGAGTCGATGGCCGCATCCTGACCAAACACCGTCAGCTTGAGGTCGCGCTCCAGGTTACGCAGCAGCTCCCGGTCGGACGTGTTGACGTGTTTTGGCGGAATCCGCGCGATCTTCGCCACGATGTCCTCGACCTGAGGCACGTCGATGCGCTTCACACGCTTCTCCACCGGCTGCAGGCGCTGGTAGGCACCCGCCTCGTCGATCACGTCGATGGCTTTGTCCGGCATGTGCCGGTCATTGATGTAACGCGACGCCAACTCGGCGGCTGCACGCAGCGCTTCATCGGTGTACTCGATACCGTGGTGTGCTTCGAAACGCCCCTTGAGCCCGCGCAGGATGCCGATGGTGTCTTCAACCGAAGGCTCGGACACGTCGACTTTCTGGAAGCGGCGCGCCAGGGCGCGATCTTTCTCGAAGATCCCGCGGAATTCCTGGAACGTGGTCGAGCCGATGCAACGGATATCGCCCGAAGACAGCAGCGGCTTGAGCAGGTTCGAAGCGTCCATCACGCCACCGGAAGCTGCACCGGCACCGATGATGGTATGGATTTCGTCAATGAACAGGATCGCCTGCGGGCGTTTTTTCAGCTCGCCGAGCAACGCCTTGAAGCGCTTCTCGAAGTCGCCACGGTACTTGGTCCCGGCGAGTAACGCGCCCAGGTCAAGGGAGTAGACGACGCTGTTGGCCAGCAGGTCTGGCACCTGGTTATCAACAATGCGCTTGGCCAGGCCTTCGGCAATCGCGGTTTTACCCACGCCCGCCTCACCCACCAACAGCGGGTTGTTTTTGCGACGACGCGCCAGGATCTGCGCCACGCGCTCAACTTCCAGCTCACGCCCTACCAGCGGATCGATCCGCCCTTGGCGCGCCAGTTCGTTGAGGTTGCTGGCATAAGCATCCAGCGGGTTGCTCGAAGAAGAAGACTCACCGCCCTCGTCATCCTGCATATCCTGCTCACCTTCTGAGTGATCGCCATGCCCTGGCACTTTGGAAATGCCATGGGCGATGTAGTTGACGACATCAATACGGGCAACGCTTTGCTGCTTGAGCAGGAATACGGCCTGGCTTTCCTGCTCGCTGAAGATCGCCACGAGCACGTTGGCCCCTGTGACTTCGCGCTTGCCGGAGCTCTGTACGTGGAAAACGGCACGCTGCAGTACCCGCTGGAAGCCCAGGGTTGGCTGGGTCTCGCGGTCCTCGTCATGAACGGGGATCAACGGCGTGGTGGAGTCGATAAACTCCTGCAGGTCATGCTTGAGTTTGTCGAGATTGGCACCACACGCACGCAGTACGGTGGCGGCAGCTTCGTTATCCAAAAGTGCCAGCAGCAGGTGCTCGACGGTCATGAACTCATGACGCTTCGAACGGGCCTCCTTGAAGGCAAGATTGAGGGTGACTTCGAGCTCGCGGTTTAACATAGCTTCACCTCATACCCAAGTGGTCGGAGTTAACCGTCCTTCTCGATTTCACAGAGTAGCGGATGCTGGCTTTCCCTGGCGTACTGGTTGACCTGCATGGCCTTTGTCTCGGCGATGTCGCGGGTAAACACTCCACATACTGCCCGTCCTTCTGTGTGAACGGCCAGCATTACCTTGGTCGCCAACTCGCGGTTCAGGTTAAAAAACACCTCGAGCACTTCGACGACGAAATCCATCGGTGTGTAGTCATCATTAAACAAAACCACCTTGTACATCGGCGGCGCCTGTAAAGCAGGCTTGGCCTCCTGAACAGCAATGCCTGCAGAACCGTCGTCGTCTTCTTGATGATCCGGGCGATCCTGATTGAATGTTAGTCGAATCTGGCTGATTGCATGCATGGAAAGAAAGGTTCGTCAGTGGTTCAAATACAGTGGTGGGGGCGACCTGTCAGATTTTCAACTCTGACCGACTGGTCGCCTTGACTATCGGCAAATCAGTGTTACAACCAATAGAACCCACAGTGGGTAAAAAAGGTCCGCGCAGTCAACCTTATTTATTCGGGTTAGGACGGATAAACTGGATGATACTCCAGTGATGGAGTCTGGTGCAGAGGGATATGGGCATGGCGAGCGGTAAGGTCAAGTGGTTCAACAATGCCAAGGGTTACGGCTTCATCAACGAAGACGGCAAGACTGACGACCTATTTGCGCATTACTCCGCTATCCAAATGGATGGCTACAAGACACTGAAGGCAGGGCAATCGGTTTCCTTCGATATCATTCAGGGACCCAAAGGCTTGCATGCGGTGAATATCGGCGCTCCAGTCAGCGCCAGCACAACTATAGAAGACGTCGCTCAAAAATCACAAAAACAGCCGGCCTGATCAGCCGCTGAGCAACCGCTCAAAAAAAACCGGCCATCAACAGGCCGGTTTTTTTATGCCTGCTTATAAGCCTACATATGCGAAATCAGCGCATCCCCGAACGCTGACGACGACAGCAACTTGGCGCCGTCCATCAAGCGATGGAAGTCATAGGTCACCGTCTTGGCCGAAATTGCGCCATTGGTGCCCTTGATGATCAGGTCGGCCGCTTCGGTCCAACCCATGTGACGCAGCATCATTTCCGCCGACAGGATCAGCGAACCCGGGTTGACCTGGTCCTTGCCGGCATACTTCGGCGCGGTACCGTGGGTGGCTTCGAACATGGCCACGGTATCGGACAGGTTGGCGCCCGGCGCAATACCGATACCGCCCACTTCCGCCGCCAGGGCGTCGGACAGGTAGTCACCGTTAAGGTTAAGCGTAGCGATCACATCATATTCCGCCGGGCGCAGCAGGATCTGCTGGAGCATGGCGTCGGCAATGGCGTCCTTGACCACCACATTCTTGCCGGTGCGCGGGTTCTTGAATTGCATCCACGGCCCGCCATCCAGCAGGGTCGCGCCGAATTCTTCAGCCGCCACTTCGTAGGCCCATTCCTTGAAGGCACCTTCGGTGAACTTCATGATGTTGCCTTTGTGCACGATGGTCAGCGAGTCGCGATCGTTATCCACGACATACTGCAAGGCCTTGCGCGCCAGGCGCTTGGTGCCTTCCAGGGACACCGGCTTGATGCCGATCCCGCAGTTCTGGTCGAAACGGATCTTGGTAACGCCCATCTCTTCTTTCAGGAACTTGATGACCTTGATCGCTTCCGGGGAGCCGGCCTTCCACTCGATACCGGCGTAAATGTCCTCGGAGTTCTCGCGGAAGATGGTCATGTCCACATCGCCGGGCTTCTTGACCGGGCTTGGCACGCCTTCGAACCAGCGCACCGGGCGCAGACACACATAAAGGTCGAGCTGTTGGCGCAGGGCCACGTTCAGCGAACGGATGCCGCCACCGACCGGGGTGGTCAGCGGGCCCTTGATGGAAACCACGTAGTCCTTGACCGCATCCAGGGTTTCCTGGGGCAGCCAGGTGTCCTGGTCGTAAACCTGAGTGGCCTTTTCGCCGGCATAAACCTCCATCCAGGAGATCTTGCGCTTGCCGCCATAAGCCTTGTTAACAGCTGCATCGACAACCTTGATCATCACCGGGCTGATGTCGACGCCAATACCGTCACCCTCAATAAAAGGAATGATCGGGTTGTCAGGAACATTGAGAGAATGGTCTGCATTGACGGTGATTTTGTCGCCGACTGCCGGAACCTGAATCTTCTTGTATCCCATGCTGAACTCCATCTATGGATTGAACATCTGGCTGCGTTCGAGCCTACTCCAGATAAATGAGGACTGAAACCTCAGGCCCTGCACATTTGCGTCGAAAACAGCACATTTAGTGGCCTACAAGCTTGAAAGCAAAGGGAAAAGCGCCAATCTTGAGCACGTCATGCGACTTTAGGCGCAGCCCGCTGCCTGCGACCTTTAGACCAATGGACGACACACCTTTTGTATGAAGGCTCGGCGTAAGCATAGCGACCTATGTATAATGCCGCCGCTGACCAAAGAGTCACGACGGCCGACCGCTCTAGACAGACGCCCTCCGCCAGAAAAGCCGAGCTACTACAGTAGCTCACCCGCTTGACGCTCGACTGATGCAACCCAACATCACCGCGAAGAAACTTCGACATTTCGCTCATGGATGACTTTGAACGAACGCGCTTTACCCGGCGCATCTCGAGTTTCTGCGCATGCTTTCAGCAAAGAAGAGAGTTAATCCGAATATGCCCACCCGCTCGAAGATCATCTACACCTTCACCGACGAAGCACCAGCCCTCGCCACCTATTCACTGCTGCCTATCGTAGAGGCCTTCACCGCTTCCGCTGATATTGCCGTGGAAACCCGCGACATTTCCCTGGCCGCGCGCATCCTCGCAAGCTTCCCCGAGCAACTGGGCGCCAAGGCCGTGCCGGACCACCTCGCCGAATTGGGCGACCTGGCCGTAACCCCTGAAGCCAACATCATCAAGCTGCCGAACATCAGCGCCTCGACCCCTCAGCTGCAGGCTGCCATCAAGGAACTGCAAGCCCAGGGCTTCGACCTGCCGGACTACCCGGAAACCGTAACCACCGACGCGGAAAAAGAAACCCGTGCACGTTACGACAAGGTCAAGGGCAGCGCCGTGAACCCGGTACTGCGCGAAGGCAACTCCGACCGCCGCGCACCGCTGTCGGTCAAGAACTACGCACGCAAGCACCCGCACAAAATGGGCGCCTGGGCTGCCGACTCCAAGTCCCACGTTGCCCACATGAGCAACGGCGACTTCTACGGCAGCGAGAAAGCCGTACAGATCGAAGGCGCTGATGCCGTCAAGATCGAACTGATCGCCAAAGACGGTACCGCTACCGTCCTGAAAGAAAAAACCAGCGTACAAGCTGGCGAGATCATCGACAGCGCCGTGCTGAGCAAGAAAGCCCTGCGCAGCTTCATCGCCGCTGAAATCGAAGACGCCAAGAAACAAGGCGTACTGCTGTCGGTTCACCTGAAAGCCACCATGATGAAGGTCTCCGACCCGATCATGTTCGGCCAGATCGTGGCCGAGTTCTATAAAGACGCACTGGCCAAGCACGCTGTGGTGCTGGAGCAGATCGGCTTCAACCTGAACAACGGCATCGGCGACCTGTACGCTCGCATCAAGGCCCTGCCGGCCGATCAGCAAGCGCAGATCGAAGCTGACATCCAGGCGGTGTACGCCGCTCGCCCTTCCCTGGCGATGGTCAACTCCGACAAAGGCATCACCAACCTGCACGTGCCGAGCGACGTCATCGTCGACGCCTCGATGCCTGCCATGATCCGTGACTCCGGCAAGATGTGGGGCACCGACGGCCAGCTGCACGACACCAAGGCTGTGATCCCGGATCGCTGCTACGCCACTATCTACCAGGCGGTGATCGAAGACTGCAAGGCGAACGGCGCCTTCGACCCAACCACCATGGGCAGCGTGCCAAACGTTGGTCTGATGGCGAAGAAAGCCGAAGAGTACGGCTCCCACGACAAGACCTTCCAGATCAAGGCTGACGGCGTAGTCCGCGTCACCGACAGCAAGGGCAACCTGCTGATGGAACAGGCTGTTGAAGCCGGCGATATCTTCCGCATGTGCCAAACCAAAGACGCGCCGATCCAGGATTGGGTCAAACTGGCCGTCAACCGTGCCCGCGCCAGCAACACCCCGGCCATTTTCTGGCTGGACCCACAGCGCGCGCACGACGGCGTCGTGGTCGAGAAAGTTCAGGCTTACCTGAAAGACCACAACACCGAAGGCCTGGACATCCGCATCATGTCGCCGGTCGACGCGATGAAGTTCACCCTGGAGCGCACCCGCAAGGGCCTGGACACCATCTCGGTGACCGGCAACGTATTGCGCGACTACCTGACTGACCTGTTCCCGATCATGGAACTGGGCACCAGCGCCAAGATGCTGTCGATCGTGCCACTGATGAACGGTGGCGGCCTGTTCGAAACCGGCGCCGGCGGTTCGGCTCCGAAGCACGTACAGCAACTGGTTGAAGAAAACTTCCTGCGCTGGGATTCCCTGGGCGAGTTCCTGGCCCTGGCCGCGTCCCTCGAGCATTTGGGTGTGAACTACAACAACCCGAAAGCCCTGGTGCTGTCCAAGACCCTGGACCAGGCCACCGGCCAGTTCCTCGACAACAACAAGTCGCCATCGCGTAAAGTCGGCAACATCGACAACCGCGGCAGCCACTTCTACCTGGCGCTGTACTGGGCTCAAGCCCTGGCCGCCCAGACCGAAGACACTGCACTGCAAGCGCAGTTTGGCGAACTGGCCAAGACCCTGACCGCGAACGAAGCAACCATTGTTGCCGAGCTCAACGCCGTTCAGGGCAAGCCAGTGGACATCGGTGGCTACTACGCACCGAACGCCGAGCTGACCAGCAAGGCCATGCGCCCAAGCGCCACCCTCAACGCGGCAATCGCTGCGCTGGTGTAAGGTTGTAAGGATGCAAAGAAGCCCCGGCCCTGTGCCGGGGTTTCTGTTTATGGACATGGCGCTTTTATTGAAGAAACCCAATCAAAAAGTGGGAGCGGGCTTGCTCGCGAAAGCGGTGGGTCAGTCAATATCTCTTTAACTGACACGCCCAATTCGCGAGCAAGCCCGCTCCCACACTGAATGCAATCGCACCTGAACACAGCGTTACACCTTGAATCGAGGCACTTTATGACCTGGCTACCTCACATCACCGTCGCCACCATCGTCGAAGACAACGGCCGCTTCCTGATGGTCGAAGAGCTCAAGGGCGGCCGCGCCGTGCTGAACCAGCCCGCCGGCCACCTCGACCCGAATGAAACCCTGACCGAGGCCGCCGTGCGCGAAACCCTCGAAGAAACCGGCTGGGACGTCGAAGCCACCGGGATTGTCGGGATTTACCTGTACACCGCTCCCAGCAATGGCGTGACCTATCAGCGCGTGTGCTTCACCGCCAAGGCCCTGAAACATCACCCGGACTACCCACTGGACGACGGTATCGTGCGCGCTCGCTGGCTGACTCGCGATGAATTGATAACTCTGCGCGAAGACTGGCGCAGCGAGCTGATTATCCGCTGTATCGACGATTATCTGGCCGGCCAACGCCACAGCCTCGAATTGATCCGCCCTTCTCTTTAGCCTTGCAGACGCGAGCCTGCTAGAATCGCGTCCTTTTTAAAGACACCCGTTGAAATCCTATGCGTGATCCAGCCCCTTCTGACACACAAAAGAAGCGCGTCATCGTCGGTATGTCCGGCGGCGTGGATTCTTCCGTTTCCGCCGTTCTGCTCATGGAGCAGGGTTATGAGGTGGAAGGCCTGTTCATGAAGAACTGGGAAGAAGACGATGGAACGGAATATTGCACCGCCATGGACGACCTGGCGGATGCCCAGGCCGTCTGTGACAAAATCGGTATCAAGCTGCACACCGCCAACTTCGCCGCCGAGTACTGGGACAACGTGTTCGAGCACTTCCTGGCCGAATACAAGGCCGGTCGCACGCCGAACCCGGACATCCTGTGTAACCGCGAGATCAAGTTCAAAGCGTTCCTCGACTACGCGATGATCCTTGGCGCCGACCTGATCGCTACTGGCCACTACGTGCGCCGTCGTGACATCGATGGCCGCACCGAACTGCTCAAGGGCCTGGACGCCAACAAGGACCAGAGCTACTTCCTGCACGCCGTCGGCGGCGAACAGATCGCCAAGACCCTGTTCCCGGTGGGCGAGCTGGAAAAGCCCGAAGTGCGCGCCATTGCCGAGAAACACGGCCTGGCCACCGCCAAGAAGAAGGATTCCACCGGGATCTGCTTTATCGGCGAGCGCCGTTTCAGCGACTTCCTCAAGCAATACCTGCCAGCGCAACCGGGCGAGATCAAGACCACCGAAGGCGAGATCATCGGCCGTCACCACGGCCTGATGTACCACACCATCGGCCAGCGCCAGGGCCTGGGCATCGGCGGTTTGAAAGACGCCGGCGAAGAGCCGTGGTACGTGCTGGTCAAGGACCTGGAGCACAACGAACTGATCGTGGGCCAGGGCAATGACCACCCATGGCTGTTCTCCCGCGCCCTGCTCGCTTCGGACATCTATTGGGTCAACCCGGTGGACCTCAGCAGCCCGCGCCGCCTGACCGCCAAAGTGCGCTATCGCCAGAGCGACCAGCCCTGCACTCTGGAAAAAACCGCCACCGGCTATCGCGCCACCTTCGACGACCCGCAGCGCGCCGTAACGCCGGGCCAATCGGTAGTGTTCTACGACGGAGAGATTTGCCTGGGGGGCGGCGTGATCGAAGTTGCCGAACCCTGGAGCAGCCAGGCATGAGCCCGACCCAGGAGCAATTGACGGCACTGGGCGGCGTGTTTCTCGCCGCGGTGCTGGTGGACAAGATCGCCAAGACCGGCCAGGTCACTGAGGCAGGCCTGACCTGCATGCTCGGCAGCCTGCTGATCCGCGACCCCAAGGACACCCTGGAAGTGTACGGCGGCGACGACCTGGCCCTGCGTGAAGGTTATCGCGCACTGGTCGGCGCCCTCGAGCGCGACCCGAGCACCTTGCAGCGCGAGCCACTGCGCTACGCCCTGTCGATGCTCGGACTGGAGCGCCAATTGGCCAAGCGTGATGATTTGCTGGAAACCATCGGCAAGCGCCTGCCGCAGATTCAGTCCCAAGTCGAACACTTCGGCCCGGCCCACGAAAACGTGATCGCCGCCTGTGGCGCACTGTATCAGGACACCCTGAGCACCTTGCGCCAGCGGATCCAGGTGCACGGCGACATGCGCAACCTGCAACAACCGAACAACGCCTCGAAAATCCGTGCCCTGCTGCTGGCCGGTATTCGTTCGGCGCGGTTGTGGCGCCAGTTGGGCGGTCATCGCTGGCAGTTGGTCATCAGCCGTCGCAAATTGCTGAAAGAGCTTTACCCGTTGATGCGCAACGAATAAGTCGCAGCAACCGATTTTTTTATAGCTCCACGCGTAATACGCCGGTCAGTTGGCAACGGACCGGCGGATTTTTTCATGTATGATACGCGCCCCATTTCGTTGCCCGACTGTCCGAGAACACCCCATGCAGCTTTCTTCGCTCACTGCGGTTTCCCCTGTTGACGGCCGCTACGCCGGCAAAACCCAGGCCCTGCGCCCTATTTTCAGCGAATACGGCTTGATCCGTGCTCGTGTTCTGGTTGAAGTGCGCTGGCTCCAGCGCCTGGCCGCTCACCCTGGCATCAGCGAAGTGCCGGCGTTCTCCGCCGAAGCCAACGCTGTGCTGAACGCCCTGGCGGAAAACTTCGCTCTGGAGCACGCCGAGCGTGTCAAAGAGATCGAGCGCACCACCAACCACGACGTTAAAGCCATCGAGTACCTGCTCAAAGAACAAGCGGCCAAGCTGCCGGAACTGGCCAAGGTCAGCGAGTTCATCCACTTTGCCTGCACCAGCGAGGACATCAACAACCTGTCCCACGCTCTGATGCTGCGCGAAGGCCGTGATGACGTCATGCTGCCACTGATGCGCCAGACTGCCGACGCTATCCGCGAGCTGGCCATCCGTTTCGCCGACGTACCGATGCTGTCGCGCACCCACGGCCAGCCGGCTTCGCCGACCACTTTGGGCAAAGAACTGGCAAACGTGGTGTACCGCCTGGAGCGCCAGATCGCTCAAGTGGCCGCCGTGCCACTGCTGGGCAAGATCAACGGCGCCGTAGGCAACTACAACGCCCACCTGTCGGCCTACCCTGAGATCGACTGGGAAGAAAACGCCCGCGCCTTCATCGAAGACGAGCTCGGCCTGGGTTTCAACCCGTACACCACGCAAATCGAACCCCACGACTATATCGCCGAGCTGTTCGACGCGATTGCGCGCTTCAACACCATCCTGATCGACTTTGATCGCGATATCTGGGGTTACATCTCCCTGGGCTACTTCAAGCAGCGCACCATTGCCGGTGAAATCGGTTCGTCGACCATGCCGCACAAGGTCAACCCGATCGACTTCGAAAACTCCGAAGGCAACCTTGGGATCGCTAACGCCCTGTTCCAGCACCTGGCCAGCAAGTTGCCGATCTCCCGCTGGCAGCGCGACCTGACCGACTCCACCGTACTGCGCAACCTCGGTGTGGGCTTTGCCCACAGCGTGATCGCGTACGAAGCCAGCCTCAAAGGCATCAGCAAACTGGAGCTCAACGCGCAGAAGATCGCCGCTGACCTGGACGCTTGCTGGGAAGTCCTGGCCGAGCCGATCCAGACCGTGATGCGCCGCTACAACATCGAAAACCCGTACGAGAAGCTCAAAGAGCTGACCCGCGGCAAGGGCATCACCTCTGAAGCGCTGCAAACTTTCATCGACGGCCTGGACATGCCAGCCGCCGCCAAGGCTGAGCTGAAACTGCTCACCCCGGCTAACTACATCGGCAACGCTGTGGCCCAAGCCAAACGCATCTGATAGAAGCTTGACCCTTTGAGACGCCCGGCAGCGCCGGGCGTTTTTATTCCCGTCTGAAAAGTGCTTTTTTTCAATAGGTTACACATGAATCCTGATATTCCTCTTCAACTTCTGGGCGGCATCACGGCACGGGAATTCCTGCGCGACTACTGGCAGAAAAAACCGCTGCTGATCCGCCAGGCCATTCCTGACTTCGAAAGCCCGATCGACGCCGACGAACTGGCCGGCCTGGCGCTGGAAGAAGAAGTCGAGTCGCGCCTGATCATCGAACACGGCGAACGTCCGTGGGAGCTGCGTCGCGGCCCGTTCGCCGAAGATGCCTTCAGCACCTTGCCCGAGCGTGAATGGACCTTGCTGGTGCAGGCCGTCGACCAGTTTGTGCCGGAAGTAGCCGAGTTGCTGGAGAACTTCCGTTTTCTGCCAAGCTGGCGCATCGACGATGTGATGATCAGTTACGCCGCCCCGGGTGGCAGCGTGGGCCCGCACTTCGACAACTACGACGTGTTCCTGCTGCAAGGTTCCGGCAAGCGCAACTGGAAGATCGGCCAGATGTGCAACTCCGAAAGCCCGCTGCTGCAGCACGCCGACCTGCGCATCCTCGCCGAATTCGAAGAAACCGCCGAATGGGTGCTGGAACCGGGCGACATGCTCTACCTGCCGCCACGCCTGGCCCACTGCGGTGTTGCCGTGGATGATTGCATGACCTACTCCGTAGGCTTCCGCGCCCCGAGCGCGGCTGAAGTGCTGACCCACTTCACCGACTTCCTCAGCCAGTACCTGACTGACGAAGAGCGCTACACCGACGCCGACGCCCAGCCGGTCAGCGATCCGCACCAGATCCAGGCCGACGCGCTTGATCGCCTGAAGAGCCTGCTGGCCGAGCACATGAGCGACGAGCGCATGCTGCTGACCTGGTTCGGCCAGTTCATGACCGAGCCGCGCTACCCGGAGCTGGTCGCCGGCCCGGAAGTGGAAGAAGAAGACCTGCTGGGCAGCCTGCAAGACGGCGCCGTGCTGATCCGCAACCCAAGCGCACGCCTGGCCTGGTCCGAAGTGGACGACGACCTGCTGCTGTTCGCCAGCGGCCAGAGCCGCCTGTTGCCGGGCAAGCTGCGGGAACTGCTGAAGCTGGTGTGCGCCGCCGACGCATTGCACATCGACAATCTCGGCCCATGGCTGGCGGACGAAGATGCCTGCGCCCTGCTGTGGGAACTGGTCAAGCAAGGGAGCCTGGGGTTTGCCGATGAATAGAATTCACGTAAGTGTCGCGGACTGGCAAAAGGATATCGCCGAGATACGGCGCATTCGTGAAGCGGTATTTATCGCTGAACAATCGGTTCCACCGGAGCTGGAATGGGATGCTGACGACGCGGGTGCCGTGCATTTCCTGGCGTTCGAAGGCGACTTCCCCATCGGCACCGCCCGCCTGCTGCCTACCGGTGAGATCGGGCGTGTGTCGGTCCTCAAGGACTGGCGCGGCCTGAAGGTCGGCGACAAGCTGATGGAAGCCGTGATCGGCGAGGCCGAGAAACGCGGCCAGACCCGGCAGATCCTCAGTGCACAGGTCCACGCAGCGCCGTTTTATGAGCGCCTGGGCTTCAAGATTGTCAGCGATGAATTCCTGGAAGTCGGGATTCCTCACGTTGATATGGTGCGCGAGGGCTGATCCGAGACCGAGTCGCACCCTTCGCGAGCAAGCCCGCTCCCACACTTGGAATGCGTTCTGCTGTGGGAGCTGGCTTGCCTGCGATAGCGGTATCAGCAACACCTCAAAAGGCCCTGCCATCCACCGATGCCAGGGCCTTTTGCCGTCTAGGATTCAACTTGCACCCCGCCAGGCCGACAAACTGGCACTATCAAGCCTAATGACTCGCAGAGATAACGGACATGTCCCTACGCACCCTGCTCACTACTTTGCTCCTGGCCACCAGCTTCTCGGTGATGGCCGCCACCGAAGTCGTGCCCCTGAGCAACCGCACCAGCGCTGACCTGTTGCCCGTCGCGCAGAACTTTATCGGCAAGGACGGCACCGTCAGCGCCTACGGCAACCAACTGATCGTGAATGCAGAACCCGACAAGATCCAGGGCCTGCGCGCCTTGCTTGCGCAACTGGATACACCTTCCAAGCGCCTGCTGATCACCGTCGACACCAACGAGAACAACCAGCAAAGCAACGGCAACAATCAAACTCAGGTCATCACCTACAGCACCGAGAGCCGTGACGGCGGGATCCAGCAGATCCAGGCCAGCGAAGGCGTGCCCGCGTTGATCCAGGTCGGCCAGAGCGTGCCGCTCACCACCACCCAGCCTGATGCCTACGGCCGCCCGCAGAACCAGACGCAGTATCGCAACGTGACCCAGGGCTTCTACGTCACCGCCAGCGTCACCGGAGAGACCGTTCACCTGAGCATCAGTACCAATCGTGACCGCATGAGCCAAGAACGTCCCGATGTAGTGAACGTGCAAAGTACCGACACAACCGTCAGCGGACGCTTGGGCGAGTGGATCACTCTGGCCGGGATCAACCGCCAGACCCAGGCCGAAAAAAGCACTATAACCCGCAGCTACTCTACTCAAGGGCGCGATGACCTGACATTGCGGGTCAAAGTCGAGACCCTGAACTGAAGCACCAAAAACTGACTGGCGAGTCGTATTAGACTAAAAATGTAGTGCTTTAAAAAAAGCACTACAAAACATTTGACGATCCAAAAAAGCATGGGCATGATGGCCTCGCTCCCGCTAATCAGGGGCCCTGGCAAGGGCCTTCGGATCGTCGCTCTAAGCTACCCACCTGAGCCGATTCGTGTCTGTACCGCCCACAAGGTGTGTTTGACGAGGTTGCGACTGGAACGAAGTTGTCCCGAGGGACGGAAGCTAACCAGGTAACCCGGCAACACACTGATGGATCGTACAAAGGCCCACGACGCCCGAAGACTGTTCGCAGTTCGCCCTTACCTGCTCAACTCCCCCTCTCGCCACTCGTTCATCCCGTCGCCTTCCCCGCCAAGCCTGACTTGACCGCCTAAGCTTCTGGTCAGCGAGCAGCCATAACCACGCAGTGATTACGTGGCTGGCAAATGGAATTTTCCACCTAGACCTATGCGACGAGGTTTTCCCCCATGGCACTGACACGCGAACAGCAAATTGCAGCCCTTGAAAAAGACTGGGCTGAAAACCCACGCTGGAAAGGCGTGACCCGCGCTTATTCCGCTGCTGACGTCGTCCGCCTGCGTGGCTCGGTTCAACCTGAGCACACCTTTGCAAAACTCGGCGCCGAGAAGCTGTGGAAGCTGGTCACCCAAGGTGCAAAGCCGTCCTTCCGTCCCGAAAAAGATTTCGTCAACTGCATGGGCGCCCTTACTGGCGGCCAAGCAGTTCAACAGGTAAAAGCCGGTATCCAGGCGATCTACCTGTCCGGCTGGCAAGTGGCAGCGGACAACAACTCCGCTGAATCCATGTACCCCGACCAATCGCTGTACCCGGTGGACTCCGTGCCAACCGTGGTCAAGCGCATCAACAACTCGTTCCGCCGCGCCGACCAGATCCAGTGGAAAGCCGGTAAAGGCCCGGGCGACGAAGGCTACATCGACTACTTCGCACCGATTGTTGCAGACGCTGAAGCCGGTTTCGGCGGCGTACTGAACGCTTACGAGCTGATGAAGAGCATGATCGAGGCGGGTGCTGCCGGCGTTCACTTCGAAGACCAGCTTGCATCAGTGAAGAAATGCGGCCACATGGGCGGCAAGGTACTGGTTCCAACCCAGGAAGCTGTTCAAAAGCTGACGGCTGCTCGTCTGGCTGCTGACGTTGCTGGCACTCCGACCATTATCCTGGCCCGTACCGATGCCAACGCGGCAGACTTGCTGACCTCGGATTGCGACCCGTACGACCAGCCGTTCGTGACTGGCGAGCGTACCCAGGAAGGCTTCTATAAAGTGCGCGCCGGTCTCGACCAGGCGATCGCTCGCGGTCTGGCCTACGCGCCGTACGCCGACCTGATCTGGTGCGAAACTGCCAAGCCGGACCTGGACGAAGCTCGTCGCTTTGCCGAAGCCATCAAGAAGGAATACCCGGACCAACTGCTGTCCTACAACTGCTCGCCTTCTTTCAACTGGAAGAAGAACCTGGACGACGCGACCATCGCCAAGTTCCAGCGTGAGCTGTCTGCCATGGGCTACAAGCACCAATTCATCACCCTGGCCGGCATTCACAACATGTGGCACAGCATGTTCAACCTGGCGCATGACTACGCCCGCAATGACATGACTGCCTACGTGAAGCTGCAGGAGCAGGAGTTCGCTGATGCTGCCAAGGGTTACACCTTTGTGGCGCACCAGCAGGAAGTGGGCACTGGCTATTTCGACGACATGACCACCGTGATCCAGGGCGGCACCTCGTCCGTGACTGCGCTGACCGGTTCGACCGAAGAAGAGCAGTTCCACTAAGTACTGAGTACACGGCCACTGCGGCCCCAAGGAAGACCTAACCGCAGTGCCGCATGATCTGACGCCCCGACTGGTTCGGGGCGTTTTTTTTGCGTCTCTGAAATGGGGTGTATATCCGTTATTTGGGTGATGGCCTCTATTGGTTCCGCTCTTACAGCGGCTCACTTTTGAAAAGCGCAAA
>NZ_JAAAFU010000048.1:36485-55789 GCF_019352905.1 Pseudomonas sp. Xaverov 83 | reverse complement strand
GGGGCGTTTGCCAAAAGTGACCCGCTGTAAGAGCGGAACCATAAGTCGCCGTTACCTAAATAACGGATATGTACACCGAATCAAACAGCCGCCAAAGAAGGCTCCAACTGCCGCTGAGCCAACCAAATCTCCTCCTGCAGCCACTGCGCAAACACCTGCAACTGCGGCGTATCCGTCTGCTCCGGTCGGGTTACCAGCCAATACGACTGATGCCCCTCCACATGCACATTCAGCACCTGCGTCAACTGCCCACTGGCCAACTCCGAAGCGACCATATGCCAATCCGCAATGGTAATCCCCAACCCATCGATCGCCGCCCGAATCGCCAAATCCAGCAGGTCAAACTCATACCCCCCCTCGATATCAACCCCACTGATCCGCGCCGCATCCAGCCAATGCTTCCACGTCAGATACCGCTGATCCTCCCGCGCCAGCACATGCAGCAGCGTCATGCGATTCAGATCAATCCCGTCACTCCACTCCCGGGCATACAACGACGGCGCACACACCGCGATATGCCGCTCCTGAATCAACAGCGAACTGTCCAACCCATCCCATTCCCCATCGCCAAACCGAATCGCACAATCCAGCGTACTGGTCTCCGCCAGGCTGTCCTGCAACCGCGTGGTAATGCTCAGCTCCAACTCCGGATGCTGCTCGCGCAAGCGCCCCAACCGCGGCATCAACCAACGATTGGTAAACGTCGGCGGCGCATTGATGTGCAGTCGATTGGCATGGGACTTCTGCTGGATACTGCGCACCGTCAGCTCGATCTTGTCGAACGACTGATGCAACGCCCGCAGCAATACCCGCCCGGCACTGGTCAATTCCAGGTGATGGTGACGACGCTCCAGCAGGGCCTCGCCCAACTGTTCTTCAAGCTGGCGCACCTGGCGGCTGACCGCACTCTGCGTGACGTTCAACAGCTCGGCGGCCCGGGTAAAACTGCCGGTACTGCCGGCGACTTCGAAAGCTTTGAGGGCGTTGAGACCGGGCATTTTGCGTTTCATGGACGACACTCGGGAGCACAGGGGAAATAACCTGCACAACATACCTTTTTGTATTGGGTCAGCGGTAGCACCCCAGCCTGACAAACAATTAATCGTCACAAACGCTGAAAGTGTCGTTTATCGCTACAGACCGTCGCTCACGAATAAATAGCCTGCGTATAACGCATGCACACTAAGACAATTAAGCATTGGTCGTCGCCAGGCTATAAACGCTAGTCTGCCGATGTACTTCCTGTAACTTCGCCCCTCTCTTTCGCGATTAACTTATCGAGTCATCGCCATGTCCAACGCACCCGTTTCATCCCGGCGAAGTATTGGCTTGCTGGCACTGGTGTTTACCGCCTGCAACGCCACCACCCACGGTTTCAGTGTGTTCCTGTATTCGGCGCTGTTGCCGCAGATCCGCCTGGCCTTTGAGCTCAGTTACAGCCAGGCCGCATTGATCGCCGCGCTGTTGCAGCTGTTCTATATGGGCGCCTCGATTGCCAGCGGCCTGGCAGCGGCGTGGATCAGCCCGCGCAATATGGTGCGCCTGACCATCGTCCTCAGCCCCGCCCTGCTGGCCCTGGCCGTCGCCACGCCGTGGGTGCTGCCGTTTGCCCTGTGCCTGGCACTGGTGTCGGCGTGCGCGGTGTCGAACTGGAACGCGATTTCGGCCCTCGCTCAAGAGGTGATCCCGACTACACATCGCAGCCGGGTGCTGGGGCTGGCGTCCTCGGGCTCAGCCTTTGCGCTGTGCTTGAACGGGCTGTTGATCGCGCTGTTGCAGGGGTTGTCGTTGCGCCAGTTCTGGCTGATCTGCGCCGGGTTGACGCTGGTTGTCACGCTGTTGACCCTGTGGGCACTGGCCCCGATCAAGCAACCGGCACCACGCGAGACCATGGCGCCGGCGCTGAATCAAGTGCTGCGCCAATGGCTGAAGTTGTGCGTGGCACAACCGGTGGCAATGCAGATCGTCTTGCTCAGCGCGTTTATCGGCGCCATCAGCGGGCCGTTTCTGAATTTCCTGTCGGCGTTCGTCAGCGAGCAGCTACAGGCCAGCGCTTCCGTCACCGGCTCGATGTGGACGCTGATCGGGATCGGCGGTGTGATCGGCGGCTTGCTGCTGGGCACGCTGGCAGATCGTTGGGGGGCGTTGCGGGTGATGGCCCTGAGTATCGGCGCGTTTGGTCTGAGCATGCTCGGCTTGCTCGGGCACCCGAGCCTGGTACTGAGCTGGCTGGCGGCCGGGCTGTTCGCGCTGTTCTATTTCCCGTGTTGGGGCTTGATGGCCGCCTACGTCGGTGCCCGGCTCAGCCCGGTGCACAGCCTGCAAGTGGTGAGCCTGAGCATGGTCAGCTACGGCCTGGCGAGTGCCACCGGCAATGCCTTGTGCGGCTGGCTGCTGCAAGTCACTGGCGAATTTGCGGTGGTGCACGGCTGGATCGCGGCCTGGGTGTTGGCCAGCCTGTTATTGCTCAAGCGCATGGCCCAGCGACACACCCGTGAAGCGCTGGCCGCCCAGATGCCCTGAGTGGCCCAATTGCCGGCGCAGAATCTCCACCAGTGCATCCACTTCCGGCACCTGGCAACCGGCTGAGCGCCAGAACATCAGGCGCGCCGGCGCAATCGGCGGAAAGCCCTGGCGCTCGTCCAGGATCTGCCAGTCGGGCGGCACCAAGCGGCGGGCCATCACGCCGACCGACAGCCCCTGCTCGATCGCAATCGCAATGCCCCGCGGACTCTGGCTGGTGTAGACCACCTGCCACGAGCGCCCGGACTGGGCCAGCGCCTGCACCGCATTCGCACGAAACGCACAGCCCTCGGCATACACCGCCAGCGGCACCGACTGGCGCCCAACGCAACTCCAGCTGGGCGCCGCCGCCCACACCAGCGGCTCGTCGCACAGGTATTCGCCGGCCTGCAAACCGGCGTGTTCCACCCCCAACACCAGGTCCAGCTCGCCCCGTTGCAGGCGCCCCACCAAGGCCGTGGACATCTCGCAGCACACGTCGGGCCGTACCTGGGCGAACTGCGCCTGGAAGTCCTTGAGCATCCCGCCCAGGCAATACTCGGCGTAGTCCTCGGGCATGCCGAGGTGGATGCACACCTGTTCATTGGGCAATTGCGCGGCGCTGACGGCCTCGCTGTGCAGCTTGAGGATCTGCCGGGCGTAGATCAAAAAGGTTTCGCCACCGGGGGTCAGGCCTACCGAGCGACTGGTGCGGCGGATCAGCGGCGTGCCGACGATGTCCTCCAGCCGTTGCAGGCTCTGGCTGACGGTGGATTGGGTCTTGTGCAGGCGCTCGGCGGCGGCCGAGAAACCCTGGCACTCGATAATTGCCACAAACACTTTAAGCAGGGTGCCATCCAGTTCGCCCGACATAACTATCGCCCTCGCCGATGGATTCGATCACAACTTGTAATTTCCACTTTGCACCTCGTTCAGCAACTATCGGTTCAGCCAAAAAACACCAACTGATAGTTCCGGGAGTCTTGCATGAGCCTTCAACTTGCTGACGCTGAAGTGGGCGATATCAGCGACATTATTAATACCGAGCTGTATCCCATACATGATTCGGGCCATGTTCAATTGCAGGCTCTGATCGAACACGCCCGGGCCGAACTGGCCGAAGACGGTTGCTGCCTGCTGAAGAACTTCCTGCGCCCCGCCGCGCTGGAACAGGCACGCCTGGAAGGCCTGGCGCTGTCGGGCAAGACGTTCTATTCGGTGCGCAAGGTCAATGCCTACTTCACCGAAGATGACGCTTCCCTGCCCCAGGATGATCCGCGCCGCACGTTCATGGAGCGCACCAGCGGCTTTGTGACCCGCGACATGATTGCCCCGGACGCGATCATCCACCGGCTGTACGTATCGCCGATGATGAAACGCTTTATCGGCGCCTGCCTCAACGAACCGGAAATCTACGAGTACGCCGACCCGTTCGCGGGGCTGGTGATCAACGTGATGCCCGACGGTACCGAGCAGCCCTGGCACTTCGATACCAACGAATTCATCGTCAGCATGATGACCCAGAAGCCCGAGGCCGGCGGCCGGTTCGAGTACGCGCCGATGATTCGCTCCCGCACCCAGGAGAACCTCGGCGCAGTGGGCAAGGTGGTGCGTGGCGAAGACCGTTCGCGGGTGCAGGAACTGGAGCTCAACCCCGGCGACTTGCAGATTTTCAAGGGGCGTTTTTCGGTGCACCGCGTCACCCGTGTCGAAGGCGCCACCGAGCGCAACACGGCGATTTTCGCCTACTCCGAAAAGCCCGGAATCATCGGCCGCGCCCAGCGCACCAAGCAGCTTTACGGACGCCTGTCCGAAGCCCATCTGCAAGCCGAACGCAACCTGGTCCGCAGCGACCAGTTGCTCGACTGATTCACCCTCTCAAAAAACTAAAAACCGTCTTTGCCCTGCGAGGAACACCCCATGAGTCTGTCCGGCCCCAACCGCAACCCCGCCGATTGCGAACCTACCTATGACGAGATCCAGCAGATCCAGCTGGACCGCCTGCAACGGGTACGCAACGAACTGAAAAAACGCGACTACGCCGCCTGCGTGCTGTTCGACCCCACCCACATGCGCTACGCCACCGGCTCGCGCAACATGCAGGTGTACTCGGCGCGCAACCCGGCCCGCTATGCGTTTATCCCGGCCGAAGGCCCGGTGGTGGTGTTCGAGTTCGGCGGTTGCCTGCACCTGGCCGAAACCCTCAACACCGTCGATGAAGTGCGCCCGGCCAAAGCCATCTCCTATTACTTCTGCGAAAGTTTCCTGGGCAATGTCACCGCCGACTGGGCCGCCGAAATCGACGAACTGGTGCGTAAGTGCGGCGGCGGCAAACGCATCGCCATTGAGAGCGCGACCTCGGCCGCCGCCTTCGAACTGCAAAAGCTCGGCTATCAGATTTTCGATGCCCAGGAACCGCTGGAACGTGCGCGCTGCATCAAGGTGCCGAACGAACTCAAGATGATCCGCGCCAGCCTGCGTGCCACCGAAGCCGGGGTGCGGCTGATGGAAAGCAAGCTCACCCCCGGCATCAGCGAGAACGAACTGTGGTCGCACCTGCACCAGCACGTGATCGCCACCGACGGTGATTATGTCGAGACCCGCCTGCTGTCTTCAGGGCCCCGTACCAACCCTTGGTTCCAGGAATGCAGCACACGGCCCATCGAGGCCGGCGACCTGGTGGCGCTGGACACTGACGTGGTCGGGCGTTTCGGCTATTACGCCGACTTTTCACGGACCTTTTTATGCGGTGAACAGGCCGCCACCGCCAAGCAGCAGGAGCTGTACAAGCTGGCCTACGAACAGGTGCAGACCAATATGGAAATGCTCAAGGCCGGGCGCAGTTTCAAGGAGTACGCGGAACTGGCCTGGAAGATTCCCGAGCATTACAAAAACAACCGTTACTTCGCCCTGGTGCACGGGGTGGGCATGACCGGTGAATACCCCTACGTGGTGCACCGCGAAGACATTGATGCCCTCGGCTACGACGGCGTGTTCGAAGCCGGCATGACCATCTGCGTGGAAAGCTACATCGGCCATGATGACGGCGGCGAAGGGGTCAAGCTGGAAGAGCAGATCTACATCCACGAACACGGTATCGAGTTGCTCTCCGACTACCCGTTCGACCCGCGCTTGTTGCGCTAACCCCCAGGATACAAACACCCCCGGTAGCAGCTGTCGAGCCTTGGCGAGGCGGCGTAGCGGTGTATCAGGCAAACCGCAAACGCAGCCTCGCCAAGGCTCGACAGCTGCTACGCATGAGTGAGTTTGGGCCACACGCATGAATGGCCTTAGATCGATGGGTGGGCTTGGGATCGGTGAGTAACATGCGTTTATAGAACGTTCCAACGCAGAATTTGTCGTTTGTCGATCTTTGCGCAAATGACAAAACTGCGGGCATCTCTAATAAAAACAACATGAGAGCTGCCCTATGTCCCGTCCCATTGCCACCCTCCCGACTTCGTTGCGCCTTGTTCTTCTGCCGGCTTCACAGCGGTCACGGTCGCGCCTGCCCGGCGCTCGCCACTGACCCTTGCGGTTCAACAAAAAAACGCACATTCGCAAGTACCGGAGAGGCTTATGAAAGAGTTGACCACCCTGGACGGCGCCGCGCCGCATCCAGCCGTAAATGATCTGTGTGCCCAAGTGCAAAGCGGCGAAATCAACCGCCGCCAATTCCTGCGCACGGCCGCGCTGCTGGGCATCACCGTCGCCAGCGCCAGCACCTTTCTCGGCTCCGCACTGCTGGGCAATGACGCCCAGGCCGCCGAGCCGCGCCAGGGCGGCAGCCTACGGTTTGCCTGCGCCATCCAGGAAATCCAGGACCCGATGCTGATCACCTGGATCGAAGCCTCGAACCTGTTGCGCAACTCGGTGGAATACCTGACCTGGGTCGACGCTGACAACATCACCCACCCGTATCTCGCCGAGAGCTGGAGCCCGTCGGAAGACCTTTCCACCTGGACCTTCAACCTGCGCCAGAACGTGAAGTGGAGCAACGGCGACACCTTCAACGTCGACGACGTGCAGCACAATATCGAACGCTGGATTGCCGCCGACTCCAAGTCGGTGAACCGCACCGCATTCCAGGACATCAAGGCCTTCGAGAAAATCAGCGACTTCCAGTTCCGCCTGGTGCTCAAGCGGCCAATCCTGGCGATCCCGGAGATGCTCAACGCCTTCACCTGCGCCATCGTGCACCGCAGCTTCAAGGCCGGTGACGACTGGGCGAAAAACCCGTTGGGTACCGGGCCGTTCAAGCTGGTTTCATTCGCGGTGAACAAGCAGGCGACCTTCGCCAAGCGCGCCGATTACTGGGGCAAACCGGCCAACCTCGACGAACTGCGCTACGTCGACATGGGCACCGACGTGTCGACTCACCTCGCCGCCCTGCAAGCCGGGCAAGTGGACGTGCTGTACCGCGTGACCGTGGCCGAGCTGGACCTGGCCAAGCGTTTGCCCGGTGCCCAGTTGCTCACCTGCAAATCCGCGCAAACCGTGGTGATGCGCATGGCCTGCGACCAGAAGCCCTTCACCGACCTGCGCATCCGCAAGGCCGTGGTGCTGTGCGCCGACAACGCGCAGATGCTGAAGATCGCTTATCGCGGCATGGGCACCCTTGGCGAAGACCATCATGTGGCGCCCTCCCACCCCGAATATTTCCCGTTGCCCAAGCGCAACCGCGATGTGGCGGCGGCGAAGAAGCTCCTGGCCGAGGCCGGCTTCCCTAACGGCATCGACATTGACCTGATCGTCGGCAATACCCAAGGCCGTTATGAGCAGGACTGCGCGCAGATCCTGCAACAGAACTGCCTGGAAGCCGGGATCCGCATCAACCTCAAAGTGATCCCTGCTGCGCAGTACTGGCCGATCTGGGACAAGGCCGCTTTCAGCCTGACCTACTGGGCCCACCGGCCGCTGGGCGTGATGTCCCTGGAACTGGCCTACCGTGGCGGTGGCGCCTGGAACGAAAGCCATTACAGCGACCCGGCGTTCGATGCCGCGCTGGACAAGGCCATGGGCATCATCGACCCGAAACAGCGCGCCGTGGCGATGGAAGATGTCGAACGCATCCTGCAGGACGCCTGCGTGATCGTGCAGCCGTTCTGGGGTGACAAGTTCACCGCCGTGAGCAAAAAGGTCCAGGGCTTCGAGGTGCACCCTTCCGACTTCTACCCGATGGACAGTGTGTGGATGAGCGCTTGATTCAAGCGCGCCCTGCATCCTGCCCGCATTCGGGCAGGCATCCCTTGAACAGTCGGAGCATGCACCCATGGCTCATTTTCTGATGCGCAAGTTATTGGCGCTGGTGGCGACCCTGCTGTCGGTGTCATTGATCGTGTTCCTGGCCCTGGAACTGAACATCGAAGACGTGGCGATCAACGTCCTCGGCCCCTACTCCGCTGCCGACCAGCGCGCGGCGTGGCTGGTGGAACATGGCTACAACCAACCCTTTGTGTGGCGCTACCTGGTGTGGCTCAAGGACTTTGTCAGCGGCGACTGGGGCACCTCGGTGTACTTTCGCGAATCGGTGATCAAGCTGCTGCTGCCGAACCTCGCGCAAACCCTGACCCTGGCCGGCCTGGCCTTATTGGTGATGGTGCCGGTGGCGCTGACCCTGGGCGTGCTCGCCGGGATTCGCCAGGGCTCGGTACTGGACCGCCTCGTGTCGTTTCTGTCGATTGTCACCACCTCGATTCCCGACTTTGCCAGCGCGGTGTTCGTCTCGGCGATCTTTGTGTTCTGGCTCAACTGGCTGCCCGGCGTCAGCAGCATGAGCGAGGGTTTCAGCGCGGTGGAGCTGGTGCTGCCGTTGATGGTGCTGTGCCTGTTCGGCATCGGCTACCTGGCGCGCATCACCCGGGCCTCGATGGTGGAAGTGATGCAGGCGCCGTACATCCGCACTGCACGGCTCAAGGGTGCGTCGACCTCACGCATCGTGCTGCGTCATGCCCTGCGCAATGTGCTGATCGCGCCGGTCACGGTGATCATGCTGTACATCCCGTGGCTGCTGTCCAACGTGATCGTGGTGGAGGTGTTCTTCGCCTACAAGGGCTTCGGCTCGCTGCTGTACACCGCCTCGCTTAACCACGACGTGTACCTGATCGAAGCCTGCGCGATGGTCAGTGCCGTGGTGGTGGGCATCACCAAGATCTTCTCGGACCTGGCCTACACCTGGCTCAACCCGCGCATCACCCTGCGCAGCCTCGGCGGAGGTGCCCAATGAATGTACTGCAATCCTTCAAACATCCCTTGGCGCTGCTCGGCCTGCTGCTGGTGGGTGGCTGGGTGCTGATTGCGCTGTTTGCGCCGTGGATCGCGCCCCATGATCCGCTGGAAAGCTTCACGCCCTTACTCACGCCAATGACCGCAGGCGACAACGGCCAGAGCTTCTTGCTGGGCACCGACATGATCGGCCGCGACATTCTTTCGCGGCTGATCTGGGGCACCCGCACCGTACTGTTCTGGTCGATCCTCGCCACCCTCACCGCGTTTGCCGTCGGCATCGCCATGGGCCTGTGCGCCGGTTACTTCAACGGCTGGGTCGACAGCGTGCTGTCGTATGTGGCGGACACGGTGCTGTCGTTCCCGGTGCTGGTGCTGTACATCGTGATCATCATCGCCCTCGGCGCTTCGGCGCTGAATATCCTGATTGCGGTGACCTTCACTAGCGCGCCGGCGATCTTCCGGATCATGCGCGCCCTGACCATCGACATCCGTTCGCGAGACTACGTGCTCAGCGCCATCACCCAGGGCGAAGGGTCGCTGCGGATCATGCTGGTGGAAATCCTGCCCAACTGCGGCGGGCCATTGATTGTCGATTTCTGCCTGCGCATCGGCTACACCGCGATCATGATCGGCGCCCTGGGCTTCCTCGGCCTCGGCCTGCCACCACCGACCCCGGACTGGGGCGGCATGATCAACGACGGCCGCGCCATGGCCATCGCCTTCCCGCACCTGGTGATCTTCCCGTGCATCGCCATCTCCACCCTGATGCTGGGCCTGAGCCTGCTGGCGGACGGCCTGGATGAACACGCCCAGAAAGGCGCAAGGAGTTGAGCATGAACCCCACACAAGTGCTGCGGGTGCAGAACCTGTCCATTGAACTGCCACCGGGGGCCGACCGTAGCCACGCGGTGCAGGGCATCAGCCTGGAGGTGCGCAAGGGTGAAATCCTCTGCGTGATCGGCGAGTCCGGCTCCGGCAAGTCCGTGCTGTCTGCGGCGATCATGGGCGACTACGCCAAGGGTTTGCGGCATACCGAAGGCGTGATCGACTTTCTCGGCGATGACATTTGCACCCTCGATGAGGAACGTTTGCGCCAGCTGCGGGGCAACCGTATTGCGATGATTTTCCAGGAGCCCATGGCGGCGCTTAACCCGGCGATTCGCATCGGCAAGCAAGTGGAAGAGATCTTCGATATTCACGCACCGCAGATGCCTGCCGCTGAGCGCTGCGAGCGCATGCTCGCGTTGCTGGAATCCACCCAACTGCCAGACCCACCACGCATCGCCAACAGCTTTCCCCACCAGTTATCCGGTGGCCAATGCCAGCGGGTGGTGATTGCCATGGCGCTGGCGATGAATCCGGATTTGCTGATCGCCGACGAACCCACCACGGCGCTGGATGTGACCACTCAGGCGCAAGTGCTGAAGCTGGTGCGTGAACTGCGCGGTCGCGGGCAACACGGCATTCTGTTTATCACCCATGACTTCGGCGTGGTGGCGCAGATTGCCGACCGTATCGCGGTGATGGAAGGTGGCCGGCTGGTGGAAATCGGCGAGCGCGACCAGGTGCTGAACGCCCCGGCCCACGCCTACACCCGCAAGCTGATTGCGGCGGTGCCGGCGCTGCACCCGGAGTTGCACAAGCCAAGCGTCGACGGCGAACTGGCATTACGCATCGAGAACCTGACCAAGACCTACACCGTCGGCGGCAGCTCGGTGGCGGCGCTGCGCAATGTCTCGCTGCAACTGCCTCGGGGCAAGACGCTGGCGATTGTGGGCGAGTCGGGCTCGGGGAAAAGTACATTGGTGAAAGCGGCGATCCGCCTGGTGGACAGCGACAGTGGCCATGTGTGGGTCGGCGACACCGACTTCCTGGCCCTGCGCGGCTCTGCGCTGGCGGCCAATCGGCGGCGCATCCAGATGATTTTCCAGGACCCGTACGGCTCCCTCAATCCTCGGCATCGGGTGGGTGACATCATCGCCCGCGCGGCGCAACTGCGCGGGTTGTCAGCCAAGGATGCGTGGGCTGAAGCCGGTGATTTGCTGGCACAAGTGGGACTCAAGCGCGACGCCCTCAAGCGCAAGCCCCGGCAGTTCTCCGGCGGCCAGCGCCAGCGCATCGGCATCGCCCGCGCCCTGGCGATGCGCCCGGAAGTGTTGATCGCCGACGAGAGCGTGTCGGCCCTGGATGTCTCGGTGCAGAAACAGGTGCTGGAGCTGTTGGCGGAACTGCAACAGCGCCTGAACCTGAGCATCCTGTTCATCACCCACGACCTGCGGGTGGCGGCGCAGATCAGCGACTACATCGCGGTGATGCGCCAGGGTGAAGTCGTGGAATACGGCACTGCCGAGCAAGTGCTGCTGCGCCCCCGGAATACTTACACCCAGACCTTGCTGGCGGCCGCCCCCGGCGCCTCGGAGCTGCCCGCCGCCGGCCCGCCGCTGCGGCTGATTCGCCCGCAAGCGCACTGAGCCAACCCTTTACCCCGCGTCGCAGCGTTCGCTGCGGCAAGGGGCTGCTGTTGCCAAAAAATAACCAATAACGAGAGCAAAACCATGCGACCAACCCTTCGTTACATCGCCCTGGTCCCTGTGCTCGGCGCCCTTGCGGCACCGGCCATGGCCGTGCAAGTCACCGACAACCTGGACCTCGGCGGCGCCATACGCGCCCGTTGGGACTACGACCCGGATCGCGGCATCCAGAAGTTCGGCCTGGATACCGCGTTCCTCAGCGCCAAGTACAACTCCGACACCTGGATCGGCGAGGCGCAGTACCGGTTCTACGGGCGCTCCTACCCGTACCAGTACACCAAGAACTACGGCGATATCCAGTTCGCCAAGTTCGCCTGGGTGGGCTACAAATTCAACCCCGACCAGCAGGTGCAAGTGGGCCTTAACACCGTGCCGTTTGGTTTGCAGCCGTACTTCGGCAGCACTTTCTACGAGACCCTGGGTAACGTCATCGGCCTGGAAGATGTGCAGCAGGTGGGCGCCAAGTACATCCAGCAAAACGGCGACTGGAACATCCAGGCCGGTTACTACCTGCGCCCCGCGTGGCAAGGCAAAGGCACGAGCAAGGGCGTGACCTATTCCAGCGTGATCTCCGAGGCCGACAGCTACGTGGGCGACGGCAGCAATAACCAGGAACGCAATACCGTGGTGGTGCGGGTGGCCAAGGCCATGGACCTGGGGGACTGGAAATCGGAAGTGGGGCTTTCCGGCCTGACCTCCACCCTGGAGAACAAGGACACCAACGACGATGGCCGGCGCAACGCGGTGGCGATCCACTACCTGGGCAAGAACGGGCCATGGGGCGTGCAATTGCAGGCGGCACGCCAGCAGATGTCGCCACGCAACCCCGGCACCGACAGTGTGGTGACGTTGGGCGGGTACGACGGCACCTTCAATGTGGCCAGCCGGGGCAACTTGTATGTGGCGGACTTGAGCTATGACGTGGGCGGCAAGTACCTGTTTGACCAGATCAGCGGCGTGAAGCTGTATGCCAACTACAGTGCGTTTGATAAATCCGAGGATCAGTTCAAGACGTCGCAGCGGGTGATTTTGGGAACGTCGTTTTCGGTCAGTAAATTGTGGGTAGCGACGGAGTGGTTGATCGGCAAGAATGATCCGTATATTGGCGGGAGCAGCTATACCGAGAGCCTGGGGGCTGGGGGGAGTAACCAGTGGGAGAATCAGTTATATATGAACATTGGGTACTACTTCTGACTTAAGATCTCCAGCGTTTTAACTGGCCTCATCGCAGGCAAGCCAGCTCCCACATTTGATCGGCGCCGCGGTCAAAATGTGGGAGCTGGCTTGCCTGCGATAGCGTCAGTCCTGACACCATAAAAACAACAGGTGTGGAATCCATTTCATGCGCCAACTGCCCGCCCTCAACATGCTCCGCGTCTTCGAAGAAGTCGCCCGCCACCGCAGCTTCAGCCAGGCCGCCGTGGGCCTCAACGTCACCCAGGGCGCCGTCAGCCGCCAGATCAAACAACTGGAAGACTACCTAGGCGTCGCCCTCTTCATCCGCACGCCCCAGGGCCTGTCCCTGACCGAAGCCGGCTTCGCCCTCTCCCCGCACTTGAGCGATGCCTTCGACCATATCGAACGTGCCCTGCAAGCTGTGCGCGTGCCCAACCTGCGCCAGCGCCTGCGCATTGTCGCCCCGCCGACCTGGGCCACCCGCTGGCTGTCCGCCCACCTGCGCAGGTTTTGCGAGCGCTACCCGGATATCAACCTCAGCGTCACCCACCAGAGCAGCCACGCGAGCCTGGCGGAAATCGACTGCCAGATCCGCTTCGGCCTTGAACCCGCCACGCATTGCAGCAGTGAACTGTTGGTCATGGAACGCCACATCGCCGTCGCCAGCCCGGAACTGTTCAGCGACGGCCAGCCACCTGACCTGCGGCGCTTTCCCCTGCTGCACATCCTGCATGACGGCAAGCGCTTGAAGGTTTGGGAGAACTGGCTGGCGGCCATGGGCCGGGAGGACATCGATGCGGACCAGGGCCTGGAATTCAGCACCTTGGACCAGGTGATCCACACCGCACTGGCCGGCGGTGGGTTGGCGGTGATCGACCGGCAGATGATCGAGCGCGAACTGGCGAATGGCAGCCTGCTGCCGATCACCCCGGTGGAGGTGATCGGCCCCTATGGCTATTGGCTGGATGTGGCGAGTGACAAGCAGGGTTTATCCAAGGTGCGCTTGTTTACGCAGTGGTTGAACCGGGTGAGCAATCCCTGACACCGGTGCTTCGGCCTTGCACGCCTGGCTCAAGGTCAACGCCTTGGTTTCCGGCGCCCAGGCCCAGGAGATGATCGCCCCCAGCACCAGGATAGCGGCGAGGATGCCCATGGTCGGGCTCAGGCCGATCCCGGCCACACTCACCGGCAACAGGAAGGTACTCACCGCCGAACCCAGGCGACTGACTGCCGTGGCGAGGCCAATCCCGCTGGCCCGCACTTCAGTCGGAAAACTCTCAGCCGGGAACACGCCCACCAGGTTGCTCACGGCCGACAGCACGAGAGTGAACACCCCGAACGTCAGCACCATCAACCACGCCATGCTCCCCGGCAATACCGCCAGCAGGAACAGCGCCGCCGCCAGGATGATGAACGAGTTGATCAGGAACCCGCGCCGGGAGAACTTCACGGTGCACCAGATGCCGATCAAGGCGCCGATAATCAGCAGCAAATTAAGCAGCAACTCGGTGCCAAAGCCTTCGGCGAGGCCCATCTTCTGCAGGATCGACGGCAGGAAGGTGTAGATGGCGAAGTACGGCATCACGATGCACACGAAGAACAGGCAGTTGAACGCGGTGCGCTTGCGGTATTCGCGGCTGAACAGCACGCCGTAGCCGGAGCGGGTTTGCGTCGACGGTTCTTCATCGAGTACCACGTGTTCGCCAAGGTGTTTTTTGACGATAGCCCGAGCTTCGGCAATCCGGCCTTTATTAACCAGCCAGCGCGGCGACTCGGGGGTGCCGATGCGGGCGATCAGGATCAGCCCGGCGGGGATCGCCGACGAGGCCAGCATCCAGCGCCAGGCGTCATCGCCCAGGCTGAGCATGGCGGTGCCGACAAAGGTCGCGGCCACGTAGCCAACGGTCCAGACCACGCTGAAGGAGCCGAGCAGCACACCGCGATGCTTCTTCGGCGAGAACTCGGCGAGCATCGCGTGACCGACGCTGAAATCGCCGCCCAGGCCGATGCCGATCAACACGCGGCAGAGGAACAGCCCCATGGCAGTTTCGGCATAGAACTGCATCACCGAGGCCACGGTGATCAGGACGAAGCTGACCAGGAAGATTTTCTGCCGGCCGAGGGTGTCGGAGATCCAGCCAAAAAACAGGCTGCCCATAAACAGCCCGATCAGGGCCGAAGCGCCGATCAAGCCTTGCCAGAAGGCGTCCAAGTGCATCTGTGGGCTGAGCAAGGTGAAGGCGATGCCGATCAGACCGAGGATATAGCCGTCGGTGAAGTGCGCGCCGAAGGTCAGGCCGGCGATTTTAATGTGGAAGCGACCGATGGGCAGGTCGTCGATTTTTATCGATTGAGTTGACATGGTGTTCTCCATATTTTTGTTTTTGACGGAGTAACAGCGGGCAAGCCGGTTGTGGTGTGTGGGCTTTTTTGTGGGAGCTGGCTTGCCTGCGATAGCGGTGGGTCAGTTGGATAATGGGTGACTGACCCGCCGCTATCGCAGGCAAGCCAGCTCCCACATTGGATCTTTGTTGTTTGGAAGAATGGGTCAGAGGCCGCCCATCAACAGGTATTTGATCTCCAGGTAATCCTCCAGGCCGTACTTGGAACCTTCACGCCCCAGGCCCGACTCCTTGATCCCGCCAAACGGGGCGACTTCGGTGGAGATGATCCCTTCGTTGATCCCGACCATGCCCGCTTCCAGGCCTTCGGCCATGCGCCACACGCGGCCGATGTCGCGGCTGTAGAAGTAGGCAGACAAGCCAAACGGTGTGTCATTGGCCCGTTGCAGCACTTCGGCTTCATCCTTGAAGCGGAAGCAGGCCGCCACCGGGCCGAAGGTTTCTTCCTGGGCGATCAACATCTCGCCGTGGGCTTCGGTAAGGATGGTCGGTTCAAAGAACGTCCCGCCCAACGCATGCCGACGGCCGCCGCACAGCAGCTTGGCGCCTTTCTCCAAAGCATCGCCGACGTGGGCTTCGACCTTGGCCAGGGCCGCGGCGTTGATCAGCGGGCCTTGTTCGGTTTCGCCCTCCAGCGCGCTGCCGATACGCATCGCCGATACCGCTTCGGCCAGTTTGCGGGTGAACGCGTCATAGACGCCGTCCTGGATGAAGAAGCGGTTGACGCACACACAGGTCTGGCCGGTATTACGGAACTTGGAGGCCATGGCGCCTTTGACTGCGGCGTCCAGATCGGCATCGTCGAACACAATGAAAGGCGCGTTGCCGCCCAGCTCCAGGGAAACCTTTTTCAGGGTATCGGCCGCCTGGCGCATCAGCAGCTTGCCGGTGCGGGTGGAGCCGGTGAAGGACAGCTTGCGCACTACGCTGGAGGCTTGCAGCGCGCCGCCGATGGCCACGGCATCGCCGGAAACGATATTGAACACGCCGGCCGGAATCCCGGCCTGCTCCGCCAACACCGCCAGGGCGAAGGCCGATAACGGGGTTTCTTCCGACGGTTTGAGAATCATCGTGCACCCCGCTGCCAGCGCCGGGCCGACCTTGCGGGTGACCATGGCCAGCGGGAAGTTCCACGGGGTGATCGCCGCGACCACGCCAATCGCTTCCTTGGTCACGATGATCCGCGCATCGGCCTTGTGGCTCGGGATCACGTCGCCATAGGCGCGCTTGGCTTCTTCGGCGAACCACTCCAGGAAGCTCGCGGCGTAGACCACTTCGCCCATGGCTTCGGCCAGCGGCTTGCCCTGTTCGAGGCTGAGCAAGTGGGCCAGGTCTTTCTGGTTGCTCAGCATCAAGTCACTCCAGCGCTTGAGGCGCTGGCTGCGTTCCTTGGCGGTGAGCTTGCGCCAGGCCGGCAACGCACGGTTGGCGGCGGCGATGGCCAGGTTGGTTTCCTCGGCTCCGGCGCGTTGCACCTCGGCGATTTGCGCGCCATTGGCCGGGTTGAGCACCGGGTAAACCGGCCCACCGCTGGACCATTGGCCATCGATGAAATTGCCTGTGCGAATCAGCGGGTTCATGCCACGGCCTCTATCAGGTTAAAGCGGTCCAGGCCCGGACGGGCGCTGCGCAGGATGCGTTTGCCGGCGGTGTAGTCGTTGATCACATCGCACGGCGTGTAGTTGCGTTCCAGCTCGTGCAGTTCTTCGGCATCCAATTGGGTGTCGAGGGCTGCAAGCGCGCTATCAAATTGCGCGGTGGTGTCGGCGCCCACCAGCATCACGTCCACACCCGGGTGGTTGGCTACCCACGCCTGGGCGATCTGCGCGTTGGACACGCCACGGGCACGGGCCACGCGTTGCACCGAGTGGGCGATATCGAACGACGCCTGGTCGCTGTACATCTGCTGGGTAAAGAAGTCGGTCTGGTTGCGGGTCGACTGCACTTCACCGGTGAGCAAGCCACGGGCCAGCGGGCTGAACACCGAGACGCCCAGGCCCTGGTCGCGGCAGAACGGGATCATCTCGCGCTCTTCTTCGCGGTAGGCACAGTTCAGTTGCAGTTGCATGTTGATCGGCTTGACCCAGCCATTGCGCTCGCAGGCCATGAGGATTTTTGCCAGTTGCCCGGTGAGCATGGTGGATACGCCGATGTAGCGCGCCTTGCCGGAACGCACGATGTCGTTGAGGGCGCCCATGGTTTCTTCCACCGGGGTGTTCACGTCGAAGTAATGCAGCATGAACACGTCGACGTAATCCATCCCGAGGCGGCTCAGGGAGGCGTCGATGCTGTCCATGATGTGCTTGCGCGAATGGCCGCTGGCGTTGATGCCGCTGCGGGTGCCGTAGCCGACCTTGGTGGTGACCACGATGTCTTCACGGCGCGCAACGCGCTTGAGGATGCGCCCTACCACTTCTTCGCCGACGCCTGCGGAATAGAAGTCTGCCAGGTCGATGAAGTTGACGCCGTTGTCCAGAGCGTGGGCGACGATGGGTTCGCTTTGCTTCTCATCGAAGATCCACGGTTTCCAGTCCGGGGTGCCCATGTTCATGGTGCCCAGGCACAGGCGCGAGACTTGCAGGCCGGAGTTGCCCAAACGAATATATTGCATGGGGATGTCCTCAGGCTTTTGGCGTGTAGAAAGGGTTGCTGATGTGGTTGACCACGTCTGCCAGTTGCGCGGTGTGGGGCAAGCCTGTGAGGGCGGCGCGGATCGCGGTGCGACAGGCGTTGTAGTTGTTCAGGTAGACCGCATCCAGGTCATCGCAGGCCGGGTTGACCCAGTTGGCGGTGACGATGGCCCACTCGTCCTCGGCTTCCGGCGGCAGGGTGCCGTCGAGCAAGGCTTCGAGCACCGCCTTGGCGATCCCGGCCTGGGACGCGCCCCAGGTGGCATTGCCGTGCAAGTCGCTGCCGATGGCGGCCTTGTTGACGTAGAGGGTCATGGGTTTGACCGGGATGTTCGGCTGGGCAATCACCATGAACGGGCAATGGCCCTGGCTTGGCGATGCGAGGCTGGTGGCGAACGCCTGGCCGGCCGGGCCGTTGCGTGGGCCGATCAGGATGTTGATGTGGGCAGCATTGACGCCTGGGCCTTCGAAGCCTTCGCCGATGTACAGATCAAGTGCTTTCATTTCGCAAACGCTCTTTTTTGTTATGGGGAGCTGGTTGCGAATTTTTAGCACTGGCCCGGGTGGCGGCCGTAACCATTAAAAGTCATGGGGGTGTGAGTTTTTCTCATGCCCCATGGAAAGCACGCTCCATCTTGATGATCTCAATGGAGACCGGACTGTTGCCCCGGCTGAAGGTGCCCTCGCCAATCTTGCGAAAGCCGAAAGCAGCGTAGAATTTTTCGGCGGTGAGGGTTGCTTCGAGGTACGCCTTGGGATGGCCGGCGGCTTCAATATGCTGAAGGGCCTCGCGCAGCAATCGGGCACCAACGCCCTGCCCCGCGGCTTCACCCCGGACAAACAGTTTGCTGACTTCATGGCCGTCGATTTCCACGAAGCCCTGAAGCGTATCGGTGCAGGCCAGCCAGAAGTTGCCGGCGATGATCGCTTCGCGATAGGTCTCGGGCGAGCGGCCGTCGAGCCACATGTTGATCTGGTCCGGGCCGTAATCGGCGTTGCAGAGGTTTTCGACGGAGTTTTTATGCACCTGGAAAATGCCCTCGGCGTCTTCCAGACGGGCGGCGCGGATCAGCAGATTGTTCATTCCCTTGAGGTCCTGATTGGAGTCAATGATCCCGGCCTTTATAGCTGACCCACGTCATGCCAGCCACTCAAGACCGTACATCTTGTGCGTTGACCATCGTTGTTACACCCCATATAGTGTGCCCACAAACACAGACAACCACTACATAGTGTGCAAGAACGCTGAATGCCGACCACACTGCGAGCTGTATTTCAACGCCTTGAAGCCTGCAAAACGCACATTTTTGAACACGCTGGGTGAATCGAAGCCCACGCCGTCAAACGGACCACGAAGGAGCAATTCAATGCTGAGTTGGGATGAAGCAGATCAACCAGACACCGGTGACGTAGTCATCCGAGGCGCCAACGCCGGCCACGCCACCGAAGCCAACATGGATCGCCTCGACGGTGCCGGCGCTGCCGCTGCCCTTGAAGCACGTAACGTGACCGCCAGCGACTCCGCCGCGATCATCCGCGCCAAGGCCGCCCTCGACAAACTCGACGTCGCCGAAGGCCTCGCCGAGCTGGAAGGTTCCGCCGCCCGCGTCGCCGTTGACGAAAAGCGCATGATCAACTGCCGCGCCGACCTCAACCAACTCGTGCCGTTCAAGTACGACTGGGCCTGGCAGAAGTACCTCGACGGCTGCGCCAACCACTGGATGCCGCAAGAGGTCAACATGACCGCCGACATCGCGCTGTGGAAAAACCCTGAAGGCCTGACCGACGACGAACGCCGCATCGTGATGCGCAACCTCGGCTTCTTCTCCACCGCT
>NZ_JAAAFU010000048.1:0-36267 GCF_019352905.1 Pseudomonas sp. Xaverov 83 | reverse complement strand
CCAAAAAGGCTGCCTGGGGCTTGAAGTACACCCGTTCGATCTCCGATCCGAAGTTCGAAACCGGCACCGTTGAGACCGACAAAGAATTGCTGCGTAACCTGGTCGCGTACTACTGCGTCCTGGAAGGCATCTTCTTCTACTGCGGCTTCACCCAGATTTTGTCCATGGGCCGTCGCAACAAAATGACCGGCGTAGCCGAACAGTTCCAGTACATCCTGCGGGATGAGTCGATGCACCTGAACTTCGGTATCGATGTGATCAACCAGATCAAAATCGAAAACCCGCATTTGTGGGATGCCGAGATGAAGGAAGAAGCGACCCAGATGATCCTGCAAGGGACTCAGCTGGAGATTGAATACGCTCGCGACACCATGCCGCGTGGGGTGTTAGGCATGAATGCGGCGATGATGGAGGATTACCTCAAATTCATCGCTAACCGTCGCCTGTCGCAGATTGGTTTGAAAGAAGAATACCCAGGCACCACCAATCCGTTCCCGTGGATGAGCGAAATCATGGACTTGAAGAAAGAGAAGAATTTCTTTGAGACTCGTGTGATCGAGTACCAGACCGGCGGCGCGCTGAGCTGGGACTGACAACCTGGCCTCTGGGCCGCTGAACGGCGGCCCAGAGGCAATGTTCAGTGCGAGACTTGCTCAAGAAATATCAGCTTCAATGGCTCGCTGAGCAAATCATCGGCCGTTGCGGCAAACCGCTGAAAGTACGGCGTCGCAAAATGCGCATCGAGTGCCGCCTGGTCCTTGAACGCTTCACGCATGTAGAACGTGCCGGGTTCGTCCCGCAGTTCAAACAACACATAGTCAAGGTTCCCGGGCTCCGTCCGCGTAGGCTCCACCAGCGACAACAAGCCGTCCTTGAGCGCCTTTTGTTTACCGGGTTTGGCCTTGAGGACTGCGATCGATACCAGTGGCGTGTTCATGACGGTAACTCCGTTAGAAGGCGGGCTTGCGGATACGCTGCTCGCGACAGCAATCATCACTGCGCAGAGCCAGGATCCCAGGGGTTTCAGGGTGGTTTTCATGATGGGTACTCCGTGTGGAATGCGACCATCTTTACTCGCTCAGCCACAAAGAAGAACCGACAAAACGCGCTAACACTTTCATCCCCGGATTGAAAATGAACCCACGTTTTCTTGATTAGAAAAGCAGTCGTTATTTATGCCCAATCAAACCATCAAGACACCCTGCGTCGGCCTGTGCTCCACCGTTTACGGAGACCTGGTGTGCCGGGGTTGCAAGCGTTATCACCATGAAGTGATTCAGTGGAACGGCTACAACGCCGAGGAGAAACAGGCGGTGTGGTTGCGCCTGGAACAGCTGCTGGTGCAGGTGATGACCAGCAAGCTACAGGTGCTGGACCCGCAGCGTTTGCGTCAGCAACTGGAAGACCGCAAGATCCGGTTTGTGCCCCACCAGTCGCCGTATTGTTGGGCGTACCAGTTGATTGCCCGGGGCGCGCGGGTGATTTCGAAGCTGGATGCGTATGGGTTGGCGCTGTTGCCGGAGTTTCGCGAGCGAAGTCTGGCAGATTTGCGGGATGCGATTGATCGGGAGTTTTTTCTGTTGTCCGAGGCGCATTACGAGCGGTACATCGCGCCGGGGTTTCTGCGGGAGTCGTTTGGGGCGCCGTTGATAGCCACGCTCTAAGCCACACCACGAAAAAATGTGGGAGCTGGCTTGCCTGCGATGGCGGTGTATCAGTCACAAAAGATGCAAGCTGACCCGCCGCTATCGCAGGCAAGCCAGCTCCCACATTTGATCTTCTTCGCTCAGGAGGCCCAAGACGGCTCGCGATCGGTCTGCAACGCGTACCGCTCGATCGCCTGCTGACACACGCCCCGCTCCAGACTCCCCTGCTCCACCAACGCTGTCAGTGCCGCCAGCACAATGTGATGCCGGTCCACCTCAAAGAAATCCCGCAATGCCGCCCGGGTATCGCTGCGACCAAAACCATCCGTCCCCAGCACGGTGTACGCCGAATCCACGTACGACCCAATCATCTGCGGCACCGCCCCTACATAGTCAGAAACCGCCACCACCGGCGCGCCCTTTGGCAAACAGGCCGCCAGATGGCTGTGCCGCACCGGCTGTTGCGGATGCAGGCGATTCCAGCGTTCCACTTCCCGGGCGTCTCGGGCCAGTTCGCTGAAGCTGGTGACACTGAAGACTTCAGCTTCAATCTGCCAATCGTCCGCCAGCAATTGCGCCGCTGCCTGGGCTTCACGCACCAGCGTGCCCGAGCCGAGCAAGCGAACCTTGCCATCGGGCTGCCCGCTAAGCCGGTACATGCCTTTGATGATTGCCGCTTCGACACCTTCCGGCAGGCTCGGCTGCGGGTAGTTTTCGTTCATCAGGGTCACGTAGTAGAACTCGTCCACATCGTGCTCCAGCATCTGGCGCATGCCGTGGTCGAGGATCACCGCAAATTCACCGGCAAACGCCGGGTCGTAGGCGCGGCAATTGGGCACGGTGGCAGCGGTCAGGTGGCTGCTGCCATCCTGGTGCTGCAAGCCTTCGCCGCCCAGGGTGGTGCGCCCGGCGGTGGCGCCCAGCAGGAAGCCACGGGCACGCTGGTCGGCGGCGGCCCAGATCAGGTCGCCGACGCGCTGGAAACCGAACATCGAGTAGTAGATGTAAAACGGCAGCATCCGCAGGCCATGCACCGAATAGCTGGTGGCCGCCGCTACCCAGGAGCTGATGGCGCTGGCTTCGCTGATGCCTTCTTCAAGGATCTGCCCGTCGGTGGCCTCGCGGTAGCTGAGGATCGAGCCAATGTCTTCCGGCTCGTAGCGCTGGCCGACACTGGAATAGATGCCGATCTGCTTGAACAGGTTGGCCATGCCAAAGGTGCGCGCCTCATCGGCGACGATGGGCACGATGCGCGGGCCGAGGGCCTTGTCCTTGAGCAGGTTGGTGAGCATGCGCACAAAGGCCATGGTGGTGGACATTTCCTTGCCGTTCGCCTGGGTAGCAAACGCAGCGTAACCCGACACTGGCGGAACGTTCACCGCAGGCGCCTGCTGGCTACGGCTCGGCACATACCCGCCGAGGGTGGCACGGCGCTGGTGCAAGTAGCGCATTTCGAGGCTGTCTTCGGCCGGCTTGTAGAAGCTCAGGGACTCGGTCTGCTCATCCGACAGCGGCAACTGGAAGCGATTGCGGAAGGCGATCAAGGCATCGCGGTCGAGCTTCTTCTGCTGGTGAGTGGTCATCTTGCCCTGCCCGGCCTCGCCCATGCCGAAGCCCTTTTTGGTCTGGGCCAGGATCACCGTCGGCTTGCCAGTGACCCGGCGTGCGGCGTGATAGGCGGCATGGATCTTGACCATGTCATGGCCGCCGCGCTTGAGGCGGTCGATCTGCTCGTCGCTCATGCCTTCAACCAGTTTGGACAGCGCCTCGCTTTGGCCGAAGAAGTGTTCGCGGTTGTAGGCGCCGTCCTTGGCGGCGAAGGTCTGGAACTGTCCGTCCACGGTCTGCGACAAGGTGCGTACCAGCGAGCCGTCAGCATCCTTAGCCAGCAAGGCATCCCAGTCCGAGCCCCAGACCAGCTTGATCACGTTCCAGCCGGCACCGGCGAACAAGGCTTCCAGCTCGTCGATAATCCGCCCGTTGCCCCGCACCGGGCCGTCGAGCCGTTGCAGGTTGCAGTTGACCACCCAGGTCAGGTTATCCAGGCCTTCACGGGCGGCCAGGGTCAGGGCCGACATGCTTTCCGGCTCGTCCATCTCGCCATCGCCGAACACGCCCCATACGTGGCGATCGGTGGTGTCCTGCAAGCCGCGATGCTGCAGGTAGCGCATAAACCGCGCCTGGAAAATCGAGCTGATGGGGCCAATACCCATGGAACCGGTTGGAAATTGCCAGAAGTCCGGCATCAACCACGGGTGGGGATAGCTGGACAGGCCACGGGCGCCGGCCTTGCCGGCGCCGATTTCCTGGCGATAGTGGGCCAGGTCAGCCTCGCTCAGGCGTCCTTCAAGGAAGGCGCGGGCATAGATGCCCGGGGCGGAATGCGGCTGATAGAACACCAGGTCACCGCCGAAACTGTCGTTGCGGGCACGGAAAAAGTGGTTGAAGCCTACCTCAAACAAATCCGCCGCACTGGCGTAGCTGGCGATATGCCCGCCCAGCTCACCATAGGCCTGGTTGGCGCGTACCACCATGGCCAGGGCGTTCCAGCGCACCACCGAGGCCAGGCGCTCTTCGGTGGCCAGGTCGCCGGGGAACGGCGGTTGCCGCTCCACGGCGATGCTGTTGATATAGGGCGTGCCGTGCCGGGGTTTCCAGGCGATGTGCGGTCCGCCGCCGGCCTCAGCCAGCATGTCGAGGATCTCTCGCGCCCGCTCCGGTCCGGCATTGGCCACCAGGGAGGCCAGGGCATCGCGCCATTCGGCCAGTTCTTCCTGGTCCATCGCTGTCTGACTCACTGCACTCGCGAAACCGTTCATGGGCACCTCCGGGCTTTTTTTCCAGTTTATGTCGGCGCCAGGGGATTTTTTGACTGTTATACGCAGCCTCTCGCAGCCTTTTGAGCACAAATCACTGCCAATCGACCAATTCAAAGCACGTTGTGCTTCAAGCCCCGAAAACCCCGCAATTGTGTTTAAAATGCCGCCCGCTCAATGACCGACGCTGCCCGATGACCCCAGACGCACTCGCCACCCTGCACACCCATTTGCTGACCGCCCTGCAAACCGTCCCCGCCGAGACCCGGCGCCTGTTTCACGGGCGTGGCCGCTGCTGGCCGGGCCTGGAGCAATTGACGGTGGATTGGCTGCAAGGGGTGGTGCTGGTCTCGCTGTTCAAGGAGCCCGGGGCCGCCGAACTTGAGGCCTTGAAGCAGATGCTGGTGCAGATCGACTGGTCGTCCTACGGCGCTCACACCGTGGCGCTGCAACACCGTTACCTGCCGCAAAGCACCACCGAGTGGCTGCTGGGCGAGGCCGTTGACGAACTGACCATCACCGAGGGCGGGCTGCGTTACCTGATCGACCTGGGCAAAAAACAGAACAGCGGGCTGTTCCTCGACATGCGTTATGGCCGCAACTGGGTGCGTGAACAGGCTCAAGGCCTGCGGGTGTTGAACCTGTTCGCCTACACCTGCGGGTTTTCCGTGGCCGCCATCGAAGGCGGCGCCGAGCATGTGGTGAACCTGGACATGGCCCGTGGCGCACTGAGCCGTGGTCGCGACAATCACCGCCTGAACGGCCATGACCTGAGCAAGGTGACCTTCCTCGGCCACGACCTGTTCAAGTCCTGGGCCAAGGTCACCAACAGTGGCCCGTACGACCTGGTAATCATCGACCCGCCCTCGTTCCAGAAAGGCAGTTTCCTGCTGACCAAAGACTACCAGCGCGTACTGCGCCGCCTGCCGGATTTGCTCACGGCTCAAGGCACAGTACTGGCGTGCATGAACGACCCGGCGTTCGGCGAAGACTTCCTGATCGACGGCGTAACCCGCGAAGCGCCTGGCCTGCGCTTTGAGCAGCGGCTGGAAAACCCGCCGGAATTTCCCGATATCGACCCGCAAAGCGGCTTAAAAGCGTTGGTGTTTCGCCAAGGCTGATGCCGAAACGTCCTACGCTTGCTACGCTTACCATTACGCCGGGTGGTGAACCTTATCCCACCCTTCCCGGTCGATACCTGCACACTCTGGCCAGATTCGACGGTGTTACCCCGTCGGCTGCCCTGTTTCACCTTTTGGAGAACGCCCCTGTGATATCGACCCTGCATGTAGCCCGTCTCAAGGCCTGGGGCGCCCACGGTTTTACCGCGACCGGCGTAGTACTGGCCTTCCTGGCCACCTTGGCACTGCTCGACAACCAGCCTAAGGCCTGCCTGTTGTGGCTGGGCCTGGCCCTGATCGTGGATGGAGTGGACGGCTCCCTCGCGCGACGGGTGAACGTGCAAACGGTGCTGCCAAGCTTCGACGGCTCGGTATTGGACCTGGTGATTGATTACCTGACGTACGTGTTTATTCCGGCGTTGTTTATCTATCGCTATATCGCCCTGCCGGACTTCACCCCGTTGTTTACGGTGTCGGTGATTCTGGTGTCGTCGCTGTTCTGCTTCTGCAACGTCAACATGAAGAGCAAGGACAATTACTTCCAGGGCTTCCCTGCGGCCTGGAACGTGGTTGCGCTGTGCGTCTACATCATCCAGCCAGCGGCCTGGATCACCTTGCTGACGGTGATCGTACTGGCGCTGTTGACCGTGACCCCAATGAAGTTCTTGCACCCGTTCCGGGTCAAGCGCTTCATGCCGCTCAATATCGCCGTGACCACCATCTGGTTGCTGTGCAGCCTGCTGTTGGTGATCGACTTCCCGTACACCAATCGCCTGACCCTGGGCCTGTGGTTGCTGATGTCGGCGTACTTCCTGGGGATTTGCATCTGGCGTACCGCACTGGAGTGGGTCGAAACACATAAATAGCCAAGCAAGCCCGCTCCCACATTGGGAATGCATCCCGTGACGCTCTGCGTCGCCCTTGCGGCAGCAGGACGCGGAGCGTCCAATACGGCATTCCCACGCAGAGCGTGGGAATGATCATAGTCGCAGGCCCCCACGCTAATCGGTAAGATACCGGCCTTTCGCGCAGCCCTTGCCGCGCCTTGCCGACTAAGTCCTGCCCATGCCCTTCGAACTCAGCGTTGACCTCACCACCCTGGCGATCCTCGCCGTGGTTGCCTTTATCGCCGGTTTCATCGACGCCATCGCCGGCGGTGGCGGCCTGCTCACCACGCCTGCCCTGCTGACTGCCGGCATGCCGCCCCACCTGGTGCTGGGCACCAACAAACTCAGCTCCACCTTCGGCTCGGCCACCGCCAGCTTTACCTTCTACCGGCGCAAGCTGTTTCATCCGCGCCAGTGGGTGCATGCCATCGTCGGCACGCTGATCGGCGCACTCACCGGCGCCGTCGTCGCCCATTACCTGCCCGCCGAAACCCTGAACAAGATGCTCCCGGTGATTGTGTTCGGCTGCGGTTTGTATTTGCTGTTCGGCGGCACGCCCAAGGCGGCGCTGGATAACGACGCGCCGATCAAGAAGAAATGGCAATCCACCCAAGGCTTCGGCCTGGGCTTCTACGATGGCGTGGCCGGCCCCGGCACCGGGGCCTTCTGGACCGTGAGCACCATGCTGTTGCACCCCATCGACCTGGTAAAGGCCAGTGGCGTGGCGCGCAGCATGAACTTCGTCAGCAACGCGGCGGCGCTGACGGTGTTCATTTTCAATGGCTCGGTGGACTGGATTGTCGGCCTGTGCATGGGCGTGTCGGTGATGTGCGGTGCGTTCTTTGGCGCACGCAGCGCCATCAGCGGCGGCGCCAAGTTCATTCGCCCGGTGTTCATCACCGTCGTGCTCGGCCTGACGGTGCGCCTAGCCTGGCAGCACTGGTTCAGCGTGGCCTAAGCGACGGGCCAGGTAGAGGTCGATCAGGTAGCGCGCAATCGAGCGGGACGCCGGCAACGGCGGCAGCTCATGGATGTTGAACCACTGCGCGTCTTCGATCTCGTCGGCCTGGGGCACGATGTCGCCGCCGGCGTACTCGGCGTGAAAGCCCAGCATCATCGAGTGCGGGAACGGCCAGCACTGGCTGCCCATGTACTGGATGTTCCTGACCTCCACCTGCACTTCTTCACGCACTTCGCGAATCAGGCAGTCCTCGGCTGACTCACCTGGCTCGGCAAACCCCGCCAGGGTGCTGTAGACGCCCGTGACAAAGCGCGGCGAACGGGCCAGCAGTATCTCGTCGCCACGGGTCACCAGCACGATCATGCTCGGCGAGATACGCGGGTAGCTGCGCAGGTCACAGGCCTCGCAGAACATCGCCCGCTCCCGTGGCACCTGCACCATCGCCTGGCCGCAGCTGCCGCAGAAACGGTGTTCACGGGCCCAGGTGCCGATTTGCGCGGCGTAGCCGAGAACTTTGTACAGCGTGTGGTCGCCTTGCAGCATGAACGCCCGCAGGCCCTGCCAGCCGCAACCCGGTACATCGGCTGGGCTATTGAGCTCCAGCAGGTACACCGGCTCGCCGTCCAGATGGCCGATGCCGTGCTCGACAAACACCGAGAGGTCCTGGCGCTTGAGCCATTCCCGGGGAAACAGCGGGCCGTTCTGGTCGTGTAAAAAGCCTTCACGGCTACGGGCCACGGCCCAGCCGCCCGGGGCGTCGTTGTCCAGCAGCGTTGTGGTAATCCAGCCTGGGGTCATGTTCAGTCAATCCACGAAGTCGGGTTTCTGCTTGCTCATATGGGCCGCGATGGCCACGCGCAGGTCGTTGGATTGCAACATAGCTGAGTTCCAGGTGGCAACGTATTCCAGGCCGTCATTGATCGTGTGGTCGCGCATGTAGCTGATCATCGCCTTGGTGCCGGTGACCGCGATCGGGGATTTGGCAGCAATTTCCCGGGCGATGTCCATCACGCCGGCCAGCAGGCTCTGGTGATCGCTGTACACGCGATTCACCAGGCCGATGCTGCGGGCCTCTTCGGCACCGAACTGGCGGCCGGTGTAGGCCAGCTCGCGCAGCATGCCGTCGCCGACGATGCGCGGCAGGCGTTGCAGGGTGCCGACGTCGGCGGCCATGCCGATATCGATTTCCTTGATGGAGAATTGCGCGTCTTCGGCGGCGTAGCGCATGTCACAGGCGCTGATCAGGTCGATGGCGCCGCCGATGCAGTAGCCGTGGATCGCGGCGAGTACCGGCTTGCGGCAGGTGTCGACGGCGTTGAAGGAAGCTTGCAGTTCGAGGATCTTGCGCCGCAGCAGACGCGCGTTACGGCCTACGTCCTTGCCGAATTCGTTGGCCACCGAGGCCAGCATCATCAGGTCGATGCCGGAGGAGAAATGCTTGCCGGCGCCACTGATGACTACGGCACGCACCGCGTCGGTGTCTTCGACCCATTGGAAGATGTCGATGATCTCGGTCCAGAACGCTGCGTTCATCGCGTTGATCTTTTCCGGGCGGTTGAGCTGCACATGGGCGACGTTGCCGCTGAGTTCGACGACAAAGGCTTGGTATTCGGACATGGCAGTGATCCTTGACTGGCGGCTGGAATAAGGGCCGAACTATATCAAGGGTGTGTGACGGCAGGTAAGGCTGTGCATGCGCCAAAAGCGGGACTGAAGACCGATGAAGATCACATGTGGGAGCTGGCTTGCCTGCGATGGCGGTGTATCAGTCAACAACGATGCAAGCTGACCCACCGCTATCGCAGGCAAGCCAGCTCCCACAATGGTTTTGTGGTGTTCTTCAGCTCGGCAGCCAGAGCCGGAACCGGGCGCCGCCCAACGGCGAGGCTTCTGCCGTAAGGGTTCCGCCCTGGGCCTCCAGCGCCCGCCGGCTGATGGCCAAGCCCAGTCCAAACCCGCCGGTGGCGCGGTCACGGCTGCGGTCCAGCCGGTAGAACGGCTCGAAGATCCTCTCCCGCTGATCTACAGGAATACCAATGCCGTCATCGTCCACCCAGATCTCACAGCCCTTGGGGCACACCTTCACGCCCACCTGAATCCGCCGCTCGCAATAGCGCATGGCGTTGCGCAGCAGGTTTTGCAGGGCCCGGGCGGTCAGGCGCGGGTCCAGGGTGAAGCGCTCCACCGCGCAATCCAGCACCACATCCATCACGATATCCGGGTTTTCCAGCTCGTCGTCGACGCTGCCCAGGATGCTGTCGATGAACTCATCCAGCACCACTTCCACCTGCTCGGGTGTTTGCGCCGGGTTTTGCAGGCGGCTGTAAGACAGCAGCTCCAGCACCAGCTCGTCCAGCTCACGAATGTGCGCCACCAGCCCTTGCAGGCGCTCGCGGCTGGCCGCAGGTAGGTCGTCGGACAGCGCCAGGGCCAGGCCGAAGTCCAGGCGGGTCAGTGGCGTACGCAGTTCATGGGAGACCGCATTGAGCAAATCACGCTGTTGATTGAGCAACTGTTCGATGTCGTTGGCCATGGTGTCGAACACCGCCGCCAGGCTGCCGATGTTGGAGCTGGGGGGGATTTTTGTGCGTGCCGCAAGGTTGCCTTGCCCCAGTTGCGCGGCGGTGTTTTTCAGGCGTTCCAGGTCGCGCCAGTGGGGCCGTAGCCAGAACAGCAGGCACGCCAGCAGCGCCGCGCCGATCAGCACGTTCATGCTCCAGTACAACAGGTTCATGTCCAGCGGGTCCGGCGGGACCGAGACCTTGACCACCAGCTGGTCGTCCAGGGGTGAACTGACGTCGTCCGCCCAGCCCCACTCCCCCAGGCGCACCACCATCTGGTCCTTTTCCAGCAGTCGCTGCTCTTCCGGGGTGTAGCTGGCGTCCTGGATGCGCAGCAGTTGCACCTTGAGCGGGGCAAAATCCGCCGACAGACGCACGGTGACATTGGCCCACTGCTCCACCGGCACCCGCTGGTACTCCTTGACGATCAGGCTTTGCATTCCCCGGGACTGCTCGATGTTGTAGCTCATGTAACGGTGTTCAAACAGCTGGATCACCGCCCGCGGAACCAGGTAGATCGCGGCGGCGAAGGTGACGATGGTGATCAGGTACAGCCGAATCAGGACGCGAAACATGGCTCAGCATTCCCACTCGGAACGGCTGAACAGGTAGCCCTTGCCCCATACCGTCTTGATCTTGCGCGCCTCGCCAGCGTGGTCGTCGAACTTGCGCCGCAGCTTGGAGATCGCCACGTCCACCGAGCGGTCGGTGCCGTTGAATTCGATGCCTCGCAGGCGTTGCAGGATCTGGTCGCGGCTGAGCACTTCGCCGGCGTGCCGGGCCAGCACCACCAGCAGGTTGTATTCACCGCTGGACAGCTCAACCGGCTGGTCGCGCCAGGTCACGGTGCGTTCCGACAAGTCGATGCACAGATTGCCCATCAGGATCTGGTCGTTGGCCACCTGGGGTTCGGTGAGGCTGCTGCGGCGCAGCAGGGTCCGTACACGGGCCAGCAATACCCGGGGCTCGCAGGGTTTGGTGACGTAGTCGTCGGCGCCCATTTCCAGGCCGAGCACCTGGTCGTGGCTGTCGTCCCGGGCGGTAAGCATCAGGATCGGCAGCGTGGCCGAGTCGGCCCGCAGCAACCGGCAGACTTGCAGGCCGTCGAGGCCCGGCAGCATCAGGTCGAGGATCACCAGGTCCGGTGGATTGAGCCGCGCGCGCTCACGCACATGGTCGCCACGGCTGAGCACGCTGACGTGATAGCCGTTGCGTTCCAGATAACTGGCGATTAATTCGGAGAGCGCGGCGTCGTCTTCCACCAGAAGAATGTTGGGCATGGTATTTCCAAATAATACAATTTCTGAGTAGTACGCAAATCCAATGTGGGAGCGGGCTTGCTCGCAAAAGCGGTGTGTCAGGCGCCGTATGCGTTAACTGAAACAGCGCTTTCGCGAGCAAGCCCGCTCCCACATTTGATCTTCGGTGTCAGGAAGATCGTGTAAGGTTCGGCGGTTATGAAGGATATACGCCCGCGTGCATCTGTGGGCCGCACCTTACATTTCTTCACACACCACCTACAGAGCTTCACAGCACTGTGGCGGGGGCGACCGTAGGATGCGCCAGTCAATATTGGGATATGAGCATGTCGAAGAATCTGTTTGCGCCGTTTTGCCTGTTGGCCCTGACACTGGCGCTGAGCGCGTGTGGCAAGTCGGCGGACGAAGCTGCCGAGGCACCGCTGGCCAAGGTGCGGATCGAAACCCTTGAAGCCAAGCCCCTGTCCATCACCAGCGAACTGAGCGGGCGCATTGCCGCGCCGCGCATCGCCGAAGTGCGCGCCCGGGTGGCCGGCGTGGTGTTGCAGCGGGTGTTCAAGGAAGGTCACGACGTGAAACAGGGCGATGTGCTGTTCCGGATTGATCCGGCGCCGTTCAAGGCCGACCTCGACAGCGCCCAGGCCAGCCTGCGCAAGGCCGAGGCCAATGCGTTCCAGGCACGCCTGCAAGAGCAGCGCTACAGCCAACTGGTGGAAGGCAACGCCATCAGCGGCCAGGAATACGACAACGCCCGCGCCGCCGCCCGGCAAACCGCAGCCGATGTGGCCGCCAACCAGGCCGCCGTACAGCGGGCCAAGTTGAACCTGGGCTATGCCACGGTCACCGCGCCGATTTCCGGGCGCATCGGCCGCGCGCTGGTGACCGAAGGCGCCCTGGTGGGCCAGAACGAAGCCACGCCGATGGCGCTGATCCAGCAACTGGACCCGATCCACGCCGACCTGACCCAATCCACCCGCGAGCTGAATGACCTGCGCCGAGCCTTCCGCGCCGGGCACTTGAAGCAAGTCGGCCAGGACCAGGCCAAGGCCACGCTGATCCAGGATGACGGCAGCCTGTACCCGCTGCCGGGCAAGTTGCTGTTCGCCGAGATCAGCGTCGACCCGGGCACCGGGCAGATCATCTTGCGCAGCGAATTCCCCAACCCGGACCTCGACCTGCTGCCCGGCAGCTTTATTCGCGTACGCCTGGAGCAAGCCGTCGACCAGCAAGGCATCAGCGTGCCGCAACGGGCGATCACCCGCGACAGCGCCGGGATTCCGATGGTGTTGCTGCTGGACTCCGAGCAAACCGTGAGCCAGCAACCGGTGGAACTGGGCTCGGTGGTCAATGACCGCTGGGTGGTCAACAGCGGCCTCAAGGCTGGTGACCGCATCGTCGTCGAAGGCCTGCAACACGCCCGCCCTGGCGAGAAAGTCCAGGTTGACGACAGCCCCGCGCCAATCGCCCAGGCATCCGGCCAGTAAGAAAGGGATAGTTCACAATGCCGCAGTTCTTTATTGACCGCCCGATCTTCGCCTGGGTGGTCGCCCTGTTTATCCTGCTGGCCGGCGCCCTCGCCATCCCGCAGTTGCCGGTGGCGCAGTACCCCAACGTCGCGCCGCCGAAAGTCGAGATCTACGCCGTGTACCCGGGTGCCTCTGCGCAAACCCTGGACGAAAGCGTGGTCAGCCTGATCGAGCAAGAGCTTAACGGCGCCGATCACCTGCTGTATTTCGAATCCCAGAGCAGCCTCGGTTCGGCCACCATCACCGCGACCTTCCAGCCGGGCACCGACCCGGAGATGGCCCAGGTTGACGTGCAAAACCGTCTCAAGGCCGTGGAGCCGCGTCTGCCCCAAGCCGTGACGCAGCAAGGCTTGCAGGTGGAGAAAGTTTCCGCCGGCTTCCTGCTGCTGGTCACCCTGACCTCCAGCGACGGCAAGCTCGATGACGTGGCGCTCAGCGATTACCTGGCGCGCAACGTGATGAACGAACTCAAGCGCCTGGACGGTGTGGGCAAGGCCCAGCTGTACGGCGCCGAGCGCGCAATGCGAATCTGGATCGACCCGCAGAAGCTGATCGGTTTCAACCTGACCCCCGCGGACGTCAACGCGGCCATCGCGGCGCAGAACGCCCAGGTGTCGGCGGGCAGCATTGGTGATTTGCCGGGTACCAAGACTCAGGAAATCACTGCGTCGATCCTGGTGAAAGGCCAGCTGTCGACCCCGGCCGAATTTGCCGACATCGTGCTCAAGGCCAATCCGGACGGTTCCACCGTGCGCGTCGGTGACGTGGCGCGGGTGGAAATCGGCAGCCAGGAATACCAGTTCTCCACCCGCCTGAACGGCAAGCCGTCCACTGCGGTCAGCGTGCAATTGTCGCCGGGGGCCAACGCCTTGAGCACCGCGACCCTGGTACGGGCGAAGATGGACGAACTGGCGCGCTACTTCCCGGCCAATGTCGAGTACAAGATCCCGTACGATACTTCGCCGTTCGTGAAGGTTTCCATCACCAAGGTGGTGTACACCCTGGGCGAGGCGATGCTGCTGGTGTTTGCGGTGATGTTCCTGTTCCTGCAAAACATCCGTTACACGCTGATCCCGACGCTGGTGGTGCCGATCGCCTTGATGGGTACCTTTGCGACGATGCTGTTGCTGGGCTTCTCGATCAACGTGCTGACCATGTTCGGCATGGTGCTGGCCATCGGTATCCTCGTGGACGATGCGATTGTGGTGGTGGAGAACGTCGAGCGGATCATGGTCACCGAGGGCCTGTCGCCCAAAGAGGCTACGCGCAAGGCCATGGGCCAGATTACCGGGGCGATTGTCGGCATCACGCTGGTGCTGGTGGCGGTGTTCCTGCCGATGGCGTTCATGCCGGGTTCGGTGGGCGTGATCTATCAGCAGTTCTCGTTGTCGATGGCCACCTCGATCCTGTTCTCGGCGTTCCTCGCCCTGACCTTGACCCCGGCCCTGTGCGCCACCTTGCTCAAGCCGATTGCCAAGGGCGAGCACCATGAGAAAGGCGGCTTCTTCGGCTGGTTCAACCGGCGCTTCGAGCAGTTCACCGACCGCTATGAAGGCTGGGTGGCCTACGCCCTCAAGCGCAGTGGCCGCTACCTGCTGATCTATCTGGTGCTGGTGGTGGGTCTTGGGGTGTTGTTCGCCCGCCTGCCCTCCTCCTTCCTGCCGGTGGAAGACCAGGGCTACACCATCACCGACATCCAACTGCCGCCGGGTGCGAGCAAGAACCGCACGGTGCAGGTGGCCGAGCAGATCGAGGCGCATAACGCCGGCGAGCCGGGTGTGGGCGATACCACGATGATCATGGGCTTCAGCTTCTCCGGCTCGGGGCAGAACGCAGCGCTGGCATTTACCACGCTCAAGGATTGGTCGGAACGCAGCAGCAAGGATTCCGCCGCCGCCATTGCAGACCGTGCCAACGCGGCCTTTACCGAGCTGAAGGACGCGATTGCCTATGCGATTTTGCCGCCGCCGGTGGATGGCCTGGGCACCTCGAGTGGTTTCGAGTTCCGCCTGCAAGACCGTGGTGGCGTGGGTCATGCCGCATTGATGGAGGCCCGTACCGAACTGCTGGCCGCTGCAGAGAAAAGCCCGATCCTGGCCAACGTGCGTGAAAGCGCCCTGGCCGAAGCTCCGCAAGTGCAGCTTGAGGTGGATCGCAAGCAAGCCAACGCCCTGGGCATTTCCTTTGCCGACATCGGCAACGTGCTGTCCTCGGCCATCGGCTCGGCGTATATCAACGACTTCCCCAACCAGGGCCGCATGCAGCGGGTGGTGGTGCAGGCCGAAGGTGATCAGCGTAGCCAGGTGGCGGACCTGATGAAAATCCATGTGCGCAACAACGCCGGGAAGATGGTGCCGCTGTCGGCCTTCGTCGAAGCGCGCTGGATCCAGGGCCCTGCCCAGTTGACGCGTTATAACGGCTACCCGGCCATCGCGATATCCGGTGAATCGGCGCCGGGCCACAGTACGGGCGAGGCGATGGAAGAGATTCAGCGCCTGGTCAGCCAGTTGCCTGCGGGCCTCGGCCAGGAATGGACTGGCCTGTCGTTGCAGGAGCGCTTGTCCGGCTCCCAGGCACCGCTGTTGCTCGGCTTGTCGCTGCTGATCGTGTTCCTGTGCCTGGCGGCGTTGTATGAGAGCTGGTCGATTCCGACCTCGGTGCTGCTGGTGGTGCCCCTCGGCGTGCTCGGCGCGGTATTGGCCGTGAGCTTGCGCGGGATGCCCAACGATGTGTTCTTCAAGGTCGGCCTGATTACCATCATCGGCCTGTCGGCAAAGAACGCGATCCTGATCATCGAGTTCGCCAAGGACCTGTATGACCAGGGCGAAGACCTGATCGATGCCACGCTCAAGGCTGCACGCCTGCGTCTGCGGCCGATCATCATGACGTCCCTGGCGTTCATCCTCGGCGTGGTGCCTCTGGCGATCGCCACCGGTGCCAGCTCGGCGAGCCAGCAGGCGATCGGCACCGGGGTGATCGGCGGGATGGTTACCGCGACGCTGGCAGTGGTGTTTGTGCCGGTGTTCTTCGTGGTGGTGATGAAGCTGGTGAAAAAGCGCCACAAAGACAGCTGAACAAAGGACTCAGGTGGGCTAAGGTAACGCAAACCCTGGCCCATCGAGTTCCCATGCCCTTCCTCGCCCGCACCCACCCTCGCCTGTCCACCGCCGCCGTATTGGGCCTGGCGGTGGGCCTCCTGGCTCCGGCCGATACGATCATCAGCAAAATCCTCATCGGCTGGAACGCAGGCGTCTGGACCTACCTGGTGCTGATGCTCTGGCTGACCAGCCACTCTCGCGCCGACGATGTAAAACGCATCGCCGAGATCGAGGACGAGAACGCCGGCCTGGTGCTGTTCATGGTGTGCATCGCGGCGATTGCCAGCCTGGCGACCATCACCTTGAACCTGGTGGGCACCAAGGACCTGAGCGATAGCCAACGCCTGTTGCACTACGGCTTTACCGGCCTGACGGTGGTGGGCTCATGGTTGCTGATCGGGGTGATTTTCAGCGTGCACTACGCGCGGCTGTATTACACCTGGGACGGCCCGGAGCCGGCGTTGCGTTTTGCCGAGGATTTGCGCACTCCCAATTACTGGGACTTCCTGTACTTCTCGTTCACCATCGGCGTGGCGGTGCAAACCGCGGATGTCGGGGTTGCCACGCGCACCATGCGCAAGGTGGTGCTGGGGCAATCGTTGATCGGATTTCTGTTCAATACGGCGATTCTGGGGTTCTCGATCAACATTGCCGCCGGGCTGTTTGGTTGAGCTGCACAAAACTTCTAGACGAGCGCCCGCCCGGGCGCGCTAACTGGCGACAACGTTTACCTGTCATCGGTGCTTTATGACCGCCCATAACTGGATCGACCTGTCCCAGGACGCCGACACCGGCATCGAGACCCTGCGTGCGCATTTCGAGGGCCATGCCTACGATCCGCACTGGCACGACAGCTACCTGGTGGGCGTCACGGAGCAAGGCGTGCAGCAATTCAATTGCCGCAGCACCCGGCACCAAAGCACCCCCGGCAAGGTATTTCTGCTGGAGCCAGGGGAAATCCATGATGGCCACGCCCCTACCGAAGCCGGGTTTACCTACCGCATGCTGTACCTCGACCCGCAGTGGTTGCAGCGGGAAGTGGCGGCGGTGTTCGAGGAAGCCCCGGCCAACAGTCAGCTGGGGTTTGCCACCACCCTTGCCAGCGATCCTCGCCTGGCGCTTGCCACCAGCCAGGCGTTTCAAAGCCTGCACAGCGGCGAACTGCGCATCGTGCGCCAGCGCGCCCTCGACCACTTGCTGGAACGCCTGACCGGCCAGTTGCACTGGCGCCAGCGCTATCACCAGGACCCGCGCCTGCCTCTGGTGGCCCATAAGGCCCGCGAGTACCTGCACGCCCATCTGCATCAGGACGTCGGCATGGATGAGTTGGCCCTGGCAACCGGCGTAGACCGCTTCCGCCTGACCCGTGCCTTCAAGAGCGCCTTCGGCCTGCCGCCCCATGCCTATCTGGTGCAACTGCGCCTGGCCCGTGCCCGCCATTTGCTGGCCAAGGGCGAACAACCTGCCGAGGTCGCCAGCAGCCTGGGCTTTGCAGACCAAAGCCATTTGGGCCGCTGGTTTGTGCGGGCCTATGGCATGACACCGGCGGCGTACCGCAAGCGCTGCTCAAATCTTCCAGACAGGTAGCGGGCCGCTTGTGAAGATCGACTCCATTGCCTTGCTGATTGGAGTCTCACCACTATGTTCCCTACCCTGCTGCCCTTTCTGTTATTCGCCTTCGTCGCCTCCATCACCCCCGGCCCGACCAATATCCTGGTGCTGAGCAACAGCGCGCGTTATGGGCTCAAGGCTGCATTGCCTATCGTATTGGGTGCTTGTATGGGCGCGGCGGGGATTGTGTTGCTAGTGGGCTCGGGCGTGGGCCAGTCGCTGGCGCAATTGCCCAGAGTGCAGGCCGCGATGCAATGGGTGGGCGTGGCCTGGCTCAGCTATCTGGCCTGGCAGATCTTCCGCGCCCCGGCCGAAGCCATCGACCCGAACACCCCGCAAAAACGCCTGGGCCTGGCGGGTGCCGCCAGCCTGCAATTGATCAACCCCAAGACCTGGATGATGGCCCTGGCGGTGGTCAGTGTGTTTGCTGGCAACGGTGAGGCGCGCCAGAGCCATGTGCTGTACCTGTCGTTGGCGTTTTTTATGATTTCGTTGCCGTGCCTGGGGGTGTGGGCTCTGCTGGGGGTGGGGTCGAGCCGGGTGTTTCGCTCGATCAAGGCCATGCGGCGTTTTAACCAAGGCATGGCGTTGCTGTTGTTCGGCTCCGCCTGGCTGAGCGTTTTAGCGGTGGCATAGAAAAGGCGACGAATGGCGAGCAAACCTGTGAATTCTGACAGTTGTGGGCAAGGCGTTAATGGCGCTGAATAAAGCCACTTGTCAAAAAGCACGGGCCAGGCCGGGTATCAGGACCTGCGGGAGCACGCCATGTCACCACCCGTTCCGTTAAATAAGAACCTGATCCTGAATGGAAACTTTATCGACCATGGAACCCACTGGACAGCCACCGCAACACTTCCCGGCAGGGTGGATTTTTCCCAACGCAGTTGCATCGTCAGAACTCAAGGAACGGCCGAGCAAACGGTGCGGGTGGTTGACGCAACGGCCTATACCCTCAGCCTGTTTACGCTGATTACTTACAGAGGTACCGGCTCCATAACAGTGGTTTTTCAGCCTTCGGGGGTGAATGAGTCAATATCGATGTCCGGCAATCAAGGCTGGTTGCGTCAGTCATTAACGTTCACGCCTCCCACAGGCACTGTCAGCGCAACCGTGCAATTGACAGGAACGTCAGGGGACGTCTGGTTCGATAACGTCAGGCTGGTGGAGGAAGAAGGCACGACCATACCGATTGAGTTGATCCGTAACGGGGACTTCTCACGTAACAGCGATGAATGGACTTCGTCACCGCCGCCCAATTTGGCGACCTTCCACGATCAACGGTGTCAGCTGAATCTCGGCGCTTATATCGAGCAGGACATCAGGGTCGTTCCCGGGCAGGCACTTGTTTTCTCTATCGATGCGCAAACGCCAACCGGCGGCCATGGGCTTGTAAAGTTTCATATAGCCCCCGATCACGTACCTGAGCTCGAGTTACGCGGAGAGGGAGGCTGGGACACATACACCTACTTACTCACCACCCCCGCCGGGGTTCATGACATGACGCTGCAAATACAGGGCATTACTTTTCTGGTCGTCGACAATATTTCAATAAAAGCAATGGAATGAAAGCGCGTGCAAACGAGGCAAACGTAGACCGTCGTATTTAACAGGCTTGTCCCAAGTGGGTAATGATCCCATCACAGGACATTTATTGACGATAGCGGGAGACTATAACCATGAGTACTGCAACTGCATCTGCGGTAAGTGAAAACAGCCGATCCACTGCCCAAGTTTACTTCCAGGGAACGATCGCGACTCAGGCGTTCAAGGACGACTTCCCCAAACATGAACTCAAATCCGATTATTGGTGGGTTGAGGCCACTCAGCGGGATTTAGGCATTGGCAACCGCCGGCGAATCGTTGTTTTCAAGTATCTGGCGGATCCAGCAACATTGCCCTCCGGCCGGTACACCCTGAGGCCCGACGAACCCGACGAGCGTTTTTCGGTTATTTATATGGAGCTCAATGACGCGCCACCTCCCGCTTATACAGCCGAGCGCGGCACGATCGAGTTTATCCATAACGAGCAAACCAACCATGTCAGTGGTGCCTTGGACGTTTACTACGTTGACGTCGGCGGGCAGGAGCAGCGTATGCAAATCCTGTTCAATGTTTGACCCCACAAAAAATGCCCCGGAAACCGGGGCATTTTTTTATCACTTGATCCAGGGCATTGTTGATTACCAGCTATAACGCACGCCCACGTTGGCACCCCAGGGCTGATCAATACGCTTGCCTTTCGCATGTTCAAAGTCGGCATGCAACTGCAGGTTCTGGGACAAGGACACCGCAACCCCCGCACCGAATTCCGCACGGCTGCCCGAGAGATCGTTATTGAACGCCTGGTTATTCACCGACACCTTGTTGTTCTTGGCAAATTCATGAGCGACCGCACCGCGCAAGTAAGGCTGTACAACGCTACCGCTATCGAGCACAAAATCACGGCCGACAGTCACCCCCAATTTACCCAGGACCGAGTGGGTGTGATCGCCCTTGGCCTGCATCCCGTTATCCAGTTGGTAGCTCTTGCCCTTGGCAGTCATCACCGACGCTTGGGCAAACGGTTCAACGAAGAACCCATCATCCAACCTGATATTACGCCCGACCTCTGCCGAAACACCCAAAGCATTAGTAGCGTAGTCACCCTTAGCCTGTGTGCCATCGCTCAACCCCACCTTGGAGTCATTGCGCAGGTGGTTCACCTTGGCCACACCGTCAAAGTAGTAGCCACTGTCTTCATCCATCCAGGTGGCGTAGGCACCAACGTAGTAACTTTTGATAGTGCCCGACGTTCCACGGCCAACATCCAGATCTGATTCACTATGACCGGCCATGACCCCCAACAGCCATGGACTGTCCGTCACCGGCATATCCGCACCGAGGGAAAAACCGCGTTGCGATTGCGTGTAGCCATTGCCTGCACCGCCTTTCGCCTCGTACTTGTTGCCATAACTGCGGACCCATCCGCCGGACTCGGCACCGTTGTGACGCAATTCACCCATGCGGCTACGCAGAGAGGACAGCTCGCCATACCACACAGTCGGTGCGGCATTGAACAGCGCCAGTACCGAGCGGGTGCCAGGGCTGATGACCCGCGACGACGGGTCGAGGAACCAGTCGTTGCCGTCTTGCTTGAGCCCATAGGACCACGCCCCCACATCGACCGCACCGCCTACCAGCGAAAACTGCGCATCACCGCCACCGGTATGCACAATACGCACCTCACTCGCACTGACCGGCTCGACGCCGCTGCTGGATAGCAGCAATTGATGGTTGCCGCTGGCGGAACCCGTGATGTTGAGGAAGTCGGTCAAGCCCCGAGCAAAATCGGTGCCCATCACAAACGTGCCGTTACCGGACAGGCTGGCCAGGTCCAACTGGTAAAAGGCGTCACTCGCACCAAACCTGATCATCCCGTCCGACAGGTTCAATGCGCCGACCTGGCTGTTGCCGGTCATGTCCCACAGCGACTGGCTACCGATACTCAACGACGAAACATTTTCCAGGCGACCGGTCAACGCGGCGCGGTTCTGCAAGTCCAGGTGTGTGATACTGCCCGACTCAACAATCACGTTGCCCATCAGTTGGCTGTTGTCGACCCGTACCGTGGCCGAAGACCCATCCTTGACCTCAAGGAGGTTGCCGTTGCCACCGGACAGTGTCGAGCCATTGAGCACCTCAATCGTTGCATTGGCCCCTCTACCCGATAGACCTCTCACCACAATCGCCGCACCGGTTTCGCCGGTCACGTGGGTATTGTCCAGTACCAAGCTATTGGCAAGCACACTACGGGGTTCATTCGTCAGGACTACACCATTGAGGCCGCCTGTGATGACACTTTGGCGGGCATGGGCCTCTGCGCCCTGCAACTGCAAACCGAAACTGCCAGCGTCTATACCCTGCAGGATGCTGCGGTCCAGGTTCAGCACGCTATGGCCTCCGACCACCGCGCCACCGGTAGCCCCGGAAACCACGCTGTCATTGACGGTCGCGCTGGAACCCACGGTGGAGCCTGAGAAACGATTGACCACCAACCCATGGTAGTCGGCACTGGAAATCACGCTGCCATTGATCAACGCATTACTGCTGTACAGCGTGATACCCGAATTGAAATCACCCTGCGCCACAACGCGACTGGAGTCCACATTGACGTTCGAGCCCGCCTGCGCAACAACGGTGCCGAGGACGGTACTCGACTCGCTCAGGTTCAGGTTGGAGCGGGCGGCATAGACGCTCTCGGTGCGTCCCTCTATCACGTTGAGCGTGGCATTTTCCAACGTATAGCTGTCGAGCACGTCGTGAAAGTCAATGGTCTCGGTTCGATTTTCGATCAGCCTTGCCTGAGCGTGCGGGGCGAGAGCCAACAATGATGCAATCGACGCGACTTTAACCACGACGGCCAAAGGATTTAACTTAAAAAGAGACTGGGTAATCATGATCACTCACTCGTTGAACAGGCGTTCCATCACAGAAAAATTCGGCCTGTTTCGAATGCAGTGGAAACTGGCCAGTTACGGCCCGCAAAATTACCGATGAGCGCTAACGATAGATGTAGGAATTATCTGAACACCCTAAGGAAAACCGCGTATCAATGGCGGGAATGGAGAAACGCAACGACGCAAGGAAGCTCATGACAGGTGAAAACCAAAGGGCGCCTAAGCGCCCTTTGGACAACACGTATTACGCGTCATCCTCCCCGAGAACCGGCAGTTCCTCGCAGTACAGCGGCGGCGTAGCCCGGTTTGCGAACAGCGTCCTTGTAAAGCCCTTCTCAGACGGCTCCTCAACGCCATTCACCGTCGCAAAGTATTGAATGGTGACTGAGTTGCGCCCGGCAGGCCTGATGACGGTGGTGTAAGGCTCAATCGTCAGGAAGAAACCATTTGAAACCATATCCGGTGTCAACGGGTCCGAGTCGAACGGTACAGGATCCCCCAATGGCATAGTGCCGGCGTCGTCGCTGCACACCTGCCATTCCAGGCGGACGACAGCGCCATTCTGGAAGTAGGTGGTATTGCCCGGCACTCTGACACGTGCGGAAAAGCTGAACGGATTCAGGTCCGTACAGGCCATACTCGCACCAGCCTTGACGAAAGTCGGCTTCTCCATGACGACTACGTTGGCCTCGACCACGACATTCTGGGAACGAGATCGCTGGAGGTTGTCATTGACGTCCCAGCTCAAGGTATAGAACACCGGAATCGTGCCATTGCCAACCTCCTTGATGATTGACCAAGGCACGGTGAGGGTAACGGTGTCTCCACCGGTTTCGCCATCCAGCTCGGTTGGATCGAAGGGGTGCGCAAAACTGCCCCAATAACCGGTAATGGTGATACCGGGTACCGGCGGAGGAACCTCCCACAGCACGATCTCGACGGTCGCGTCGTTACCGAAATCGCCCGGCAGCAAACGGTTTTCCTCGTCGGGGTCACTGCCGTACACGGTCACCAGGTTGAGCCGAGAGTTTTCCGGGTCTGGCGTCGGGTCGGGGCCGGGGCCGGAAAGATCCACCTTGATGGTTAGCGTGGGCGCGGGGTATTCGTTGCCGTTACGATCAACCACGTAATCGATAACCGTGTCCTCCTCCCCGGTGCCGGCACCATACACGTCGAAGATGATATCGGTATCAACCGGCAGCCTTAGAGGAAACGGCGTGTAATCCCTGACGTTGAAGCGCCCCACGCTTTCGCCGCCCCAGGTGAGGTCAATGACATCCAGCTCCTCTCGCGCATTGGCGTACTGAAGAATTTCCACCGTCACGCCACCGGGCTCGTGAGCATCCGCCAGATCAATCAGCCCGTCAGCCGGCAACAGCGCCAACGGCACCCTCGCCTGCAAAGGATCAGGAACCCCCACCAAGTTCAGCCGGACGGGGCGGGGAACAGATTCCCTGCTTTTGTTACCGGCCAGGTCTGTCAGGATATAAAACAAATAGTAGGCGCCCGCTTCCAGCACTTCGATCCGGTCCCATGGAATAACAAACTCAAGGCTATCTTCCACCGGCACTGTGTCGATCGGTGTAGCAAGCTGCGATGAGGAATACTCCGAGAAATAGACGGTGATCGTGTCACCGTCTGCTCGACCATAGTTCTCGTAATTCGGGTAGGTGCAAACCAATCCCTCATCATGCTCGTCTACATAGAGTTCGTCGATTTCCGGCCCCAGGTCTGTCGGTAATAAAGGAGCAAACGGATGGATATCGTGCTCTTCATCGTCGTCGACATTGAATTTATAGGGTGCCGTCAGATCCACCGCCAATGGCGCGGTGTCTGACTGCGTAGGGAGACTGCCTTCATACAAGATATAGGCAATTTCATACTGCCCCTCATTCAGGCGGGAGGCAGGAATATCCTTTTCAATAATGTCGCCCACATTGATTGCACCGGCTCCCGAATAGCGAAGCGTATACAGAGGTGCTCCCCAATTTGTCACACCTCTATCACGCATCACCAATTCCAGCCGGGCTTCTATAGCAGGTACTTCAAGCGACGGGGCTACAAACGTAACGGGAAGATTTCTTCTTGAAGCCGCTGCCGAGATCAGCCCGTCTGCGTTTAGCGAGCTGAACGTCGGCGCCTCAAACTCAAAAATACCGCCCCCATACTTGGAGACATACTCTCGATTGAGTTTTCGAGAGGCAAGCGCGGCCTGTTGCTTTTTATTAAAGATAGTCATCTACGTTCTCCATAAGCGAATTATTAACGCCGGTTACCACTTCAATGTCACAGACGAAACGAGAAATCGCTCGCCTTGAACCGAATAGTTGGCCCCGCCTCTAAAACACTTGAGACCACTATCGAAGCTCAACTTTATGACTGGGCTGACTCACAAGCTCGCCAGGCTAGTCCTGCTCCCCGTCTTCGTCAGGACCGCAATAACGCCCACTGGAATAGCGCTGATCAATCTTGACTTGCCGCTCTCGTGCCCGGCCTATGATCCTGGTGCCACGGAGCACTTCGTAAGACACCAGTGCCGAACTCCCCACGCTTGCCGGATTGTCCGACCGTATGGGTTTTATCTTTTCTTCATAGTTATCTTGCTTAAATACATAGCCGTTCTCCACTTCCTCCGCCGAAAGGAAATGCAGCAAAGAGTCTTCGGTCCCCTCAATGGGGCCGGTAAAAAATCCCTCATAACCCTGCCAACTCAACGTGACCGCATCGCCCTCCCTGAACTGTGTATTTGCCGCAATTTCCACGGGGATATGGTCCCACATGGGGGGTACAGTCTGACAATTTACCCACACGTCTGGAGTTGCACTGGGGAACCGAACTTGTGTAAGACTCAATATAGGAACCACGGCCACTGTCACGCTGGTGAAGTTGGCCAATTGTTCATTAACGCCATTAGAGGTCGTGTAATAAACAGGCATTCTGTCGTCATTGCCTGCCCCCATAATCACACTCCACGGAATATCACTGAACTCGACAATACTGCCTTCCTCATCCCCCTTACTTACATCCACCGTATAGTGTGCAACCGGCACAGTGTTAATGGGAAAGTTTCCCCAATACAACGTCAACTCTTCGCCATCCCGAGGCCGGTGGTACAACGGAACACTGGCGTAAATACGCTGATCCTGATCACGTATATCAATATGGTTCTCTGTCGTGGAACCCTCGCCCCAGACCATCACGGCAGGCAGATCGAGATTCAGCAGTTGCGGTGCACCGCTGTGGTCTTGCCCCGCCACCGTGAAGTTCCATTTGATCATCGTCGGTGGGCTGGGAAGGGTGGGGAGCGTTCCACCGGCGCGAGTAATGGTGTACGTGGCAACCCCGGAAGCTGGCCCCGCCCCCTGGGCAATCAACGTTTCCCAAGGAATTCGGACATCAAAGGGCAACTCTGTGACCCGCTGTGGCGATAACGTTGTAGAACCCCATGTCACCGTGACATGGTCATCCTCCTGCCAATTGTCGTACAGCACCTTCCCCACAACCCCAAGGCGCGCATCCTGGCGATCAATCAAGCCGTTAACCATCGCCGGAATGACCAGTGGCTGGAGGTCGGAGGGCGACGCGTCCAGGTTCACAACGACCGTTATCTGGTTTGATCGCGGCCCCGCGTTACCGGAACGATCGCGCAACACGATATGCATGTATTGAAGACCGTTTGGATAAAGGCGAAACAAATCCCCAGGGACGGGAAAAACCAACGGTTCAGTTTCAGTAGGAAAGTCAAAAAAACCATCAGGCGTATTCCGGTCGTGTGGTGGTGTCACATTCGATAGGTAATACTCAACCCGGTCCCACGCGCGACGGCCGGTGTAAAAGGGTACCCGCATGTTCACAGTCGGGTTCTCAGCCAGATAATCCTCATCGATGAGACTCACGGGAAATTCAGGCCCCTGGGGGGAGATATTATTGTTGGGGGGCGTACGGTCCAGCACTAACACGCGCGTTGGTGAGGGGGTGGGCAAGTTGCCCTGTTCAAGCACCTCATAGCTCAGCAACACGGTGCCGTCGTTCTCCAGATACCGTCGCTCGACTGGAATACGCAGTGGAAAAAGATCTGGATCAATCGGGCCATTGAACCGCCGGCGCAAGAGCGGCTCCCCCTCACTACCACTACGCCGCCAATGAACGACCAGGATGTCGAAACTCCCAGCAGGCGCGGACTCTGGCCAAAGCTCCTCGATGACCACCTCCATATCGGAATCAAGGTACTCGCGTGGGATATACCCCTCGAGGATGGGGGGTACGGCATCATCAAGGATAGGCACCTTGATCTCGGAAAATGACAAAATATTGCTTCTAGAGACACGTCTGCGACGAGCGTTGGAAGTGTTCATATAAATGTCCTGCCGACGATGCACTGGGAGATGCCCTTGGCAAGGATTAAGCACCCAAATACCACGCTTGGGTACTGTCAAAACTAACAGGTAGGCATGGCCGCTCGTCGGTTTCGACACCTGTGTCGGCGCCGCATTGGCTTGACGGATCTTCTGAGTTGGTGTTTCCTGAAACCGGTTTCAGACATCCTTGCCGGTGCTTGATGACCTCCAACTCCAATAAGAAAGGCCCTGCACCGTGACCTCTTTTTCCGCCGCCCAACGCAGCCGCGTGACCATGCTTGACGTAGCCGAACGTGCCGGTGTGTCCAAGGCCAGCGTTTCGCGCTTTATCGGCGACGACCGCGCCCTGCTCTCCGACGCCATCGCCCTGCGCATCGAGCAGGCCATCGATGACCTCGGCTACCGCCCCAACCAGATGGCCCGCGGCCTGAAACGCGGGCGCACCCGCCTGATCGGCATGCTGGTGGCCGACATCCGCAACCCCTATTCGATTGCCGTGATGCATGGCGTGGAAACTGCCTGCCGCCAGCACGGCTACAGCCTGGTGGTGTGCAACACCGACCGCGATGACGAGCAGGAGCGCCAGCACCTGGCCGCCCTGCGTGCCTACAACATCGAAGGGTTGATCGTGAACACCCTCGGCCATCACCTCGACCAATTGCTGGAGCTGCAACGGGAAATGCCCCTGGTGCTGGTGGACCGCAAGGTCGAGCCGCTGCACAGCGACCTGGTGGGGCTGGATAACCCGGTGGCGGTGCGCATGGCCGTTGAGCACCTTGAGCAGCAAGGCTATCGCGAGCTGCTGTTGGTGACTGAAGCCACCGACGGCACCAGCTCGCGGCTGGAACGCCTGGACAGTTTCAAGGCAGAGATTGCCAGCCGTCCGATGTTGACCGGCGCGGTACTGGAGTTGGACGGCAAACTGGAACAGCGTCTGCGAAAGTTTCTAGCCAAATCCGGCCCCAAGGCGTTGTTCTGCGCCAACGGAATCGCGGCACTGGCGTGTACCCGTGCATTGAAAAATCTAGGCTGCGACCTGTTTGCGGACGTGGGCCTGATCGCCCTGGATGACCTCGACTGGTACCCGCTGGTGGGCAACGGCATCACCGCCCTCGCCCAGCCCACCGAGGCCATCGGCGCCAAGGCCTTCGACTGTTTGCTCAAGCGTTTGCGCGGCGATACCGAGCCGACGCGCACCCTGGATTTCTTGCCGCAACTGATCATTCGAGGCTCCACCAGGCGCCCGTAGCAGCTGTCGAGCCCGGGCGAGGCTGCGTTTGCGATGTGTCAGGTACACCGCCAACGCAGCCTCGCCCGGGCTCGACAGCTGCTACGGCTGGTTCAATTCAACATTTTGCGAATAAAAATGAAACCGGTTTCAGAGGTCCACAACAATGCATAAATACCCCGTCTCCATCAGCCTTTCCAGCTATGGCGCCGACCTGGTCCGCCAGCAGGGCCAGCTGAGTTTCGTCTCGGTGCTGGCCGCCGCTGGCGCGCAACGTATCGAATGGCGCGAAGAACTGCTGACCACCGAACAACCGCTGGAACTGGCGCAAGCCGCGGCCGATCAAGGCCTGGAATGCGTGTTCTCCTCGCCCCTGGAACTCTGGGTGGCCGGCCGCTCGCAACCCAACGCCGAACTGGCCGCCACCCTCGACCGCGCCCAGGCGTTTGGCGCCCGATGGCTGAAAGTCTCCCTCGGCTATTTCACCGACACCAACGACCTGGACAGCTTGAGCGCCCTGCTCAATCGGCATCCGGTCAAGCTGCTGGTGGAGAACGACCAGACCCTGCACGGCGGGCGCATCGAGCCGATGCAGCGTTTTTTCAACGAAGTCGAACGCCTGGCCGTGCCGGTAAAAATGACCTTCGATATCGGCAACTGGCAGTGGCAGGACCAATCCGCGACCACCGCTGCACGCCTGCTGGGCCGCCACGTGGATTACCTGCACTGCAAGGCCGTGGCCCGCCGCGCCGACGGCAAGCTGGTGGCCCTGCCGCCGGGCGCCGCCGACCTGCATCTGTGGGAACAACTGCTCAAGCATATGACTCAAGGTATTACCCGGGCCGTGGAATTTCCGCTGCAAGGTGATGATCTGGTGCAGATCACCGCGCAGCAGGTCGCCGCCCTCGCCGTCCTTGGCCAGCCCCGCGTGGAGAATGCCCATGTCTGAGATCGATATCCTGTCGTTTGGCGAAACCATGGCGATGTTTGTCGCCGAACAGACCGGCGACCTGGCCCAGGTCGCGCAGTTTCACAAACGCATTGCTGGCGCCGACAGCAACGTCGCCATCGGCCTGTCGCGCCTGGGTTTCAACGTGGCGTGGCTGAGCCGGGTGGGCGCCGATTCCCTCGGGCGTTTTGTGGTGGACACCTTGCAGAACGAGGGCCTGGACTGCGGGCATGTGGCGGTCGACCCGCTGCACCCCACGGGTTTTCAACTCAAGTCCCGCGAAGAGGCCGGCGACGATTCGCAGGTGGAGTACTTCCGCCGTGGCTCAGCCGCCAGTTACCTGTCTGTCGAGGCGATCAAGCCCGAGCTGTTGCAAGCCCGCCACCTGCACGCCACGGGCATCCCGCCGGCACTGTCGGACGCCACTCGCGAGCTGTCGCGCCAGTTGATGACGCAAATGCGCGAGGCTGGCCGCAGCGTGTCCTTCGACCCGAACCTGCGTCCGTCCCTGTGGGCAAACGAGCAACGCATGATCAGCGAAATCAACGCCCTCGCCTGCCTGGCGGATTGGGTGTTGCCGGGATTGAGCGAAGGCCGTTTGCTCACCGGTTTTGAAGACCCGGCCGACATCGCCGCGTTCTACCTCGACCAAGGCGTGGAAGCCGTGGCCATCAAGCTCGGCCCCCACGGCGCGTATTACCGCACACAACTGGACCAGGGTTTCGTCGCCGCCGTACCCGTGGCCAAGGTGGTCGATACGGTCGGCGCCGGCGATGGTTTTGCGGTAGGCATGATCAGCGCGTTGTTGGAAAACCTCAGCTTTGCCGAGGCCGTGCAGCGCGGTAACTGGATCGGTAGCCGCGCGGTACAGAGCCGTGGCGACATGGAAGGCTTGCCGTTCAGGACCGATCTGCCCCACACCCAGAAAGCCGGTTAGTCCGCATCACCCAGTTACCTGTTGCCACAACTACAACAAGCTCAGGAGCAACCTTATGGAACCGTTGAAACTCGCCACCCGCCGTTGGTGGTACATCATGCCCATCGTGTTTATCACCTACAGCCTGGCGTACCTGGATCGCGCCAACTACGGCTTCGCCGCCGCCTCCGGGATGGCCGAAGACCTGATGATCACCCCGGGCATGTCGTCGCTGCTCGGCGCGCTGTTCTTCCTCGGCTACTTTTTCTTCCAGGTGCCGGGGGCGATCTACGCGCAGAAGCGCAGCGTCAAGAAGCTGATTTTCGTCAGCCTGATCCTCTGGGGCGGCCTGGCCACCCTGACCGGCATGGTGTCCAACGCCTACATGCTGATCGTGATCCGCTTCATGCTCGGGGTGGTGGAAGCCGCCGTGATGCCGGCGATGCTGGTGTACCTGTGCCACTGGTTCACCCGCGCGGAACGCTCCCGGGCCAACACCTTCCTGATCCTCGGCAACCCGGTGACCATGATGTGGATGTCGGTGGTCTCGGGCTATCTGGTGCAGCATTTCAGCTGGCGCTGGATGTTTATCATCGAAGGCTTGCCGGCGGTGATCTGGGCGTTTATCTGGTGGAAGTTGGCGGATGAAAAACCGGCCGATGCCAAATGGCTGAGCGCCCAGCATAAAAAAGACCTGGAAACCGCCCTCGCCGAAGAACAGGTGGGTATCAAGGCGGTGAAGAACTACGCCGAAGCCTTTCGCTCGCCCAAGGTGATCATCCTCGCGCTGCAGTTTTTCTGCTGGAGCATTGGCGTGTATGGCTTCGTGCTGTGGCTGCCGTCGATCCTCAAGGCCGGTTTGAAAATGGACATGGTCGAGGCCGGCTGGCTGTCTGCGCTGCCATATCTGGCGGCGGTGATCGGCATGCTGGTGGTGTCCTGGGGCTCGGACAAACTGCAAAAGCGCAAACGCTTTGTGTGGCCGCCGCTGTTGATCGCTTCCATCGCGTTTTATGCGTCCTACGTGCTGGGCGCCGAACACTTCTGGTGGTCATACACCCTGCTGGTAATCGCCGGGGCGTGCATGTATGCGCCGTACGGGCCGTTTTTCGCAATCGTCCCCGAGATCCTTCCGGCCAACGTCGCCGGCGGCGCCATGGCGCTGATCAACAGCATGGGCGCCCTCGGATCGTTCGGCGGTTCGTATCTGGTGGGCTACCTCAACAGCAGCACCGGATCGCCCGGGGCCTCGTACCTGTTGATGAGCGGTGCGCTGCTGGTGTCGGTGGTGTTGACGATCTTTCTCAAGCCAGGCGCCAGTGACCGCGAGCGCGCCCCGCTGCATTCTCTTGAATTGAAGGTAAAGACCTGATGAAAAAGTCTGTCGTGCTCTACAAGAAACTCTCTGCGCCGCTGATGGCCCGCCTGCATGAACAGGCCGAGGTCACGCTGATCGAGGCGCTGGATGAAAGCGGCCTGGCCAAACTGCGTGAGGCCTTGCCTACGGCCCAAGGGTTGCTCGGTGCCAGCCTGCGCCTGGATGCGAAACTGCTGGATCTGGCACCGAAGCTTGAGGCCGTGGCCAGCGTGTCCGTCGGCGTCGACAACTACGACATCGACTACCTGACCGGGCGCGGCATCCTGCTCAGCAACACCCCCGACGTACTGACGGAAACCACCGCTGATACCGGCTTCGCGCTGATCCTCGCCACTGCCCGGCGCGTGGTGGAACTGGCCAATATGGTGCGCGCCGGCAACTGGAACCAGAACATCGGCCCACTGCATTTTGGCAGCGACGTGCACGGCAAGACCCTGGGCATTATCGGCATGGGGCGTATTGGCGAAGCCTTGGCCCAGCGTGGGCACTTCGGGTTTGGCATGCCGGTGATCTACCACAGTCACTCGCCAAAACCTGCAGTGGAGCAACGTTTTGACGCGCAATACCGCAGCCTGCCGGACCTGCTCCGGGAAGCCGACTTTGTGTGCCTGACCTTGCCGCTGACGGCTGAAACCGAAGGTTTGATTGGCGCTGAAGAGTTCGCGCTGATGGGCCCGGAGACGATCTTTATCAACATCTCCCGAGGCAAGGTGGTGGACGAGCCGGCGCTGATCGAGGCGTTGCAACAGCGCACTATTCGCGCGGCGGGACTGGACGTGTTTGTGCGCGAGCCGCTGCAGCATGATTCGCCGTTGTTGCGCTTGAGCAATGTGGTGGCGACGCCGCACATCGGTTCAGCGACTCATGAGACACGGGAGGCGATGGCCAAGTGCGCGGTGGACAATCTGCTGGCGGCGCTGGCGGGTGAGAAGCCGAAGAATCTGGTGAATCCGGCGGCCTGGAAACACTGATTACTGTGGGAGCTGGCTTGCCTGCGATAGCATCACCCCGGTGTACCTGATGTACCGAGGCGTCCGCATCGCAGGCAAGCCAGCTCTCACATTTTTGATCGCATTTCAGATCAGATGACGAACCTGGCCACCATCCCGTTCAAATCCACCGCCAGTCGCGACAGCTCATGGCTGGCAGCTGAAGTCTGGTTGGCACCCGCCGCCGACTGGGTCGCCAGGTCGCGGATGTTCACCAGGTTGCGGTCCACTTCGCGAGACACCTGGGCCTGTTCTTCCGACGCACTGGCGATCACCAGGTTGCGCTCGTTGATCAGGCTGATGGACTGGGTAATCTGCTCCAAAGCCACACCGGCAGCCCGTGCCATTTCCAGGGTGCTTTGGGTGCGCTGGTTGCTCTGCTGCATGGATTGCACGGCTTCACCCGTACCACTCTGAATGCCAGCGACCATTTTTTCGATTTCCTGGGTCGATTGTGCCGTGCGATGGGCCAGGGCCCGCACTTCATCCGCCACCACCGCAAAACCACGCCCGGCTTCACCGGCACGTGCCGCTTCAATCGCCGCGTTGAGGGCCAACAGGTTGGTCTGCTCGGCAATCGCGCGAATCACGTCCAGTACCTTGCCAATGTCCCGGCCTTGAGTAGCCAGGCCCTCGATCAGCACCGAGGTGTTTTGCACGTCCTGGGTCATCGTCTGGATCGCACCCACTGTTTCCACCACCCGGTCGCGCCCTTCCCGCGCAGCCTGGTTGGATTGACTGGAAGCCTCGGAGGTGGACACCGCGTTGCGCGCCACTTCTTCCACGGCGGCGGTCATTTCGTTGACCGCGGTGGCGGCCTGATCGATTTCGTTGTTTTGCTGTTGCAAGCCTTTGGAGGCTTCTTCGGTGACGGCGCTGAGTTCTTCAGCGGCTGAAGCCAACTGCGTGGCCGAGCCGGCGATGTGCTGGATGGTCTGGCGCAGGTTGTTCTGCATCGCGGCCAAGGCGCCGAGCAGGCGAGCTGGTTCGTCCTTTCCGTCGACTTCAATGAGTTTGGTCAGGTTGCCACCGGCGATGGTTTCGGCAGCTTCAACGGCTTTTTGCAACGGGGTAACGATGCTGCGGGTCAGCAGCCAGGCCAGCAGCACAGTCATCAGTGCAGCGACCACAGCCACCGCGATGATGCCGGTGATTGCGTTCTGGTAACTGTCGCCCGCTTCAAGCGAAGCGACCTTCGCGCCTGCACTGTTGATGGCAATCAGCTTGTTCAACTGTTCGCCCATCAAGTCGGTACCGTCCTTGATCCGCGAGTTGATCAGTTTGAGCATGTCATCGGTCTTGTTCTGGCGCGACAGCTCGATCATTTCCTGTTGGGCCACCAGGTAGGCGTCCAGGGTGCTGGCAAACTGTTTATAAAGTGCCGCCTCTTCGCCTTCGGCCGGCAACGCCGCATAAGCTGTCTGGGCCTGGCGCACCTTGTCGGTCAACACGCCCATGCGTGTCTGGGCCTCTTGCAAGCCGGCGGGGTCACGGTTGACCAGTACACGGAAAGACAGGATGCGCAAACGCAGGACGTTTTCCGTCATCACCCCCAGGAAACCGACGCTGGGCAGCTCATTGGTTTCCATCTCCGTGGTGGCCTGGTGAATCACGGCCATCCGGTTGACCGCAAACACTCCCAGGACAACGACGAGTAACGCAATGAAGGCAAAACCGAGAAAAGCTCGAGGTGCGATATTCAGGTTACGAAGGGACATAGGGGGCGCTCTTAGAAGTAGTGGCTGCGAGCATCCCTGCCGCGACACGGTCAGTGGGCGTCAACGCGCCGCTCTGACCGGCTGGCGCCACTGTTGTAATAGGTATGTGGGCCTATAAACGGTATCGGCCGACTTGAGGATTTAATGGGGGATGTTTCGAAATATTTTTTCACACTTCTGACAACTGGCACTTTCTGGCATCCTGCGCCTCCTTTTTCCTACCCGGGCCCGTATTTTGTCTGACAATCAAACCCCTCGCCCCCGTTATAAATCCGACCTGATCTACGGCCTCGACGACCGCCCCCACTTCAGCGCGGCGATATTCGCCGCCCTGCAGCATGTGCTGGCCAGCTTTGTCGGCATCATCACTCCGACGTTGATCGTCGGCGGCGTGCTGGGCCTGGAAAGCGAAGTGCCGTACCTGGTGAGCATGGCGCTGTTTGTGTCGGGCCTCGGCACCTTTGTGCAAGCCCGCAAGTTCGGCCCGGTGGGTTCGGGCCTGCTGTGCCTGCAAGGCACCAGTTTTTCGTTTATCAGCGTGATCCTGAGCGCCGGTTTCATGGTCAAGGCCCGGGGCGGCGGCACCGATGAGATCCTGTCGACGATCTTCGGCATCTGCTTCTTCGCGGCGTTTATCGAAGTGGTGCTCAGCCAGTTCATCGGCAAGCTGCGCAAGCTGATTACCCCGGTGGTCACCGGCACCATCATCACCTTGATGGGTTTGTCGCTGATCAAGGTGGCGGTCACCGACATGGCCGGCGGCTATGGCGCCAGCGACCTGGGCGCCGCCGGCAACATGGGCCTGGCAGCCCTGGTGTTGCTGACCATCGTAGTGCTCAACCGCTTCAATAACCCGTTCCTGCGCCTGGGTTCGATCGTGATCGGCCTGACCCTGGGTTTTGTAGTGGCCTGGTGGATGGGCCGCGTCGACCTGGCCGCCCTGCCCCAACTGCCGCTGATCAGCGTGCCGGTGCCGTTCAAATACGGTTTCTCGTTCGACTGGGTAGCGTTTATCCCGGTGGCGGTGATCTTCCTGATTTCCCCGCTGGAAGCCGCCGGTGACCTGACGGCCAACTCGATGATTTCCCAACAGCCGGTCAAGGGCCCGCTGTACATCAAGCGCATCAAATCCGGCCTGCTGGCCGACGGCCTCAACTCGGTGATGGCGGCCACCTTCAACAGCCTGCCCATGGTGACCTTCGCCCAGAACAACGGCGTGATCCAGTTGACCGGCGTGGCCAGCCGTTACGTGGCGTACTTCATTGCCGGGCTGCTGGTGCTGTTGGGCCTGTTCCCGATGATCGGCGCGGTGTTGCAACTGATGCCCAAGCCGGTGCTGGGCGGCGCCACCCTGATCATGTTCGGCACCGTGGCCGTGGCCGGGATCAAGATCCTCGCCGAAGCCGGCCTGCACCGGCGCAACGTGCTGATCGTGGCAATCTCCCTGGGGATGGGCCTGGGTGTGGCGGCAGTCCCGGAAGTACTGCGCGAGCTGCCCAAGACCCTGCACAACATCTTCGAGTCGCCGATCACCGTGGGTGCGTTCTGCGCTATCGTGCTGAACATCTTCCTGCCTGAGGAGTTCATAGAACTGGAAGAAGATGAATTTGATCCGGAAGCCTCCACCCTCAAAGTGATGCAGGACCCGGACGTCACGCAATAGGAGAACCCGTTTTATGCGCAAGCTCATGGTTTTGTCACTGCTGCTACTCACCCTGAGCGCGTGCGCGCTGTTCCCCAACCGCGACCCGGTGAACATCAACGTGGTGGGCATCGAGCCGCTGCAAAGCCAGGACCTGGAAGTGCGTTTCGCGGTGAAGCTGCGGGTGCAGAACCCGAATGAAACCGCGATCGACTACAGCGGCGTGGCCCTGGATCTGGAGGTCAATGGCCGGCCGCTGGCGTCCGGGGTGAGTGACCAAGGGGGTTCGATCCCACGTTTTTCGGAGACGGTGCTGACGGTGCCGGTAAGTGTTTCGGCGTTTTCCGTGTTGCGCCAGACCCTTGGCTTGAGCCAGACCCAGAGTTTGAATAACCTGCCCTACGTGTTGCGCGGGAAACTCGCGGGTGGCCTGTTCGGCACCATGCGCTTTGTGGATCGCGGGACCCTGGACTTTCCCAACACTGCCACTTGGTAACGACATGGATGTGCAACCTACGCTGTATACCGAACGCCTGATCCTCAGGCCGCTGACGCTGGAGGATGCCGAGGGTGTCCAGCAGGAGTTTGCGCACTGGGAAGTGGTGCGTTATCTGAATGCTCAGGTGCCTTGGCCGTACCCGGCGGATGGTGCGCGCAGCTATCTGGAGCATGTCGCGTTGCCGGCCATGGCGCGGGGGGAGGAATGGCATTGGTCGATCCGCCTGAAGAGCGCGCCGGAGGTGTTGATTGGTAATGTCAGCCTGATGGATGAGGTGGATAACAACCGGGGCTTTTGGCTGGCGCCGCAGTGGCAGGGCCAGGGGTTGATGGCCGAGGCCAGTGCGGCGGTGACTGAGTATTGGTTTGAGGTGCTGGAGCGGCCCGTGATGCGCGTGCCCAAGGCGGCGCCGAACGTGGCGTCTCGCAGGATTTCCGAGCGGACGGGGATGCGGTTGGTCAGGACGGATGAGGGGCAGTTTGTCGCTGGGAGTTTGCCCAAGGATATCTGGGAGATTACCCGGGAGGAGTGGCTGGAGGGGCGGCGGGGCTGAAGTGGGTTTTGGGTGTATATCCGTTATTTAGGTAACGGCCGCCTAGGGTTCCGCTCTTACAGCGGCTCACTTTTGAACAGCGCAAAAGTAAGCAAAACGCTCTTGCCCCACCACT
>NZ_JAAAFU010000047.1:0-7670 GCF_019352905.1 Pseudomonas sp. Xaverov 83 | reverse complement strand
TGCCAGAGGTCTGGTATCGGATTTTCTAGGAAGCCCGGCGTGGGCTCAAATGCTTAAGTGAACAGCATTAGGTTAAAACCCGGGGTTTTTTATTGCCTGAAATTCAGGCGCGCTAAGTTTAAATTGATATAAACGATATAACTAAATGATGAAAATATTTTAAAAACAGTCCTTTACGTCGCAAATATGACACTACACTTCAACTCAAGCGGCATGATCCGCTTCCGGCGAGCCTGAGATCCGATTCACTGCTGCCAAGCCCCCTCTCAGGTATCGCCGACCAATTTCATGGATTGAGGCTTTTATGGGCATCGCCGCCAGCGAATTGTGTCGTTATGTGATCCGGCCCACCCTGCTTTATCTGGGTCGCCATAACCCGACTGCCGAATCCCTGCTGCTGGGCATCGCCGCCAGCCAGTCGGCACTTGGCTCAGCCCTGCACGACCGCCGCGGCCATGGCCTCTACAGCATCACCGAACCCCGCCACCGTGCGCTGTGGGATGACTACCTGGCGCTGGACCCCGAACGCGCCAGCCTGGTTCGCGGCCTCGCCAGCCAGCATGCCTTCCTCAGCGGGCCGCAGCTCGAGCTGACGGTCAACCTGCGTTACGCCACCGCCATCGCGTGGCTGCTGGTGGAACAACACCGTCCAAACCTGCCACCGGCCGATGATGTATTGGCGATGGCGCGTATCTGGAAAGAAATATTTCACCCCCAGGGCCGGCTTCGGGATTTCACCCAAGCCTGGCAAACCTGTGTTTTACCCATGAATCACGTCGCCTGTTGACCGGGTGACTTGCAAGATTCGGCTAAAAACGTTGATTTTGGTCGGATTGTCCTACAAAACCGCTCTATCTCCTATGTTTCAGCCTATAGCGCTAACTTAAAAATATTGTTACTTTCCGCAGCGGTGATCACCACGGAGTTCTAATAATGAAAAAAGTAATGCTCAAGACGACACTTAGCCTCGCCGTTGCAATGGCATCCTCCCATGTGTTCGCGAGCGGCTTCGCCCTCAACGAACAAGACGTTGCTGGGATGGGTACCGGTTTTGCGGGGCGCTCATCATCTGCCGATAACGCAAGCACTGTTTATGGCAACCCTGCCGGTATGGCTCGCCTTGAAGGCCAGCAGATTACGGGTGGTGTTGCAGCCATCGACGCCTCGACCGACATCAAAGATGCCGGCGGCCGTTCCAGGGGCACCAACAAAGGCGATATGGTTCCCTTCACCGGCGTACCGTTCGGCTTCTACACCAACAAACTCAACGATCAGTGGGCTGTCGGCTTTGGTGTCTACGCACCGTTCGGCCTGGTGACTGATTATGAACGCGGCTTCCAGGGCAGCGGGTTTGGCAGCTACAGCAAAGTGTCTGTCATCACCCTCCAGCCGACGGTCAGCTACGCGTTCAACGACCGGGTTTCCATCGGTTTCGGCCCCACCATCAACCGGATTTCCGGCAAGCTGGAATCCGAACTGACCCTGAACCCTGCCGTGCCTTCGACCAACGTCACGATCAAGGGCGACGATACCGCCATTGGTTTCAACGTCGGCGTACTGGTACAGGCCACCGATACCACCCGCGTCGGCCTGACCTACCACTCCAAGGTCAGCTACAAGCTTGACGGCCACACCGAGGTGACGGCGCCTGCTCCGACTGCCGGCGCTATTGGCAGTGGCCGCTACGACGCCTCGCTGAGCATCGATACGCCAGAGTCTTACGACCTGTCGGTAACCCAGGACCTGACTGATGCCTGGAAACTCTATGGTGGTGCTACCTGGACCCGCTGGAGCCGCCTGAAAGACATCACGGTCAAGAACCAAGGTGTAACAGGCGCCAACGGCTTTCTCGCACCTTCGGTCATCGGCACTATCACTGAACCTCAGAACTGGCACGACACCTGGGCCTACGCCCTGGGTACTTCGTACCAGGTCACCAAGCAAGTGGTACTGCGTACCGGCCTGACGTTCGACCAGTCGCCAACCAACAACACTGACCGCTCCCCACGTATTCCTACTGGCGACCGGACCATCTTCAGTGTGGGCCTGGGTTATGCCGTGATGGATAACATGACTGTCGACCTGGCTTATTCCTACCTCAAGGAAGAGCCGGTCAAAGTCAACAAGTCCAATGCACTGGGTTCCTACAGCGCCAAGTACGAAAACAGCGCCAACGGTTTCGGCCTGGGCGTAACGTACAAGTTCTGATGTAAAGCGACATAAAAAAGCCCCGCTCTCTTGCAAAAGAGGCGGGGCTTTTTAGTGGGCGGTAATCAGGGTTTAGAAGCCAGCGCCTCTTCCACCGCCTTGATCAGGTCCGGACTATCCGGTTTGGTCAGGCTGGAGAAATTGGCGATCACCTTGCCCTGGCGGTCCACCACGTACTTGTAGAAATTCCACTTCGGCGCGCTGCTCTGCTGCGCCAGCATCTTGAACAGATGCACCGCGTCCGGGCCCTTGACCTTCTGTGGTTCGGTCATGGTGAAGGTCACGCCGTAATTAACGTAACAAACCTTGGCAGTTTCCTCCCCGGTCTTGGCTTCCTGCTTGAAGTCATCGGACGGCACGCCTATCACTTCCAGCCCCTGGCCCTTATAGCGCTGGTATAAGGCCTCAAGCCCTTTGAACTGCGGCGCAAAACCGCAGAAGCTGGCGGTGTTGACGATCACCAGCGGCTTGCCGGCGAAGCGCTGGCACAGGTCGATGGATTCCTTGGCGCGCAGCTTGGGCAGTTGGCCTTCAAGCAACGGCGGGCAATCGGCGGCCATGGCGACGCCGCCAAAAGCCACCATCAGAGCGGGTACTGCGAGCCAGCGCATCTGCATGTCAGGTGTCCTTGAAAAGTCTCAGACACAGAACTTAACAGATCGCCATGCCCAACTGCATCAATGCCAGACCGCCCTGTTGCCAGCCCCACCACGCCAGAAGCAGCAGGACTGCTGCCCCTGCTGCGCCGAGCCAATGCCAGGTCGAATTCATGCCACCCCCATTTGCGCCTGCAAACGTGCCACCGGGCGCTCGCGCACCGGCCAGTTCAGCGCCGCTGCCACCAGACTCAGGACGATTGCCACCTGCCAGATCAAATCGTAGTTACCGGTTCGATCATAGACCACCCCGCCCAACCAGCCCCCGAGGAACGAACCCAGTTGGTGGAACAGGAACACGATCCCACCGAGCATGGAAAGGTTTCTGACACCAAACAGGGTCGCGACCGTGCCGTTGGTCAGCGGCACCGTGGACAGCCACAAGAAGCCCATGGCCATGCCAAACAGGTAGGCGCTGGTTTGCGTCACCGGCGCCCACAGGAAAATCACAATCACCACCGCCCGCAGCAGGTACAAACCGGTCAACAGGCGCGGCTTGGACATACGCCCGCCGAGCCATCCCGCCGTATACGTGCCGAAGATATTAAACAGGCCGATCAATGCCAGTACCGTGGTACCCACAGAAGCCGGCAAGTGCTGGTCCACCAGGTACGACGGCAAGTGCACGCCGATAAACACCACCTGGAAACCGCAAACAAAGAACCCAAACGCCAGCAGCCAGAACCCCGAATGGGAGCAGGCTTCACCCAAGGCTTCGCGCAGGGTCTGTTGGCCGGCTACCGCGGGCAGCGGACGGTCCTTCAGCATGGTCACCAACGGCACAATCAGCGCCACCATCAGCCCCAGCACCAGCAACGCGGCGGACCAGCCAAGCCAGCCGATCAAACCCAGGGTGCCCGGCAACATGGCGAACTGACCGAAGGAACCGGCGGCGCTGGCGATGCCCATGGCCATGCTGCGTTTTTCCGGCGCAACGGCGCGGCCCACGACGCCGAGGATCACCGAGAATGAGGTTCCCGACAGACCAATGCCGATCAGCAATCCGGCACTCAGGGACAGCGACCACGCTGAATCCGATAAGCCCATGAACACCAAGCCCAGCGCATAAAGCACGCCACCAATCATCACCACCTTGGCCGCACCAAAGCGGTCGGCCAGGGCGCCGGTAAAGGGCTGCGCCAGGCCCCAGATCAGGTTTTGCAGGGCAATGGCAAAGGCAAAGGTTTCACGGCCCCAGCCGAATTCGGCACTCATGGGCGCCAGGAACAGCCCAAAGCCATGCCGCACGCCCAAGGACAACGCGAGAATCAGCGCACTCCCCACAAGAATCCAGCCGCTGGTGCGCCACATCGAGGTCATTTCTTATTCTCCGCTCGCGGGTATATACCCGCTTATCATCGAAAAAACTCGCTTTAAGCGAGTTCATCCAGCAAGGCCAACAGGGTTTCGCGCTTTTCGGCGCCCAACTTATCGATCAATTTCTGCTGCGCCGCTTCCCAGGCCGGCAATGCCGCCGCAAGCCGTTCGTTACCTGCCTCGGTGAGCAGAACCAGGCGATTGCGCAGGTCATCGCCCTCGACCAGTTGCACCAGGCCCTCGCCCTCCAGCACCCGCAAATTACGCCCCAGCGTGCTGCGATCCAGGCCCATGGCGTCGGCCAGGCTGGAAATACTCGGTTGATCGAGGCGCTGCAAGTTACACAGCAAAGAATACTGGGCAACGTTGATCCCGAAGCCGTCGAGAGCGCCGTCGTAATGCCTGCTGACGCCACGAGCGGCGCGACGCAGGTTGGTGCATAAACATTGGGAAGCAAGCATAGAGCGTGTATATACCCGGGATTAATGAAATGCAAGAAACTGTTACAGCGCCAGGCCGACCAACACCGCAACCTCCAATAGCTCCAACAGCGCGCCGGCGGTGTCGCCGGTGGTGCCGCCGAGGCGATTAACCATCAGCTGGCGCAAGCCGATAAAGCAAAGGGCCGCCAGCAATACGGCAATCCCGCCGCTGAAACCGCCGATCAAGATACACGCCAGACCGCTGAGGATCAGTACCTGTTGGCCGACGATGCGTGGTAAATGGTCCGCCAAGGCCTGCCCCAACCCACCCGCGCGCACATAGCGTGTGGTGAGAAACAGCGCCAGCATCGAAGCGCGGCCAATCAACGGTGCGAGGATCAGCGCGACGCCGTTGTGCTGCTCAATCAACGCTACCAGCGCGGTGAACTTGAGCAACAGCACCAGGCCCAGGGTGACCACCGCGATCGGCCCGCTGCGCGGGTCTTTCATGATGGTCAGGGTGCGCTCGCGATCGCCGAAGCCACCGAGCCAGGCGTCGGCGCTGTCGGCCAGGCCGTCCAGATGCAAGCCGCCGCTGAGCAACACCCACGCAGTCAACAACAGCGCGGCGTGCAGCAGCAATGGCGCGCCCATCAACACCGCGTTCAAGCCCCACAGCAGCAGCCCGAACAATAGCCCCACCAGCGGATAAAACAGCAACGACCGCCCCAACTCCTGCGGCTGCGGCATGCCGGGCAAGCGAATCGGCAGGCTGCTGAGAAACTGCAAGGCGATCCAGAACGGCAACATGCTCAGAGTCCTTCCCTTAATACGCCATCGGCCTCGACCTGCAGGCTGAACAGGCCACCGTGGCCCACTTCAACATTCAACAGTTGCTCACGCGGCAAACCGCGCGCCTGAGCCAACAGCAAACGCATGACTCCGCCGTGGCTGATCAGCAGCACTCGCTGGCCGTCATAGGCTTGATGCAAGCGCGCGATGGCGCCCAATACACGCGCGGAGAACTGCGACACCGGCTCGCCCTGCGGCGGCGTGAAACTGTAGGGGTCAGCCCAGAACAGACCCAGCGCGTCGGCGTCGGTTTCCATCAAGGCTTCGGCGCTCTGCCCTTCCCAGGCGCCGAAGTGTAGCTCCTGCAGGTCTTTTTCCAGGGTGACCGGCAGGTTCAGGCGCGCGCCCAGCTCATCAGCAAACCGCGCGCACCGTTGCAGCGGCGAGCTGACCAGTCGGTCCCACGGGCCCTGCTCCACCACCGCCCCACGCATCTGCTCCCAGCCCTTGGCGGTAAGCGCATCGTCCAGGCTGCCGCGCAAGCCGCCGCCCAGTTCGGTTTCGCCGTGGCGCAGCAGGTCCAGGTGCAAAGTCATGCCGGGCGGTCCGCCACGGCCGCTTCGGCGAAGGTCGCCATTTGCCCATGCAGCGCGCAGGCCAGGCGCAGCAACGGCACGGCCAGCGCGGCGCCACTGCCTTCGCCCAGGCGCAGGCCGAGCTCCAGCAATGGTTCGGCATTGAGGCTTTGCAGCACGTGACGATGGCCAGGCTCGGCACCGCGGTGGCCGAACAGCAGCCATTCACGGCAGCCGGGATTCAGGCGCGTGGCGACCAGCGCTGCGACCGTGCAGATAAAGCCGTCCACCAGCACCACGACCCCTTCTTGAGCGCAGGCCAGGTAGGCGCCGACCAGCGCGGCAATTTCAAAGCCTCCGAGGTTGAACAGGGTTTTCAGGGCGTCATCACGGTCGCCTGCGTGCAGCGCCAGGGCGCGTTCGATGACGGCGACTTTGTGGCTGACACCCTGAGCGTTCAAGCCGGTACCGGGGCCGGTCAGGTCGCTGACCTGGCAATCCAGCAGCGCGCAGGCCAGGGCACTGGCGGCGGTGGTATTGCCGATGCCCATTTCGCCGCCGATAAACAGCTGCGCGCCGCTCGCGATGGCGCGGTGCACGCTGTCGCGGCCGGCTTGCAGGGCCAGTTGGCCCTGGGCCTCGGTCATGGCCGGGCCGTTGACGAAGTTGGCGGTGCCGAGACCGATATTCAGGTGGCGTACGCCCGGTAGGTTCAACGTCGGGGTGATGGTGCCGAGGTCGACCACTTCCAGCTTGGCGTCGAGTTGACGGGCCAGCACGCTAATGGCCGCGCCACCGGCGACGAAGTTGTGGAGCATCTGGCCGGTGACTTCCTGGGGGAAGGCGGAGACACCTTCGGCGACTACGCCGTGGTCGCCGGCGAAGATCGCGATCCACAGGTGGTCGACGCTGGGTTTGACCTGGCCCTGGAGGCCGGCCAGTTGGACGGCCACGGCTTCCAGTTGGCCGAGGGAGCCGGCGGGCTTGGTCAGTTGCTGCTGGCGGGCCAGGGCTTGTTCGTTGGCTTGGGTGTCGATTGCTTTGCAGGGGTTAAGCCACCAGGTGTCGGTCATAACGCAGTACCTTTTAAAGTCAGGGGCAGGCCGGCGACGGTCAGGACAACGCGCTGACAACGTTCGGCCAAGGCTTGATGCAGCCATCCGGCTTCATCGACATAGCGGCGAGTCAATTCGCCCAGCGGGACGACACCTAGTCCGGTCTCGTTGCTGACAAAAATGATTTCTCCTGGGAGGGTGGCCAGGGTTTGTAGCAAGGCCTCGCGCTCGAGGTTGAGACGGTCGGGGTCTTCGAGCATCAGCAGGTTGGTGAGCCATAAAGTCAGGCAGTCGACCAACAGGCAATGGTTCGGGGTGGCGTTTTCCTTGAGAACACGGGCCAGTTCGATGGGTTCTTCGATCAGGGCCCATTCGGATGGGCGGCGTTCGCGGTGGTGGGCGATGCGTGCGTTCATTTCGCCGTCCAGGGGTTGGCTCGTCGCTATGTAGGTGACGCTTAGGGCGCTGTCGGTGGCGAGCTTTTCAGCCAGGCGGCTTTTGCCGGAGCGGGCGCCGCCGAGGATCAACTGGAGCATGGGTTGTGCCTCTGTTTTTGACTGTGTGTATATCCGTTATTAGGTAACGGCGACTATTGGTTCCGCTCTTACAGCGGCTCACTTTTGAAAAGCGCAAAAGTAAGCAAAA
>NZ_JAAAFU010000046.1:0-28230 GCF_019352905.1 Pseudomonas sp. Xaverov 83 | reverse complement strand
GCCCTTTGCTTACTTTGGGGCTTTTCCAAAGTGAGCCGCTGTAAGAGCGGAACCATAGGCGGCCGTTACCGAAGAAACGGATATGTACTCACCAATCACCCCACCATCTCCCGCACCCGATACCACAACATCCCCAACGCCAGCAGCGGCGAACGCAACACCTTCCCCCCAGGAAAAGTCATATGCGGCACCTGGCTGAAAATATCCAACCCTTTACTCTGCCCTGCATGAATTCCTTCCGCCAATAACCGCGCGCACCAATGCGTCACGTTAAGGCCATGCCCCGAATACCCCTGGGCATAAAACACATTCGGGTGCTGCTTCAACCGCCCCACCTGCGGAAACCGGTTAGCCGTAATCCCAATCTTCCCCCCCCACTGAAACTCAATTGCCGTATCCACCAACTGCGGAAAAACCTTGAGCATCTTCGGCCGCATATACCCCGCGATATCCACCGGATCACGCCCCGAATAATGACAAGCCCCCCCAAACAACAACCGCCGATCCGCCGAAAGCCGGTAATAATCCAACCCCACTTTCTGATCACACAACGCCAGGTTCTGCGGAATCAACTGATCAGCCACCTCAACCGACAGCGGCTCGGTCGCAATGATATAGCTCCCCGCTGGCAGCACCTTGCCACTCAACTTCGGCTCCAATTCCTCCAGATGCGCATTGCACGCCAGCACCAGGTTACCGGCGCGCACGGTGCCGGACGCGCAACGCACCTGCACCGTATCGCCATGAACCAACTCCAGCACCGGGCTGTTTTCAAAGATCCGCACACCAAGGGACTCGGCCACCGCCGCCTCCCCCAATACCAGGTTCAGCGGGTGCAAATGCCCGGACCCCATGTCCACCAAACCACCGGCATACACACCTGAGCCCACGACTTGCGCCATATCCTGCGGCGCCACCAACCGCGTTTCAGGCGCATACCCCAAGGCAGCCAGGCTCTCCAGCTCCCCCTGAAACGCCGCAAACTGCACCGGCGTATTCGCTAACTCGCAAAACCCCCAGCGCAAATCACAGTCAATCCCGTACTCGCGAATCCGCTCGCCCACCAACGCCACCGAATCAATCCCGGCCTGCTGCAGGTAACGCACGCCCTCCTCGCCCACGTACTTGGCAAAGCCCGATACGTCATGCCCTATCCCGCGAATCAACTGCCCGCCATTGCGCCCACTGGCGCCCCAGCCAATCCGCCGGGCCTCCAGCAAAATCACCGATAGCCCACGCTGGGCCAATTCGATGGCAGTGTTGACCCCGGTGAACCCACCGCCGATCACACACACATCGGCGGTCAGGTCAGCCCCCAGCGCTGGGCGCCGGGGCATGGCGTTGGCCGAAGCCAGGTAATAGGAACGAGCGTGGTCGGACGAGGAACGGTTCATTTGTTGGTCTTCACTTTGCTCCAGGACCGCGTCATCAAGCGCATGACGGCAGGCGTCGGGGTGGTGGAAATGTAGAGTTTGTCGAGCACTTCCTGGGACGGGTAGATCTCAGGATTGTTCACCAGTTCCGGCGCCATGAAGGCCTTGGCCGCCGGGTTCGGGTTGGCGTAGCCGACGCTCGCGCTGACCTTCGCGATCACTTCTGGGTCCAGCAAGTAGTTGATAAAAGCGTGGGCCGCTTTCGGGTTGGCGGCGTCTGCCGGGATGGCCAGCAGGTCGAACCACAGATTACTGCCTTCCTTGGGAATCGAGTAGGCAATGTTCACGCCGTTCTTGGCTTCCTTGGCGCGGTTGGCGGCCTGGAACACGTCGCCGGAGTAACCGAACGCCACGCAGATATCACCGTTGGCCAGGTCCGAGATGTACTTGGAGGAATGGAAATAGGTGATGTATGGCCGCAGGGTCAGCAGCTTGGCTTCGGCTTCTTTGTAGTCTTCGGGATTCTCGCTGCGTGGGTCCTTGCCCATGTAGTTGAGGATCGCCGGGAACAGTTCATCCGCCGAGTCGAGGAACGCTACGCCGCATTCATGCAGCTTCTTGATGTTCTCCGGTTCGAACAGCACAGCCCAGGAGTCGATATGGTCGATGCCGAGCACCTGCTTGACCTTGTCCACGTTGTAGCCGATGCCGTTGGTGCCCCACAGGTACGGCACCGAGTGCTCGTTGCCCGGGTCGTTTTTCTCCAGCAGCTTGAGCAGCTTGGGGTCGAGGTTCTTGAAGTTGGGCAACTGCGAGCGGTCCAGCTTGAGGAACGCGCCGGCCTTTACCTGGCGGGCCAGGAAGTGGTTGGACGGCACCACCACGTCATAGCCGGTGCGACCGGCGAGCAACTTGCCTTCCAGGGTTTCGTTGGAGTCGAACACGTCGTAGATCACCTTGATCCCGGTCTTGGCCTGGAAGTCAGCCAAGGTGGTCTCACCGATGTAGTCGGTCCAGTTGTACACACTGACCGTCTGCGCGGCGTGGCCCGCGCTGCTGAACAACGCCGCCAAGGCCAGCGGTAGAAGCTTTTTCACCAGACGCATATCGACACCCCTTTGGTTTTTTTAGTGTGGTTTCTCAGACGCTCAGCAGCAGGAATTCACGTTCCCAGGAGCTGATCACCCGCTTGAAGTTCTCGTGTTCGGCGCGCTTGACCGCGACGTAGCCGCGCACAAACTTGCCCCCCAGGTACTGCTTGACGGTGTCGCACTCTTCCATGCGCGCCAGGGCGTCTTCGATGGTGATCGGCAGGCGCAGGTTGCGGCGTTCGTAGGCACGGCCTTCCACCGGGGCGCTGGGCTCGACCTTTTCGATCATGCCGAGGTAGCCGCACAGCAGGCTGGCGGCGATGGCCAGGTACGGGTTGGCGTCGGCACCCGGCAGGCGGTTTTCCACGCGCATGGCGTCGGGGCTGGAGCTCGGTACGCGCAGGCCGACGGTGCGGTTTTCTTCGCCCCACTCCACGTTGACCGGTGCCGAGGTGTCCGGCAGGAAACGGCGGAACGAGTTCACGTTGGGCGCAAACATCGGCAGCAGCTTGGGGATGTACTTCTGCAAGCCGCCAATGTGGTTCAGGAACAGTTGGCTCTTGTTGCCATGCTCATCGACAAACACCTGCTTGCCGGTGGCGATCTCCACCACGCTCTGGTGCAGGTGCATGGCGCTGCCGGGCTCGTCGGCCACGGGTTTGGCCATGAAGGTGGCGGCAACGTTGTGCTTGAGCGCCGCCTCCCGCAGGGTGCGTTTGAACACGGTAATCTGGTCGGCCAGGTCGAGGGCATCGCCGTGGCGGAAGTTGATTTCCATCTGCGCCGGGCCGTCTTCGTGGATCAGCGTGTCGAGGTCCAGGCCCTGGGCTTCGCACCAGTCGTAGACGTCTTCGAACAGCGGATCGAACTCGTTGGCGGCGTCGATGGAGAACGATTGGCGGCCACTTTCGGCGCGGCCGGAACGGCCCAGCGGGGTCTTCAGCGGCAGGTCCGGGTCTTCGCAGCGCTGGGTCAGGTAGAACTCCATTTCCGGCGCGACAATCGGCTGCCAGCCTTGATCGGTATACAGCTGCAGGACCTTTTTCAGCACGTTGCGCGGCGACAATTCGATGGGGTTGCCCTGCTTGTCGAAGGTGTCGTGGATCACGATGGCAGTGGGCTCGATGGCCCACGGCACCACGTAGGTGGCGTTGGACACCGGGCGGCAGATCATGTCGATGTCGGCCGGGTCCAGCAGGTCGTAGTAGATGTCGTCGTCGACAAAGTCCCCGGTTACCGTTTGCAGCAACACACTTTCCGGCAGGCGCATGCCTCGCTCATGCAGGAACTTGTTGGTGGGCGAAATCTTGCCGCGTGCGATACCAGTCAAATCACTGATCACGCATTCGACTTCGGTAATCTTGTGTTCTTTCAGCCAGGCGGACAGCTGATCGAAGGGGGCGTTCATAAGGACCTCGTCATGGGTTGGATGATGCGCCGCGGGCTTCCCTCGCCGCGCATTGAGGTCTATCTTGGGCCAGCCGTCCGACGGCATCTATCCACTTTGCACCAACCACAACGCACCAATAGAGTGCGCCCAGGTTACCCATGACACAGGCAACAGCTTTGCGCGTACAGGCCTTCACCACCGGTGATGTGGCCGCTCAATGCAGTGCGACACCCGGTTGGGTGCAGCAGTACCAGCAGATGTCCCCGGGGCATTTTGCCGGACAGATTCGCTACCTCGACCTGCAAGGTGTCGAGGTGTACGAAGAGCGGATGAATACCCGGGTGGAGCAGAACTTCAACGCGCCACCGGGCTCCCTGGCGTTCTGTTTCGATGGCAGCGACAACGCGCTGTATGTGCTCAATGGCGAAAGCCGCAACACCTGGATCACCCCGGAAAACTACCGCGAAGTAGCGGTGGTGTTCGGGCCGCAGTTCGTCCAGCGCCACGGTTTGGAGGTGGCGAAGCTGGAGGGGTTGTTCATGGCCCCGCTCAATTCCCTGCAAAACGCCTTGTTCAGCCGCTGGCTCAGCGGCACGCTGACGCGGCTGTCGGCGACGTTTGACCCGCCGAGTCGTGATGCCCTCACGCAACAGTTGCTGGACGACTGCCTGTTCATCCTCGACAACGCCTGCGTGTGCCTGGACAAGGGTTCATTGCAGCGGCGCACCGAGGAGCGAATCATCATGGCGCGCGTCGGCGAATGGGCGGCGGATGTGCCGGATGAAACCGTCAACCTGCTGGAGCTGGCGCGCATTGCCGGCGTGCCGTTGCGCCAGTTGCAGCAGGGGTTCAAGACGTACACCGGGATGAGCCCGGCGCAATGGTTGAGGTTGCGCCGGTTGAACAGTGCACGGCGGGAGTTGTTGAACCCGCCGTCAGTGGACACCACCGTGGCGGAAGTGGCGATGAATTGGTCGTTCTGGCATTTGGGGCGGTTTTCAAACAGCTATCGGGCGTTGTTTCAGGAGTTGCCCAGCGAGACTCTGAAACGCCAGAGGTAAGTGTTGAAGATCGTTCCCACGCTCTGCGTGGGAATGCATCCTGTGACGCTCCGCGTCACCCTCGGGACGCGGAGCGTCCAGCGCGGCATTCCCACGCGGAGCGTGGGAACGATCAGGTCCGAAGAAACGCCAGCATCAACTGATTCACTCGCTCCGCCGCCTCCAGCTGCACCATATGCCCCTGCCCCGGCAGTATCTCCACCTGAGCCTCCAACCCCTGGGCATGGCTCGCCGGGATGATTGCGTCCTCACTGCCCCAGATCACCAGGCTCGGCTGCTGCCCGACAACGTTGCGCAAATCCACCAATTGCCGACCACCGCTGAACAACGCCCCGGTGATCTGCCGCAACGCCTGATCCACCCCCTCCAGGCGCTTGAACTTGAGCATGTCTTCCAGCATCTGCCGGGTCACCAGCGCCGGGTCACTGAACAGTTGCACCAGGTGCGGCTTGAGTGCATTGCGATTGCTCGCGTCGATAAAACCTTGCAGGTAATCACCGTTGATCTGCGTACCCAATCCAGCACTGGCGATCAGCGTCAATGACGCCACACGCGCCGGCGCCAGTCGCGCAATATTCAGCGAAACCAGCCCGCCCATGGAATGCCCGGCGAGGTGTACCCGGTCAATCTTCAGATGATCCAACAGTGCCAATACCGCCTGACTCAACGCCTCAAGATCGCCGTCTTTCAGGTACTTGCCCGACTCGCCATGCCCCGGCAAATCCAGGGCGATCACCCGCCGCTCAGCCGCGAGCACCGGGTGATTGAACAGCCAGTTATTCAGGTCGCCGCCAAAGCCATGGATCAGCACCAGCGGTGTGCCGCCCTCCCCGAGGTCCAGATAGCGCAACAAGCGCCCGCCCACTTCAACCTTCTGTGCCGATGGCCCGCTGGCTTCAGCCTCGGCAGCATTGGAAACGAACCCCGCCTGGAACGCCTCGATTACCCCATCAATCTCGGCCTCGCTGGCCTCGCCTTCCACTACGATTGCCAGCAATGCCCCCACCGGCAAGGTCTCATCGCTCTGGGCCAACACCCGCCGCAGCACTCCGCTGAACGGCGCCTCGACGCTGCTGGAGATCTTGTCGGTCTCGACATCCAGCACTTCTTCGCCCTTCTCCACCCGGTCGCCCGGCTGCTTGAGCCAGACATCGACCCGGCCCTCGGTCATCGACAGCCCCCACTTGGGCATGGTCAGTGTATGGATCATGCGGCATTCCTCTTGTCGGCGATCTTCAGCACCGCAGCTTCGATCTTCGCCGCGTTGGGGATGTACAGGTCTTCCAGGGCATCGGAGAACGGCACCGGGGTATGGGGCGCGGTGACCATTTCGATCGGCGCGCGCAGGAAGCTGAACGCGCGTTGCGCCACCAATGCACTGATGTCCGTGGCAATCGAACAACGTGGGTTGGACTCGTCGATCACCACCAGGCGCCCGGTTTTCTCGACGCTTTCAAGGATGCTGTCTTCGTCCAGCGGGCTGGTGGTGCGCAGGTCCAGCACTTCGCAATCGATGCCTTGGCGCGCCAGGTTGGCTGCGGCTTCCAGGGCGATGTGCACCATGCGCCCGTAGGTCACCAGGGTTACGTCATTGCCTTCACGCACGAAGTTGGCTTCGCCGAACGGCACGGTGTACAGCTCTTCCGGCACTTCGCCCTGGAGGCTGTAGAGCATTTTGTGTTCGAGGAAAATCACCGGATCGTTGTCGCGGATCGCCTGGATCAGCATGCCCTTGGCGTCATAGGGCGTGGCCGGGCACACCACCTTGAGCCCGGGAATATGGGTCCACATCGAGGTGAGCATCTGCGAGTGCTGGGCCGCCGCACGCAGGCCGGCGCCGTACATGGCGCGCACCACCAGCGGCGTAGTGGTCTTGCCGCCGAACATGTAGCGAAACTTCGCCGCCTGGTTGAGCAGCTGGTCGAGGCAGCAGCCGATAAAGTCGACGAACATCAATTCGCACACCGGGCGCATGCCTCGGGTGGCGGCGCCGACGGCCATGCCTACATAGCCGACCTCGGAGAGCGGCGCGTCGAGCACGCGGTCGGGGAATTCCGGGTACAGGCCCTTGGTGACGCCGAGTACCCCGCCCCAGGCGTCCTGTTCACCGGGCGAACCGGTACCGCCGGACACGTCCTGGCCGATGATGAACACGCTCTGGTCCCGGCGCATTTCCTGGGCCAGGGCTTCGTTGATTGCCTGCTGATAGCTGATTTTTCTAGCCATGATGACTTCTCCACGGATTGTTTTTGTAGTGGGTGGCGGTTAGCGGTAGGCGACGTAGACATCACTGAGCAGGTCGGCGGCCTGGGGTTTGGGGTCGGACTTGGCCAGGCGCACCGCGTCTTCGATCAGTTGCGCGACTTCGGTGTCGATGCGTTCGAACTGAGCCGCGTCGAGCCAGCCTTCGGCGGTGCAACGCTGGCGAAACAGGCTCAGGCAGTCGCCGGTTTCCCGCAGGTTTTTCACCTCGTCCGGGCCGCGATAGGTTTGCGCATCGCCTTCGAAGTGCCCGTAGAAACGGCTCAGTTTGACCTCCACCAGCGTCGGCCCCTTACCGCTGCGGGCACGTTCTACCGCAACGCCAAGGGCGGCGTGTACAGCGAAAAAGTCGTTGCCGTCGACAATCACCCCTGGCATGCCAAAGCCCACGGCGCGCTCGGCAATGTCCTTGCAGGCCACCGACCAGCCGGACCCCGTGGCTTCGGCGTAACCGTTGTTCTCGGCCACGAACAGGCACGGCAGGTTCATGATCGAGGCCAGGTTCATGGCTTCAAACACCGCGCCCTCGTTGGAGCCGCCGTCACCGAAAAACGCGACCGCCACACCCGCGCTGCCCTTGAGCTTGGCCGCCAGGGCAGCACCGGCTGCCAGCGGCGCACCGGCCCCCACAATGCCGTTGGCGCCGAGCATGCCCTTCTCCTGGTCGGCAATGTGCATCGAGCCGCCCTTGCCGCCGCACACCCCGGTTTTCTTGCCGTAGATCTCGGCCATCATGCCGAACACATCCACGCCCTTGGCGATGCAATGGCCGTGGCCACGGTGGTTGGAGGCGATGCAATCTTCATCGTTGAGATGGGCCATGACCCCGGCGGCACTGGCTTCCTGGCCGGCATACAAATGCACGAAACCGGGAATCTCGCCGGTGGCGAATTCCACATGCAGGCGTTCTTCGAAATCACGGATGGTGCGCATCACGGTGTAGGCATGGAGCAATTGATCGGTGGACAGGTGAGTGGACATCTTGTTGTTCTCCAGGTTGTCTCGACACACAAAAGGCTGGATCAGGCCAGCTGCAAGGCACTCAGCACGGCCTGTGCCAATCCGCTGGAAAACCTGGGAAAGCCTTGATCCAGAGCAGCTGCCGGAAGTCCCGGGCATGCCACTGTGGCCCGTTCAATGAGACGCGCCGTTGCAACCTGCCCGCAGCGTCTCAGCCGGGATGAGACGTTGCGTCTCACCTCGGGCAGTTGGTCAGGCCGCCCTTGTCCCGCCCGGCCCATGGGCGCTTAATGGCGGGCATAACAACAAGGATCGAGAACCGGAGGCTTCAATGCTCGCCGTGAACTCCAAGGACCATGTCGACTGCGTCAGCCGTGTGGTTCGCAACGCCGACCGCCTGCCCCAGGCGCCGGTGCCGTCGCTGATTTTTGACTCCTGGCGCCGCTCCATGGAGCAGCACCACCTCGACCCCGGTTCCCTGCAAGGGCCGCGCATTCTCACCAGCACCCTGCTCAAGGAGTGCCGCGAACGCGCCGAACTGTTCATGCGCATCGCCAGCGAGGAAGTCGGGCAGATTCACAACCGGGTGCGCCACGCCGATTACTGCGTGATGCTCACCGACGCCCAGGGCCAGACCATCGACCATCGTGTGGACGCCGGCATTCGTAACGACTGCCGCAAGGCCGGCCTGTACCTCGGTACCTGCTGGTCGGAAGCCGAGGAAGGCACTTGCGGCGTGGCCACGGTGCTGACCAGCAAGGCCGCGGTCACCGTGCACAAACGCGACCACTTTCGGGCGGCATTTATTGGCCTGACCTGCTCTGCCGCACCGATCTTCGATCCCCAGGGCAACCTGCTGGGCGTGATGGATGCCTCTGCCCTCAAGTCACCGGATGATCGGCGCAGCCAGCACCTGGTGCGGCAGATGGTGGCGCAAAGTGCACGGGCCATCGAGAACGCGTTTTTCATGCACAGCGCCCGGCAGCACTGGGTGTTGCAGGCCCACAGCACGCCGGGTTACGTCGACAGCCAGCCGGACATGCTGCTGGCGTGGGATCAGGACGGGCGGCTGCAAGCCTTGAACAGCAAGGCGCGGCAGGCCCTGAGGGTGCGCTTCGGGCAGTTGCCGGAGCATATCGGCGAAGTGTTTGACCTGGACGCGTTGCGCGCCGTGACCGATCAATCGACGCAGCAGTTGCACTGGCTCGGCGAACCTGGAGCCTTGCAGGTACGGGTCAGCGCGCCACGGCGTAAAGCGGCGCGGGCGGTAACGTCCTTGGCCAGTCAGATAGACCCGCGTGTGGAAGAGCATTTGCGCCTGGCCGTGCGGGTCAAGGACCGCAACCTGCCGGTGCTGGTCCAGGGCGAAACCGGCGCCGGCAAGGAAGTGTTTGCCCGCCAGTTGCATGAACGCAGCGCCCGCCGCGACGGCCCCTTTGTGGCGGTGAACTGCGCGGCGATCCCGGAAAACCTGATTGAGAGCGAACTGTTCGGCTACGTGGCCGGGGCGTTTACCGGTGCCTCCAGCAAGGGCATGACCGGGCTGCTGTTGCAGGCCGATGGCGGCACGTTGTTTCTCGACGAGATCGGCGACATGCCACTGGCGTTGCAGACGCGACTGCTGCGGGTGATGGCTGAAGGTGAAGTGGCGCCGCTGGGCGGAGCGAAAACCCGGGCGGTGGATATCCAGGTGATCTGCGCCAGCCATCGGGACTTGGCGGCACTGGTGAGTGCTGGAAGCTTTCGCGAGGATTTGTATTTCCGGTTGGGCTGTGCGCGGTTCTGTGTGCCGCCATTGCGCGAGCGCACGGACAAACTGGCGTTGATCAATCGGCTTCTGGAGCAAGAGGCGCGGCACAGCGGTGTTGCGGTCGGGATCGCGGCAGCGGCGCTGGAGTTGCTGCTGGGTTATGCCTGGCCGGGGAATGTGCGGCAACTGCGGCATGTGTTGGCGTATGCGTGTGCGGTGTGCGATGGCGGGACGATTCAATTGGCGGATTTGCCGGTGGAAGTTCGCGGTGACGCGGTTGCGGTGGAAACATCGGAAAGCGTCAGCCCAGAGCGGCAGTTGGTGCTGGACGCACTGATCCGGCATCGGTGGAAGCCGCTGGCGGCGGCGCAGGCGCTGGGGATTTCCAGGGCAACCTTGTATCGGCGGGTTAACCAGCTGGGTATCGATATGCCCGGAAAACACTGACAAGCCCATCGAATGGCAGCTTATAGCTGCCTACCCCAGACAGGCGTTATCAAAAACCACTTCTACTCTTATCTAATTAAGACTCCTCGACCCGCAAAGTACCTTCCGAAGGACTCAGCATTCATGACGACGTTTTCCTGCGAATGTGAGTTATGACCCGATGGGTTATGAAACTTCAGGAAGTCGTCAGTTGCGTCTGTTACCAATACAAGATGACCTCCTTTCTTTGGCGGCTCTTGCTCAGGCCATCGAATAGAAGGGTGCACAGACGCAATAAAGAAATGACCGTCAGTAAACATCGGCTTGATCTCCTCCGCAGAGATACCGGTGACAATCTGTGCCTTCAGACCAAATTCTTTATTTAACATCTCAATCGCCGGCGCATAAATCATCCCATGGATACTTTCGCCATTGACTACGTAGGCTCCGTAGGCCAACGCCTTTTCCAGAAGGCTGAACGTTGAGTGAACGAGACCCGTCTTGGCGGCAAGAAGCATCTTAAGGCAGGCCATGCCACATACGTGATTAGCCCACAATGCATACTCATCCACGCATCGGGCTCCAGAGTTTATCCAAAGCGGATCCTCAGAAACCGTCTTCTCGCCAGAAATTATATCGGCAGCCAAAAGTCGGGATTCCCATTGGCAGAAATAAGGAACGCATGCGACCATAAACACACCTCATTTAATAAAAAGTGGAACGGTTCCTAAAAAAGCGATAGCCCCAAAGAAAATTTGGGATTTTGCACGCCCTTCTTTATATAAGAAATAGGCGACGATCATAAGCAATGGAACTCTCATTGAAATTGCTAAATATCCATAGCTAACTGGTAGAGTCCCCGCCAGCGCAAAATTAAAAATTAACTCAGGAATGGTCCATCCTAACGCGATCATCACCCACAAACCAAATCTCATTCCAGACTTCTCATATATAAAAAATCGCGCGGACACCCAATTGCCAATTCCGACATATAGTAAATATACGTACCAACCAGACGCTGGTATTCCAACCTTGTCACATCCAGCAAATCCTATTACGGCGAGAATCATAAAATAGAATCTTAATGTATCAATCCGAGGCATAAAACTCAGATGACCAAAAATCACAAAACAAATCCCCCCCTATAAAAAGAACGAGTACTGAAAGTATGCCCTGCCCTGATATCTGACTACCAAAAAGCCAATACTCCAAAAAAACTATCGCACCGATGGCAATCGGAAAAACATATGCCGTGGCAGAAACGCTACGGCCAATTATCTGTTGCTGGACAACAAGGAGCATCGTAAGCAACACCCCCTTAGTTAGCCCCGCTATCGCTCCCGACGCATTCAGGAGCATATCCGTATTCGCCAGTCCAGTTACCCAAGCAATAGGAAACAACAACAAACAAATACAGGTAGTTCCAGACCCAATCGCCCAAGCAGTAGTTTTTGGAAGAGCTTTACTCGCTACACTTCGAAAGAACAGAGTTCTCAAAGTAACACATAATAGTATCGACAGAAATGCTAACCCTTGAACGAAGCTCAATTAACTAGCCCCTAAGCCTCTTGAAACTCTCTGGCGACCTAAAGCCGCCGCAATATGCACATCAATTGAGTCAATCAAATCAACCCCGCCATATTCTGATCGTTCATCGACAATCAAAGGCAACTCAGTACACCCCAATATTAGACTTTCTACACCCTGATCAATCAGATTATCCATCGCTCGATAGACCGCGCTCTTGGCTTTCTTGGAAAAATTATGTAGACACAAGTCATCATAAATCGCGGCATGGACAGCATAACGGAGATGCGCCTCCGGCAAAGAAACCTCAATATCTTCCACTCCAAATCTATCGACATAAAAACCACGTTCCATCACGTACTTGGTCCCCAGCAATCCCACTTTTTTGAATCCAGAGGCCTTAACCGCGGAAATCGTTGCATCTATGACATTTATAACCGGAATGGAAATCTTATTTTTGAGCAAGTCGCAAGTCTTACTAGTGGTATTGGAACATATTAATATCTTGGTTACCCCCGCACACTCCAACTTAATCGCCGCACTTAACAGAATCTCAAACTCACCTTTAAAATCATCTTCTTTTTGACACTTTAGGATTTTACTAAAATCTAGACTAAACACCATAAGATCCGCCGATTTGTGCCCACCTGCTTCCTGCGCGATCAGATTGAACCTACGATAATACTCCATTGTAGAAACCCAACTTACACCTCCAATCAAAACCAATGCGTTCCATGCCATTGCTCCTTAATCTATCGTGTAGTCAACTTTAGAAAGCCTCATAACCTTCATATCATCCTGAGAGACAAAGTTAAGTATCATATCTGCCAAGGAAAGCCCATATCCATTCAACATTTTTGGAAGAATACTATTACGCATCAGCCCAGGGATTGGATTGGCCTCTAAAAAATACACATCACCACTTGGAGTTAAAATGTAATCAAAACGGCACATGTGTGAAAAACCTAACTCATCAAATAGATCCCGAGAAACACGCTTCATATGCAGGATCTCCACAGTATCCTCCTCCATCAGGACCTCATCAGCGCTACCAATCCGGTGCTTCTCCTCGTGTCCAAAAAAGCCTCTCTTTGTATCAATTCTAATCGCTGGTAAGACAACGACTTTATGATCAAGCCTTATGCACCCTATAGAATACTCTTGACCCTCAACAAACTCTTGAATCAAAGCTCTTTCGTCATATTTGAATATAGCGCGCAGATTATCTTCTATTATAGATATTTCAATATCGGAAACCGTATATCGCTCAGTAAACAAAGACGCCCCCAATGAGTTAGGCTTAACGACTACTTCAAGCCCATCAAAGAGATTTTTTATCTCCGCGACTGCCGAGCAAGACTTAGCGTCTGTTAACGTTAACGTCGCAGGTACTTTTATAGTACTTTGCGACCCTGATACGTAGCACTGCATGTGAATTTTGCTCATTGCCAAACTTGACGGCAAAACTGGCCCAAAAGTACCACGAAGACCAACAATATTAGCCAAACCTTGAATATGCCCATCCTCCCCATAATTACCATGCAAAAGATTAACGATATAACCATTGGCACCTAATACATGCTTTGCGAAAGTCGCATAATCCACTGCATCCTTTGAGACCATATAGTCACGAGAGTGCAAACTTCTGTCAAAATCATAAAAACTAACGTCATTATCAGAATCAACATAATAAACATGACTTATACACACACCACAATTTTCAGTACACAACTGATCATATACATAGCTGAAGGACTCCCTAGATGCGGCGTGCTCCGGCGACATCCCTCCAAAAATCAATGACACTTCAACCATATTATTCGACACACTAAGAGCACCCATTTTATTTCCTCCATGGAAGCCGACAATAAATCCTCAATAGCCAAGGCTCCCGCGCAACCCAATCAGAACGAAATTTGATCACGTAGCAACTCAAGCTTAAAAACCGGCGAAGCATTTCAGCCTATCAAAATCATTCAATCAATATCGCGAAGTACAATTCAAAAGAAGCACCACGATGCATTCAAAAAAAACCCTCAATACTGATAAAAATAAACTGGCGAAGAACCTTCAGAAGAACCAGTACCAGATAAATCTTGGAACCCATATAAAGCAGAAGGCACAAATATAAAACAATGAAACAACACTTAATGCAACCCCTTCAGATGTGAAGTTTTTTTGAAAAAAACCAAGCCTACCCACACCACAACAGAAAATTACTCTTATAAATCAGCCGTATACGTAAAAAAACAAAGTAGAAGCAATTGATAAATCACATAAAATTCAACTTTCAGACCAACTTACTCACCAACAGATAACATTACCCCTACAGGCACAGTAGTAGTGTCCTACGGAACTTTCGCAGAATCAGAGATGATACATCCACCAAAGAGCTTCGATTGATCCTTATATATTTTTTGTGCGAGCGTACTTACACGCGCCGCCTATGTCTGCGCGATTTGTGAGAGGTGATTCAATCGGTAGATGTCCCGATGAAGCGGTTGCGGTTGAAGAGCAGGAAAGCGTGAGCCCGGAGCAGCAACGGGTGCTGGATGCGTTGATTCGGCATCGGTGGAAACCGCTGGCGGCGCAGGCGTTGGGAATTTCCAGGGCGACCTTGTATCGGCGGGTTAACCAGCTGGGTATCGATATGCCCGGAAAACACTGATGATCGTTGATGATCGTTCCCACGCTCCGCGTGGGAATGCATCCTGTGACGCTCCGCGTCACGACTGTAGAGGCGGACGCGGAGCGTCCATGCGGCATTCCCACGCAGAGCGTGGGAACGATCTCAACATTTTGACCGAGTGATTCCGCCGGGTCAGCGGTAGAGAATCCCCCCATCAATCAACGGCGATTGCCCGGTCATGTAATCCGAATCCGGCCCCGCCAGGTACGACACCAGCCCCGCCACATCCTCCGGCGTTTCCGCCCGGCCCAACGCAATCCCGTCCACATACTTCTTGTACGTCGCCCCTACCTCGGCGCCGGTAATCTCGGCCATGCGTTTGTCGATCTCGACCCACATATCCGTGCCCACCACACCCGGGCAGTAGGCGTTGACGGTAATCCCGTCACTGGCCAACTCCCTCGCGGCGGCCTGGGTCAGCGCGCGCACGGCAAACTTGGTGGCCGAATACACCCCCAGCAGCGCAAAGCCTTCATGACCGGCAATCGAGCAGGCATTGATGATCTTGCCCTTCTGCTTCAGCGCCTTGAATTTCTTGCCCGCGGCCTGGATGCCCCAGAGTGTGCCCTGCACGTTTATACGCAGCGTGCGGTCGACCTGTTCCGGGGTTACGTCCAGCAGTGCGTCGATCTGTGCGACGCCGGCGTTGTTGATGATGATGTGGAAGCCGCCCAGGGTCTGGTGGGCATGGTCCACCGCCGCGACCACTTGCTCCAGCTTCGAGACGTCGGCAACAAACACCGAGGCCTTGCGCCCCTGTGCAGCGATCTCGGCCGCCACCGCTTCAATCTTCGCGCTGTTGATGTCCACCAACGCAATGTCGGCGCCATCCCGGGCCAGGCGCAAGGCGATGGCCCGGCCGATGCCTTGCCCGGCGCCGGTCACCAGTGCAACTTTTCCAGCGATACTCATGACGATCCCCTTCAACGGTGAGAGAAGCCTTGTCTATCGCAGTTGCCAGGGGCCGCTGTCGAGCAGCAGCAGGATTGGTCTGCGGGCTGAGACGGGGCGTCTCAACGCGAATCCTTCTCGCAAACTTGTAAAACGCCGCCGTTATGCCTAGCTTATGCGCCCTCCGCTCTGTGCTCTCAGGCCTTCCCCCATGGTTTTGCGTCTTCGCCCCGCTGTTCCTTCACATTTCGCCCTCGGCCTGTTGCTCAGCACAGGCATCGGTAGCAGCCAGGCGGCTGATATCGAGCTGTCGGAGGTGAAGGTCCAGGGCCAGGATGAATCCGGCTATAACAGCGACACTGCGTCGGTGGGCGGTTTCAATGAGGCGCCGCTGCTCGACACGCCGGCCTCGATCGCGGTGTTCAACGAGTCGCTGATCAAGGATCAACAGGCGCGCTTGCTCAGCGAAGTGCTGCGCAATGACGCCTCGGTGGGCGACAGCTATGCACCCATCGGCTACTACGAAAACTTCGTGGTGCGCGGCTTCTCGCTGAATGCCGCCAGCAGTTACAAGATCAATGGCCGCACCATCACCGGCGAGCAGAACGTTGCCCTGGAGAACAAGCAGCGCGTGGAGTTGCTCAAGGGGTTGTCGGGCCTGCAAAGCGGGATCTCCGAGCCCAGCGGCGTGATCAATTACGTGACCAAGCGCCCGGAGGATGTGCGCTCGGTGACGGTCTCCACCGATGATCGCGGCAGCGGTTACCTGGCCACCGACGTGGGCGGCTGGTTTGGCAGCGAGCAGCAGTTCGGCCTGCGCGCGAACGTGGCCCATGAAGACCTCAACGCTTATGTCGAACATGCCAATGGCCACCGGGATTTCCTGTCCCTGGCCTTCGACTGGAACATCAGCCCCGACGCGGTATTGCAGCTGGATGCCGAGTATCAGAACAAGCAGCAGCGCTCGGTGCCGGGTTATCAATTGCTGGGCGGGACCGAGGTGCCGCACGACGCGTCACCGAAAAAACTGCTGGGGCATCAGAGCGGTGCGAATCAGGTAGGGATCGATTCGCTGAACCTCAATGGCAAGTTTGAGTACCGCTTCAATGACCAATGGAAAGGCAGCGTGAGCGCGGCGCGCAGCAAGGTGGTGATTGATGATTACAGTTCGTTTGCGTGGGGTGGCGACACTGCGGGCAACGGCAATTACTTCAGCCCGGAAGGCGACTATGGCATTTACGACTTCCGCAGCCCGGATGACACCCGCCGCGATGATGAAATTCAGGCGGCGATGACCGGGTTGTTTGATACCGGTGGGCTGGGGCATGAGCTGACGTTTGGTACGAGCGCGTTTCGCCGAGTCGTGGACAATCGTGTACCGATCAATCAATGGATCGGCACGGGCAATATCAATCAGGAGCCGGAAAACTTCCCGCGCTACGACGGCGAACTCAACCCCAGCCACCGTCGCCTGGACAGCCGCCAGTACGGCCTGTTCCTGACTGACACCATACGTTTCAATGAACAATGGCAGACCGTGCTGGGTGGCCGTGAGGTACGTCTCGACGAGCGCGCCTACGATACCAACGGTGATGAATCGCGCCATACCCAGCAATACATGTTCCTGCCCCAGGCAGCGCTGATCTACAAGCCGATTGAAAACCTGTCGCTCTATACCAGCTACAGCAAGGGTTTGTCTCTGGGCGGCACGGCGCCGTGGTACGCCCTCAACAACCTCGACACCCTTGCCCCAACCGTCTCCCGCCAAATCGAAGCCGGTGTGAAATACGACTGGCGCCGCATCAGCTTCGCAGCCGCGATCTTCCAGACTCGCCAGGCCTATCAATACGCCAAACCCGACGACGCGGGTGCGTTCACCTACGTGCAACAAGGCCAACAGAAAAACACCGGCCTGGAGTTATCCGCCAACGGCTGGGCCACCGAGCGCTTGCAGATCGCCGCCAGCGTCGCGGCCATCCGTGCACGAGTGTCGGGCAGCGGCACACCGGAATACGAAGGCCATCAGGCGATCAACGTGCCGAAACTGCGCGCCAGCCTGTATGCCGACTACGCCCTGCCCTGGGTCGACGGCCTGGCGTTGCTCGGCGGCGTGCAATACAGCGCCAACAAGTACGCCAATCGCACCGGTGATGTGGAAGTGGGCGACTACGCCATCGTCAACGTGGGCAGCCGCTACACCACAAAGCTCGATGGCTATGAAACGGTGTTTCGCCTGAGCGTCGACAACCTGTTCGACAAGCGTTACTGGCGTGATGCCGGTGAATACATGGGCGATGACTATCTGTTCCAGGGCGCGCCGTTGACCGCACGCTTGAGTGCAACGGTCAACTTCTGACGGTACGCGGGATCGCCAGGCATAGCGCCGCCAAGGCGCACACCAACAGGGTCCAGCCCAACTGCTGGGCCCAGGCCGCCACGGTCAACCCCGCACCGATCACCAGGTAATACAGCAAACCGAACAAGGCACCGGCGGTGCCGAGGCGGTCGCGATAAGCCGTCAGCGCTGCCCCCAGCACATTGGGAATCGCCATCCCGAAGGCCATGACCACCAACAGCATCGGCAACACGAACAGCCAACGCTCCTGCAACAGCACCACCATCACGCTGCCCACTAACATCACGCCACCGGCTGCCAGCACCAGCTGTTCGCTGCCGGCCCCGCGCTTGAGCAACCCCTTGTTGAGCCAGGCCCCAAGCCCCGATCCCAACGCCAGCAGTACGCCGCTATAGCCGAACTGCTCGGCAGACAATCCCAGGCGCTGGAAAACAAACGGCCCCAGGCTGTAATAACTGAACAGCGCGATATTGAAGACCGCGACCAGCCCCACCGAACGCCACAGGGCCGCATCCTTGAGCATCAGGCCCAGGGTGCCACGCAACGAGGCCGTGGGCAGCGAGGCCGGGCGGGTTTCCGGCAATGCCCACAGGCACCAGGCCAATAACGTTAGCGCCAGCAGCAACAAGCCTGTGAGCACCCCGCGATAGCCAAAGTGCTGCACGAGGCCCGCGCCGGTGAACAGGCCAATCGCGGGGCTGGCCGCCAGGGCAATGCCCACGACTGAAAACACCTGCGCCAGTTCGGCGCCGCTGAAGCGGTCGCGCAGCACGGTTTGCGTCACCACCGACCCTACCGCCGCACCAAACGCCGCCAGCGCCTGGGCCAGCAACAAGCCGTTGAACGAGCGCACGCCCAAGGCCAGCGCCATGGCTACGCCGTAAAGGGCCAACCCGGCCAGCATCACCGGTCGCCGGCCAAAGCGGTCACACAACCGGCCCCACACCACCACCCCAAACGCGAAGGCGAGAAAGTACACCGACAAGGTCTGCCCCGCAGCCTCAGGCCCTACCGCAAACGCCTGGCCAATATCCGCCAGCGCGGGGCTGTACAGGGTTTGTGCGATCTGCGGGAACATCAACAACGCCACCGCCAGCACCAGCAATTTTTTCAACATCATCGAAAGGCTCTTCCCGGTAAACAGGCCAGGGAGTCTAAACAGCGCTGGCTGGCGTATTATCCAGACTTCGACACGTTATCAATGAAATCGGACATTCCATGGCATGGCTGGCGGCGCAGACACCTTTCGATCCCGACCGCTTCGACGCGCCCGTGGTGGGCATCGCCGCCCTGCTGGGTGATCACGACTCCGGTGTACATCAGCATCAGCGCGGGCAATTGCTGTTCACCCAACAGGGCTGCACGCGCATTACCCTGGCCAACCAGCTGTGCTTGTTGCCGCCCACTCGGGCAGCGTGGATTCCCGGCGGCGTGCCGCACCGGGCGGTGATGCAACAGGCCGTGGATTATCGTTCGGTGTACTTCAGCCCGAAATTGGCCGGACAGTTGCCTGCACAGGTGCGGGTGATTGAGGTGAGTGCACTGCTGCGGGCGGTGCTGGAGCCTATGGCGATGGCGGCGTTCGACACCGATTGGCAACAGGGCAAATATGCGCATTTGCTGGCGCTGTGCCTGAGTGAAATCCGCGAGGCGGTCGAGCAACCGCTGCTGCTGCCCCTGCCCACGGACAAACGCCTGGCGCCGTTATTGGAGAACCTCGACGCGCTGCCGCCGGAGCTGCAAGCCTTGCAACACCAGGTGGCCGCCAGCGGCAAAACCATCGGCCGGATCTTCCTGCGGGAAACCGGCATGGGCTATCAGCAATGGCGTCAACAGTGGCGCTTGATGCGCGCCATCGAGTTGCTCGCCACCGGGCGCAGTCTCGGGTACTGCGCCTTTGAGTTGGGCTTTGCCAGTGACAGTGCGCTGATTGCCTTCTTCAAGGCCATGACTGGCACCACGCCCCGGGGTTACTTCAAGTGAATGCCGATTGGCTATAACCCGGTGGGAGCGGTCGAGCTTTAGCGAGGCCGCGATGGCGGTGGATCAGCCGATATCAATATTGACTGTGCCGCCGCCATCGCAGCCTCGCCGGGGCTCGACAGCTCCCACAATGGAGCGGCTTACTTGGGCATCTTGCGAAAGCCCACCGCCAGACGGTTCCAGCTGTTGATGGTGGCGATCGCCACGCTCAGGTCGACTTGCTCTTGCGGGCTGAAGTGGGCAGCCAGTTCGGAGAAGTCTGCATCCGGTGCGTGGGTCTGGCTGAGCAGGGTCAGGCTTTCGGCCCAGGCCAGCGCGGCACGTTCACGAGGGGTGAAGAACGGCGTTTCACGCCAGGCCGACACGGTGTACAGGCGGCGCTCGGTCTCGCCACCCTTGCGGGCGTCGGCGGTGTGCATGTCGAGGCAGAAGGCGCAGCCGTTGATCTGCGATACGCGCAGGCGAATCAACTCCAGCAGCGGCAGTTCGATGGACAGTTTGCCGACGGCGGCCTCCAGGGCGAGCATGGCTTTCATGGCGTCCGGGGAGGCGGTGTAGAAGTCGGTACGAGTTTGCATGGTGATACTCCAGAACAGTGGGGATTGGTGTCTAGAGTAGTGAGGCGGGTGCGTTGGACAAATAGCCAATCCGGGGAAAGATCAGGTAGCCAATGGGGCCAATCCTGACGATCACCCCGGCCCTGCGCCTTCGCCACGGAATGCACTGGGGCTCAGCCCGGTCCAGCGCTTGAACGCCCGCCGAAAACTGCGCACATCGCTGTAGCCGACTTCCTCGGTGATCCGTTCGATGGACAACCCCGGGTTGCTCAACAACCCCATGGTCCGTGCCCTGCGCACCTGTTCCAGCAAGCCTTCGAACGTCAGCCCGTGCTCGGTCAGGCGCCGGCGCAAGGTACGCCCGCTCATGTTCAAGTCACTGGCGACCTTTTCCAGCTGGCTGCCCTGCAAATCCCGGGAAATCGCGCGCTCCACCGCCTGGATCAAATCCATTTTCTGATGCAGTTGCGCACTTTCCAGCTCCAGCAATTCCAGGGCCTGGCGCAGGGCCAGGGCGTGGTGATTGGGCAGGCGCACGTCCAGCCACTGGCTGGCCAGGACCATGCGGTTATGCAGGCAGCCGAAGCGCACATCGGCGCCAAACAGCTGGTGATAGTCGGCGACGTAGGTGGGCGCAGCGTGGATAAATTCGACCCGTAGCGGCATGAAGCCCTCGCCCACCAAGGCGCGGCCATACACCATCAGGCTCGCAAAGAACTCCTCCGCGGCGAACACCTGGACCTCGGCATACGGCAGCAGGCATTCGATATCGACGAACACTTCCTGGGGGCCCTCATGGGTGCGCGAAGTGGCGATACCGCCGGAGGTGTGCTGATGACGCTCACCGATGGCGAAGGCATCGCGCAACGTCTTGCACAGTGAAATCACATGGCCAAGCAGGCCCAGGGTACCGAGTACATTCTGATGGCCCACCCACAGGCCCAGCCCCTGGTCAGGCAATACCTTGAGTGCACGCTGGATCATCGCTACCGCCTGGCGATAGGAAATCCGTTGGGCCGGGTCGTCCAGGTCGGCCAGGGTAAATCCCAGTCCACGGCACAGGTGCTCGGCACTCGCGCCCTTGTGCGCGACCACTTGTCCGAGGGTTTGCAGCAGAAATGGCGAGACCAGGGCCAGGTCATAGTGCGGATCAACGGCTTTCCTTTGCATGGGTGTTCGATTCCCGACTGAGTGCTTCAGTTCTTGTTTTGGAAACATCCTGACAATCATAGGCGCTTGCAAGAACTGCTGCACTCTGGATGAAAGCTGTCCGCCAAAGTCCCCCTATGTGGCCGCCAATACCCTGCCCCGCTGGCCGTTGAGGGCTTATTTGTATAGGTAGCGTCGCCCTAACAATAATAATGAGCCCAGACATGAACACGACCCGTGCGTTTTACCCCGTGCAACTCGCCCTGTTGACCCTCATCAGCCTGCCGGCCCTGGCCACCGAAGGCGGCGTCGACAACATCGGCCCCGGCACCGATGGTTTCTACATCCTGCCGCTGGACGTCAACAACCTGCCCGACCACATGTTCGCCTTCAACATTTACTACAACCATTACGAAGCCAAGAAGCTCGATATCAGCTCGTTGGGTGGCAAGGTGTCGGACGTGAAGATCAAATCCGACGCGATCATCCCGCGCCTGGATTACCTCAGCCCGCTGCGGGTATTCGGCGGGCGCCTGGGCGGCTACATCGCCCAGCCGTACCTGAAGCAACAGGTGTCGCTGTTCGGCATGTCCGACACCCGGGAAAGCATGGGCGACACTACCGTGGCGCCGATCATCCTCTGGGACCTGGGCAAAAACCTGACGGTGGGCACCGCGCTGGAAATCACCCTGCCCACCGGTGAGTACGACGCCACGCGCCTGGCCAATACCAGCAACAATTTCTACACCTACAAGCCGTTGGTGTCGGCGACCTGGTTGCCCAACGACCGTACCGAGCTGTCGATCAAGACCACCTACAGTTTCAACAAGGAAAACCCCGATACCCATTACCGTTCGGGGCAGATTTTTCACTTCGACTACTCGGCCAGCTACAAGGTGACGGATAACCTCAGCCTTGGGCTCAACGGTTACTACCTCAAGCAGACCACCGACGATAAGCAGTACGGGCATACCGTGGTGAACATCTACGGCGAGGATGTGGATGACGGGGTCAAGGGCCAGGTGTTTGCGATCGGTCCGGCGGTGTATTTCACTTTCCTCAAGTACGCGAGTGCCGAGGTGCGCTGGGCCAAGGAGTTTGATGTGCAGAACCGGCCGGAAGGCGACATGTTGTGGGCGAAGTTGACGATTCCGTTTGCCTTGTAAACCCGGTTGAACATGTGGGAGCTGGCTTGCCTGCGATAGCATCACCTCGGTATCACTGAAAAACCGAGTTGCCTGCATCGCAGGCAAGCCAGCTCCCACATGTTGATCGGGGTTTCTTCAGGTGTAGACCGGCCAGGTATCGACGATTTTCCCGCCCCGCACCGCCAGCAAATCCCCGAACTGCAACAACACAAACTCGCTCTGGGTCGGGCGCAGGAACACCTGGTCTTCCACGTTCAGCCCCACCTTGGGCGAGCCGTTGACCATTTCCTGATTGGAGCTGCGCCCGTACAGGTCATTACTCTGCAAGCCTTTGGGCGATTCAAACTCGGCCATCCAGTTACCCCCATAAATAAAGAACGTGGCGCGCTGATTCGCATCCCACCACGAGAACAACCGCGACTTGCCGTCCAGCGCCGGGATATCCACCGGCCCGGTGCTTTTCAACACGGGTGTGGCGATATAGGCCGCCGGCACATGCTCGCTCAGCGACGGCAAGTCATAGTGCGTCGGCTTGAGCAACGCGGTGCCCACCGACACCTCGCTGCTGAGCTTTTCCTGCTCGTGAATGCGATAACTCGGGCTGCCCGCCGTGTTCAGCGTCAGGCCGTCACGCCACAGCGGCGCAAAATGCTGGCGGGTGTAATCCACATAGCCGTTGTAGCGCTGCATGACCTTGTCGAACAGGTCCTGGGGCGAGCCGAGAATCCCCGGCACGCCCATGCCCACGAACGGGTCGTAGCCCATAAACCCGGCGAACTCCAGCTGCTGCGGATGCGCGCTGATCATCGTCAGCATCTGCCCCAGCACCGCGTTGTCGCTGATGCCGCCGCGATGCAGGCCCACGTCCAGTTCAATATTGATCCGCAGCTTGGTGCCCAACCCCTGGGCCAGCGCCAGGTATTGTTGCAGGCGCTCGGGCGTGTCCAGCAGCCATTGCAACTGGCGGGACGGGTCGAACGGCCCCTTGTGGGTTTGGTAAAACAGCTCGGCCGAGCGCACCGGCAACGGCTTGCCCAGCAGGATGTCAGCGTCGGGAAAGACCTGGGCGTCGTGGTTCAGAAATGGCTGGTGAAACGACATCAGGCGCTGGGTGCCGGCACGCTTGGCGATGTAAGCCAGCAGCCCCGGCGACGGCAGGGATTTCTCCACCAGCCGCAGGTGTTTGCCGCCGCGCTGCACCGACTGCATGACCACGTCGATGTTGTGGTCCAGCTTGTCCAGGTCGATCAGCATCACCGGGCGCATCGGCCCATGGGCCTTGAGTTCCTGGTTGAGGCTACGGAAATACTCGGTGTACGGGCTGCCCCGGTCGCCGGGCCTGAGCAAAATCGCACCACCCACCAGCAACACGCCGGTGCCGAGCATGAAATGTCTGCGGTTCATCAGGCCACTCCCAAAATTGATGACAGGTGCGCATTGAGAAATTTGCCGCTGGGGTCCAGCTCGCGGCGCACCCGGGTGAATTCCTCCCAGCGCGGATACAGCGGCTGCAAGGTGCGCGCGTTAAGGGTGTGCAATTTGCCCCAGTGCGGACGGCCGGCGTATTTCCAGAAGATCGGTTCCACGGCGGCGAAGAAGTTGTGGTGGTCCATGGTGTAGTGCTGGTGCACGGAAATCGAACAGCTGTCGCGGCCCTCGAACATGCTCAGCGGAATGTCATCGGCCTTGACGTAGCGGTACTCGATGGGAAACCAGGTGCGCAGGTCCTTGTCGTTGATCAGCTTGAGGATTTCCCGCAGGCAGGCCGGGCCGTGTTCGGCGGGCACCGAGTATTCCATCTCGTTGAAGCGCACGTTGCGCACGTTGGCGTACACCTGGAACGACTCGGCGACGCGGTCATCGAAGCTGGCAAAAAACCGCAGGCTGTTGAGCAAGGTCCGCCGGGCGTCGGGGAAATCGCTGCCGTACTTATCGAGTTTTTCGATGATCGACACAAACTCGTTGCCGCCCGCCTCGGCCGGGTCGATGGGCGGGGTTTCGGGGTCGGTGGTTTCATTCAGGGCGATGGACAAGGCGTAGTCGGAATGGGTCACCACGAGCATTTCCCAGTGCTGGTTTTCCCGGGTGTTTTTCGCCACGTCTTCCAGCAGTTCTTCGGTCTTGGCGATCCACTGGCGCTCTCGCAGGCGGTAAGGCGCGCGGTTTTGCAGGCGGACTTGAGTGGCCACGCCCAGGGCGCCGAGGGACACCCGGGCGGCGCTGAACACCTCGGGGTGGCGCTTGGCGTCGCACTCCAGCACCTCACCCTGGGCGGTCACCAGTTGCAGGCCGGTGACGCAACCGGAGTAAGAGGTGAAGCCCACGCCCGTGCCGTGGGTCGAGGTGGAGATCGCCCCGGCCAGGGTCTGGTAGTCGATATCCGCCATGTTCGGCAGCGCCTGGCCAACGTCCTTCAAGGCCTGGCCCATGCGCGACATCGGCGTACCGGCGGCGAAGGTGGCCTGCAAGGTGTGCGGGTCGTGATCCAGCAAACCATTGAAGTAACTCAGGGACAGCAACGTGCCGTCGGTGGGCACCAGCGCACTGAACGAATGGCCCGAGCCCACCGGACGCACCTTACCCGGCGCCTGGCCGATGACCTGCACCAGTTCATCAAGATTCTTCGGCGCCAGCCGCGCCAGGGGCAGACAGGTTTGTGCCCCCGACCAATTGCGCCAGGGAATCAGCCGCGGTGCCCGGGCCAACTGTGCCAGCACCGGGTTACTGGTCAATGCCATGAACGCGCCGGCTACCGCGCCGCGCTGCAATAATTCTCGCCGTGAAAGCGCCATCGCCTACCCCGTTATTCTTATTGGATGTGTTGACCCGACATAAAACTGATCAGCCCCAGGAATTGCTCTTCGGAGCACTGCACGCACAGGCCCATCGGGGGCATGCCGTTATAGCCGTTGATGGTGTGGTCCAGCAGGGTGTCCGGGCCCTGGGCGATGCGCGGGCTCCAGGCCGGGCCGTCACCGGTGAGCGGCGCACCGGAGGCCGGGTTGGCGTGGCACAGCTTGCAACTGGTGTCGTAGACCTGGGCCAGGGCTGCGTCGCCGGGCATGGCATCGGCCGCCGTGGCACGTTCGGGGGGATGTTTCGGTTTGTCGCCGCAGGCTGTCAGCAGGCAGGTCACGGCCAGCAGCAGACTGATGCGACGGGGGTTGATTGCCCGCATAGCCACCTTCTCTCTTATTATGTGAAAGCGTGATCCACACTAAGGCAGCCAGGGCGCGGCGTTGAGGGTATTGGGGGACAGAAAGGGGGGCTTGGGCGGACAGTTGATTGAGCCGCAACGCCGATCAAATGTGGGAGCGGGCTTGCTCGCGAATGCGGTGTGTCAGCCACCAAATTTTTAACTGATACACCGCATTCGCGAGCAAGCCCGCTCCCACCGTTAGAATCGAGGTGGGCTTAGAAGGCTATACCGACCTTGAACCCATACTCGTCACGCTTGAGCTTGGTGTTGTCGGCCACGTACGAGTCGCCATCGAGCTTGTACTCGGTGCGGGTGTAGTACAGGCCCGCCATCACCGGCAGGTCGCCTTTCTGGTTCATCAGCAGGCTGACTTCGGCGTACGGGTTGGTGCGGTCCTTGAGGTCCACGGTGTCGCTGCCAATGCCGTCGACCTTGAGCTTGGCGCGGCCGTCGATGGTGCGGCGGGCACCCAGTTCAACGCGCATGGTCATGTCATCGAACTGGTGGTTGTAGCCCAGGGCCGCCTTGGCGAACGGCGATTTGTTGGTGAGTTTCATGTCGTAGTCGCCCGAGTCCGGCTCGTAGCGGGTCCAGCTGTAGCCGCCACCCACCAGCACGTCGACGAAGTTGCGCGCATCCAGCGCGGCACGCCAGCCGAGGTCGAGGTCGGCCTGGCCTTCCTTGAGCTTGTTGTCGCTTTTTTCACCGTACTTGGCTTCGATACCGGCCTGGTAGATAAAGCCGGATTCAGCCGTCAGCTTGTTGCCGAAGTTGTAGAACAGGCCGGCTTCGGGCATGTGGTCCTTGTCGCTCTGGCTACCGCCTTCGAGTTTGAAGTCGTTGTAGCTGCCGAGGATACCGAAGGTGGAAATCGGGTCGGTCGGCGCTGCGGCGAACACCACACCCGGTGCAGCAATCAGGGCCAGGACCGAGGAATTCTTGAGGATTTTTCCGAATAGTTTGGACATCGTTTTACGTCTCCATTGTAGGTGGCAAATTATTCAGGAAACGCTTCGAACCCTCGTTTTGGCGAAAGGTTCGAATTATTTTGCACCTTTTTTCGAGGTAAAACGGTTCAGCGATGGCTCTATATCAGGCCTCTTGGACAGGGACCAGCAAACGACCGAGCATTGGCCGCAACTGTGGATGCTCCGGCAGGTGAATGCCAAAGCTGGCGTGCAGCAGCGTCAGCAGCTCGTCCACATCCTCGATGACACGCTTCTCGCTGGCCCGGCCCAGGTGGTGAATCGCGTACTGGCCGTTGTTCAGTGTGCGGCGAAATCCCGGGCCGATGAGTGCGACTTTCAACTGGCTGAGGAACGACGAGTCCGGGTGGGTGGAGACGTACCAGTTGCCGATTTCGTAGTCGATGCGTGACTGCAACTGCAGGTCGAATACATACAGCCCGCGCCACTCCCCCGCCACCTGCGCCCACAAGGTGTAGCTGCCCTCGTTCAGGCTCAGGCGATAGGGTTCATGGGCCGTGGCCTGGGTGGCGTCGGTGTCCAGTTGCAACGGGCTGGTGGGCACCATGCCACCAAAGCCCACATCGCTGATGTAACGCGTGCCGTCCAGGGTCACCAGGCTCAGGCGGTGGGTGCGCCCCGTCAGCGCATCGGGCGGCCCGCCCATCACCACGCGACCGGTGATGCCCCGCGCGTCGAAGCCCAACTCCTGCAACAAAGCCAGGAACATCTGGTTCAGCTCGTAGCAATAACCCCCCCGCCCGTCGAACAGGACTTTGTGCTCAACGCTCGGCAAATCGATGGGTACAGGCACGCGCAGCAAGGTCGACAGGTTTTCAAACGCGAAGGTACTGACGTGGCGCAACTGCAAATCCTGCAGGGTTTGCAAGGTGGGCGGTGGCGGCGTGTCGTAGCCCAAACGTTGCAGGTAGAGGCGGCTGTGGGTCAGCTCAGGCATGACGCAATCCTTGAGTCGGTGGCGAAGGCTCCACTAATACCCTGACGGCCGTTGTTTGCCAATTGTGATTTGAATCAAATGCAAGCCCTCGGATGCATAAACTTTCTGAACCTTTCTGAACCGATTTATATCCATTCAAAACAAGACAGGGAGGCATCATGAGTACCGCAATGATCTACACCATCCACTACTTGCTACACGGCGAACCAAAAACCTTTGTGGTGCGTGCCGAGGTCATGAACAACGCCGAAGCGTGGCATTGGGCGGCCGTTGACGCCGACATTGCCCACGTGGGGCGGATAGGCCGGCCGGGCCATGAGCGGGTGAAAAAGACCACTCGGCCCTGGGCGGAGAAGTTCGGCATCACTGAGGTGACCTGGGTAGCTCCGAAACGGCTTGGCTGAGGAAAAAAAGCCCCGCTCGACGGCGTAATGCTGTTCACTTAAGCGGAGCAGCCTTACGGTCTACTGGAAATCGGGTTTTTGAGATCTTCAC
>NZ_JAAAFU010000045.1:0-383 GCF_019352905.1 Pseudomonas sp. Xaverov 83 | reverse complement strand
CCTGCGTTCGGCCTCGGGCTTATTGGGGCAGTCAGATCAAAATCAAAAGCAGATCAAGAGCACAGCGGCCTACCGGCCGGCTTGAGTGTTAAAAGCAAAGGCAAAGACCAGAGCGAAAGCCAAATCTGAAGCTGATGCAGCTCTGCTTTTCTGTGGGAGCTGGCTTGCCTGCGAGGCAGACACCTCGGTCTTCCAGATGCACCGAGGCGATCCAATCGCAGGCAAGCCAGCTCCCACATTTGACTGTGCCCGCTTTTGATTTGGCTTGTGCCTTTGCTTCACTACACTCAAGCCGGCCGGTAGGCCGCTGTGCTCTGCTTTTGATCTTGATCTTAGGCGCCCCATTAAACCACGCTGGCCGAACGCAGGCTTTGGAGCGTGGG
>NZ_JAAAFU010000044.1:0-12757 GCF_019352905.1 Pseudomonas sp. Xaverov 83 | reverse complement strand
CGCGCCGGGCCATGGATGGCCCGTCGCGGCGGCCCGCGGAGCAGTGCCGGAGTGAGGGAACGCCGAGCCACAGCGAGGCGCCGACAGGCGGGGCAGAGCGTTTTGGTTACTTTTGCGCTTTTCAAAAGTGACCCGCTGTAAGAGCGGAACCATAAGCAGCCGTTACCGAAGAAACGGATATGTACCCGACAAGCCAAGGACCACCACCATGCCGATGTTCAACAAAATCCTCATAGCCAACCGTGGCGAAATCGCCTGCCGCATCCAGCGCACCGCCCAATCCCTGGGCTACCGCACGGTAGCGATCTACAGCGAAGCCGACACCGAAGCCCTGCACGTCCAGATGGCCGACGAAGCCATCAACATCGGCCCCGCCCCGGTCACCCAGTCCTACCTGAACATCGAAGCCATCCTCAACGCCGCCCACCGCACCGGCGCCGACGCCATCCACCCCGGCTACGGCTTCCTCTCCGAAAACCCCGACTTCGCCCGCGCCTGCGCAAACGCCGGCCTGACCTTCATCGGCCCCAGCCCCGAAGCCATCGAATTGATGGGCAGCAAACGCCTCTCAAAACTCGCCATGCTCAACGCCGGCGTCCCCTGCATCAAAGGCTACCAAGGGCCCGACCAGGACGACCCAACCCTGCAACAACAAGCCGCCCACATCGGCTATCCCCTGATGATCAAGGCCAGCGCCGGCGGCGGCGGTCGCGGCATGCGCCTGGTGCACAGCCCCGACACCCTGCTGGAACACCTGCGCACCGCCCGCTCCGAAGCGCAAAACGCCTTCGGCAGCGCCGAACTGATCCTCGAACAAGCCCTGATCGACCCCCGTCACGTCGAAATCCAGCTGTTCGGCGACACCCACGGCAACCTGATCTACCTCGGCGAGCGCGACTGCTCGATCCAGCGCCGCCATCAAAAGGTCATCGAAGAAGCCCCCTGCCCCGTCATGACCGACGAGCTACGCCAAGCCATGGGCGAAGCCGCCCTCAAGGCCGCCCGCGCCGTCAATTACGTCGGTGCCGGCACCGTCGAATTCCTCCTCGACCGCAACGGCAACTTCTACTTCCTGGAAATGAACACCCGCCTCCAGGTCGAACACCCGGTCACCGAACTGATCACCGGCCTCGACCTCGTCGCCTGGCAACTGCAGATCGCCGCCGGCCAGCCGCTTCCCCTGAGTCAGGACCAAGTAACCCTGAGCGGCCACGCCATGGAAGTGCGCCTGTACGCCGAAGACCCGGCCCAAGGCTTCCTGCCGCAAACCGGCGACGTGCTGCGCTGGGAACCGGCGGCCGGTGTGCGCATCGATCATGGCGTGCTGGAAGGCCAACGCATCACACCGTTCTACGACCCGATGCTGGGCAAGATCATCGCCCACGGCGCCACCCGTGAAGAGGCTCGGCGCAAATTGGTCAGGGCCGTGGAAGACAGCGTACTCCTGGGTGTATCCACCAATCAGCGCCTGCTGGCCAGCCTGCTCAAGCATCCCCGGTTTGTTGCCGCTGACTTCAGCACCGGCTTTATCGCCGAGCATTTCAACGACATCGCCCGAACCCACGCGACCCACGAAGAATTGGCATTGGCCGCCGCGCTGTTTTACCAGCACTGCGCCAGCGCTCATTCCAAGCCGTTATCCGGCTGGCGCAACAACGCCAGCGTGCCGTGGAGTTATCAACTGGCCGAACAGGATGAGCCCCGGACAATCAGCCTCAGTGTGCTGGCGGACCATTGCCTGCAGGTCGACATTGATCAGCACGCCGTCGAAATACGCGACCTCACCACCGACGGACGCTGGGCTATCGCCGTGGTCAACGGTATCCGCCGCCGCATCGCCTACCACCTGCAAGGCACTCGGCTCTGGCTGCCTGACGTGTGCATTGATGATCGAACCCAAACCGTTGCCACCCGCCAGACCGAGGCCGGCGACGGCACGGTCAAGGCGCCGATGGATGGGGCGATTGTCGAGGTACGGGTCAGCGAAGGCGATTCAGTTACCCAGGGCCAGCTATTGCTGGTGCTGGAAGCGATGAAAATGGAGCATCCCCTCAAGGCCGGCATGAGTGGTGTGGTCAAGCGAATCCAGGCGGTTGCGGGAGATCAGGTCAGGATCCGTCAGATTTTGCTGGAGATCGAGTAAGCCCTGGGCGGAACTAGCAGGCTTAGCTACGCTCTATCCCCATCAGGACGGGAAGAGTACGGGAACCTGCGATGCCTCATTGGCTGATTATTGATCTTGAAGCCACAACGGATGAAGGCGGCTGGTCCGTGACCGAGATGGAAATCATCGAAATCGGCGTGAGCCTGGTCAACCGCCAGGGCCGTGAGCTGGATCATTTCCAGCGTTTCGTGCGGCCGTTGCGCAGGCCGTTGCTGACGCCGTTCTGCCGCCAGTTGACCCACATCACCCAAGCGAACATCGATGCTGCCGCGCCGTTGAATGAGGTGTGGCCGCTGTTCGAACGCTGGCTCGGTCAACACCAGGCACGCCTGGAAGGCTGGGCGAGCTGGGGCGACTACGACCGCCAGCAACTGGAGCTGGAGTGGCAGCGCCATGGCTTGAGCAGCGTGCTGGGCCAGATGCCCCACGTGAACCTCAAGCAGCGCTTCGCCAAGGCCCGGCGCCTGGACAAGCCCCTGGGGCTCAACGGCGCGCTGCAACTGGCGGGCATGCAGTTCCATGGCCAACAGCATCGGGCGCTGGAAGATGCGCGCAACACCGCACGGCTGCTGCCGTTGATTTTGCCCGCGTAGAAGGCATACTGGCCGACCTTTCTTGACCCTTTTTCCGAGGATTCGCCCATGTTTAAAGTCAACGAGTACTTCGACGGCACCGTCAAGTCGATCGCTTTCGGCACTGCAGAAGGTCCGGCGACCATCGGCGTCATGGCCCCGGGTGAATACGAATTCGGCACCGCCCAGCGTGAAATCATGCACGTGGTGTCGGGCGCGCTGACCGTCAAGCTGCCAGACAGCACCGACTGGGAAACCTTCGCCGCCGGCAGCCAGTTCAACGTGCCAGCCAACAGCAAGTTCCAGTTGAAGGTAGCGGTCGACACGGCTTACCTGTGCGAATACCGCGGCTGATCTTTACGCCGGCCATAAAAAATGCCCGCCTCTTGCGAGACGGGCATTTTTCATTTCAGGGTTGCTTACTCCAGGACAGTCACCGGCATACCGACTTCCAGGCGGCCCACCCCATCGTTGACCAGGTTCTGGCCGAACATCACATCGCCCTCGTGCTCACGATAGGTCTTGAGGGTGGCCAGCGGTTCACGGTCGGCGCTGCGTTCGCCGCTCGCCGGGTCGATGGTGGTCAGGATGCAGCGTGAGCAGGACTTGACCACGCGGAACTCTACATCGCCAATCCGTACCCGCTTCCAGCCGTCCTCGGCAAACGCTTCGCTGCCTTCGATCACCAGGTTGGGACGGAAACGCAGCATTTCCATGGGTCGACCGACCCGTTGGGACAAGTCATCCAGGGACGCCTGGCCGATCAGCAGCAACGGAAAACCATCGGCAAATGCAACCTTGTCATCGTCCTTGCCGTAGCCGGCCTCGGTGGTGCGCGCACGCGCCAGCGGCACTTGCACCAGGCGCGTGGGTTTGCCGATGAATTCGCTGACCCAGGCGCCCGCCTCATCACCGGCATCGGGCACGCGCAAGGTGTCGCGCCAGATGGTCACGCCGCGCAACTCGGCCTCGCTTCCGGGCAGTGGCACGTCGAGGGCAGGTTGGCCTTCGGCGCTCAAGGTCAGGCCACCGGCGCTATTCCACAACGCCGACAGCTGGCTCATTTTGGCCACGGCGCGCTGGGTCAGGAAACGCCCGCTGGCCTCATCCACCAACATCCAGCGTCGATCCCCGTCGAGCCCGAGTGTGTCCAGGCCAATCTGCTGCAAGGTTTCACCCTTGCCGGACTTCAAGGGGTATCGGTACAACGCGCTGAGACGAAGCATGGGCCTGCATTCCTGAGGGGTAAAGCCGTCACCCTAAGCTCAAGCCGGTACTTCGTCCAGCATCAGGCGCTGACGTACCACGTCCACCAACTTGTCGGGCTGGAACTTGGAGAGGAAGTTGTCGCAGCCGACCTTCTTCACCATCGAATCGTTGAAGCTGCCGGACAACGATGTGTGCAGCACCACGTACAGGCCACGCAGGCGCGGGTCATTGCGAATCTCGGTGGTCAGGCGGTAGCCGTCCATCTCGGGCATTTCGGCGTCGGTGAAGATCATCAACAGCTTGTCGGTCATCACCTGGCCGCTGTCGGCCCACCCCTTGAGCATGTTCAGCGCTTTGAGGCCATCGCTGGCAATGTGCATCTTCACCCCCAACTGGCCGAGGGTGTCACGCAGCTGCGAAAGGGCGACGTTGGAGTCATCCACCAGCAGCACTTCACGGCCGCGGGCGCGTTCCAGCACCGGGTCTTCGAGTTTCTCGCGGGAAACCTTGGCGTTGTAGGGCACGATTTCGGCGAGGACTTTTTCCACGTCGATGATTTCCACCAACTGGTCGTCGACCTTGCTGATGGCCGTCAGGTAATGCTGGCGCCCGGCACTCGCCGGGGGTGGCAGGATTGCCTCCCAGTTCATGTTGACGATGCGGTCGACACCGCCCACCAGGAATGCCTGCACCGAGCGGTTGTACTCGGTGACAATAATGGTGCTGTTGGGCCCCGGAATCAGCGGACGCATGCCAATCGCCTGGGACAGGTCGATGACCGGCAACGTCTGGCCACGCAGGTTGACCACACCGCAGACAAACGGATGGCGCTGTGGCATCAGGGTCAACTTGGGCAATTGCAGCACTTCCTGCACCTTGAACACGTTGATCGCGAACAGCTGCCGCCCGGCCAGGCGAAACATGAGGATCTCCAGGCGATTCTCACCCACCAATTGTGTGCGTTGATCTACCGTGTCGAGAATGCCGGCCATTAAAGACTCCTGGGTTTAGCGGATGGATAGTGCTGGTCACTGAAGAGGGTTATCGGCGGCAAAAGCCGGACCTTGACCCCCCACTAAAATGCCATGCAAATCCATTGATGTCACACTGACATCATGCTTTACTGAGCCAGCTTCAACACAACGCCTATCACCGCCGCCGCGTGACCGTAAAGTCAGCGCGAGGTTCCCCTATGTAAGGGATTCCCCTATCCACAATCAGGACCAACCTGATATTCGCGATATCTAATAGCCATTAATGTGACGCCATTCTCATTGCATGAATGGAGTCAGGCTTTTGTTTGCTATCGCAAGCCCGCGGCCTACGGGTCGTCCAGAGACTTACGTCTTGGCAACCGAAGAAGTTGTGCGAACAACCCTGAAGATTATGGGGGGCCCGGACGAGCCTGATCGTTATTCAAATAAATGTCCTACTGAAAAGTCGGATCTGACCTACAGATCTTCGTCATATTTCAGCGGTAGTTTTACGCCATTCACCCGGTGCGACATCTCATCATCCGACGGTATGTTATGGAGACTTGCATGATGAACGACGGCAAAGAGTGGCAACTTGCACTGCCCGAGTTCCTGCTCGAAGCGGAAATGTTGCTGGCCAAGTCTGAAGAATGCTTGAGCCACCTGCATTTGATCCGCAACGACAGCGACGCCATCGACTGCATGAAAGCCAGCCTGATCAAGCTCTCGGACAAGTCGGAAGCCTTGGCCCTGCGGGCGATCAGCGAGTTTTCACGGCATATCCAGTACCTGATCAGTAATGCCGCCAGCCCCTTGCAGCTGCATGACGAAGCACTTGATGCATTGCACAACTGCCTCACATTGCTGGCCTGGCAACTGGAGTTGATCGACACCAAAACCGGCAAACTCAGCCTGGATGAAACCGAACAAACCGTATTGATTGCCACCGTCGTCCAACACATCCCGCAAAGTGACTTTGGCTACACGCAACAGCAACGCATGCCCTACGCCTTTTGAGTCCTCTTCGCATTTATCCGGCAAAAATGTCGCATTCAATCACTGCCTTATCCAAAAACGACAGCCACAACTAATCACAAATGACGTAGTCGTTAGCCGAAAAATATCAATAAGCCACTAACGACAATACCGATACAAAACAACTTCAATGATACAACTCCTCCACTCTTTGAACTCCGGGACTACCTCCCGAGGCGCAGCCGTGATTAATACGCCTCATCAAGCTCGGCGAAAGGCGACCAACGGTAATAGTGGTGGTACCATGCCCCGCTCGAAGTGACTCAACTTCATGATGCATATAAACGTGAAATGCGCCTCCTATGTACGCCAGCCTGAAGTCACTCATCGCAAGGTCCGTGTCCCGAAGCAATGCACGCAGGATGACCCTCGCGCTGTGCCTGTGTTCGTGCCTGCTTAGCCTGTGGGCTTATGCACGCTCGGCCGAGCTTCCTTTAGCCCTGCTGTTATTGAACCTGGCTACCCTGTTGGTGGTGGGCCTGCAACAGTGGCGCTCACGCAAGTCCATCAAGTTCCAGCCCCAGGAACTGGCCGAACGTCTGTTGCAGGTCCAGGAAAACGAACGTCATCGCCTGAGCCGTGAATTGCACGACGATATCGGCCAACTGTTGACCGCCGCCAAGCTGCAAAGTGAATGGCTCAAACGCCGCCTGCCGGAAGACCTGCAAGGCCATTGCGCAGTGCTGTGCAACACCCTCAACGAAACCCTGGCCAAGGTTCAGGATGTGTCGGCCATCCTCAATCCTCGTCAGTTGGCGAGCCTGGGGCTGGAGGCGAGCCTGCGGGCGCACCTGCTCAAGACCCTGGAAAACACCCAGGTAAACTGGAGCCTGGAATGCCATCAACGGCTCACCGGCATCCCGGAAGAAATGGCCGTTGCCGCCTTTCGCATTACCCAGGAAGCCGTCACCAACATGTTGCGCCATGCCCAGGCACGCAACCTGCTGGTGCGCCTGCAACGCCTGCCGGAAGGCCTGTCACTGTCTATCAGCGATGACGGCCTGGGCTTTTCGCCCGCCATCAACCCCGCCCAGGAAGGTCAACGGGGCATGGCTGGCATGTCCGAGCGGATTGATCAACTGGGCGGCACATTGTCTGTCAATAGCCGGCCAGGCTTTGGCACAAGGATTGAAGCGCTTTTCCCCTGGGCGCCCCGCGCCCTCGAACGGGCCAACCCCCATAAGGTTCTAGAGTGACGTGCAACTTACTCCTGGTGGATGACCACTCCCTGATCAGGGCCGGCGTGCGTGCGCTGGTCATGGATATTCCCGGCTACGCGGTGATCGGCGAAGCGAGCGATGGCGCCCAGTTGCTGGAGCGCTTCGACGCGCTGCAACCCGACATCGTGCTGCTCGACCTGTCGATGAAACACACCGGCGGGCTCGACGCGCTCAAGGAACTCAAGCGCGCCTACCCGAAGAGCAAAGTGCTGATCCTGTCGATGCATACCGACCCGGAACTGATCATGTGCGCCCTGGAATCCGGCGCCCATGGCTACCTGCTCAAGGACACCACAGCCAACGAGTTGGAACACGCGCTGCTGGCCTTGCGCAACAACGAACGCTACCTGAGCCCGGCCATCGCCCACACGGTGATCAACCAGGCGCTGATTCGCAATCAGGCCCAGGCCAACCCGCCGCCCCACAGCCATAACCTGACGGCACGCCAGCTGGAAATCCTGCGTTTGATCGTGCGCGGCAAGTCCACCCGGGAAATCGCCCATGGCCTGGGTTTGAGCATCAAGACCGTGGAAGCCCACCGTTCGCAGATCATGAAGCGCCTGCAGATTTTTGATGTGGCAGGCCTGGTGTTGTTCGCGGTGCGCGAACAGATCATCAGCCTGGACGATTAGTCAGCAACGGCGAATCCACCGGCAAATGCACGCGCAGCGCCTGGGGCAAGGCCGAAAAGTGCAAGTCATCACCCTGGAGCGGCTCGCCGTCCAGATTGATCGCCAACCCTTCGGCGACCTTGATTTCGACCCACGGCAAACGCGCACGCACGAACATGTTGTCCAGGCCCCAACCGTCCGTCATCAGGCTACGCAGGGTGCCGACCACTTCCTGAGGCGCCGGCAAGATGCTGATATCCAACAAACCATCATCGGCCAGGGCACCGGGGCACAACACATGACCGCCACCGGCCTGGCGCCCGTTGCCGATACCCAAGGCCAGTAGCTCGCCGCGCCAGTGAAAGTCAGGGCCCTGCAATTCGCCGTAGGCCGCACGCAACTCGCTGAAGCGTGACAGGCCGGTGAACAGGTAGGCTGCGCCGCCGAGGACTTTCTTCAGGTCTTCGGAGGTGTTGGCGGTGACCTGGCTGCCAAATCCGCCGGTGGCCATATTAAGGAAGATCTGCCCACCCACCTCGCCCAGGTCGATGGCACGGGCCGGCGCGTCCAACAAGTCCAGGGCCTGCCCAGGCTCCAGTGGCACACCGGCGGCGCGGGCAAAATCGTTGGCGGTGCCGAGGGGCATCAGCACCAGGCTGGCCTCGGTCTTGGCCCGGGCCATGGCCTCGGCCACATCCCGCAGCGTGCCGTCACCGCCGCCGGCAATCAGCCGCGTGTAGCCATCGGCGAGGGCCTGATCGACAAACCGCTGGGCATCGCCACCCTCCCATGTCACCCGCACGGCCAACTCCCAACCCTGTTCGCGCTTGCCCTGCACTGCAGCCCGCACCTCTTCGTTGAGGGCTTGCTTGCCGTGCAGAATCAACAGTGCCTTGGGTGTGCTCATGGATGAATGCTCCTGGGTTTAAGGTTCCTGAGGGATGTTGACCGTGGCCAATCGAAAAAAAGCCATCGAATGTAGAAATTAACCGGGGTTTGTAGCGTTTCTGACACTGATCAACTCGCACTGGGCAAAATCGACCTAGACTTATACCTATTCCCACCCGACAAGGCCGTCGCACCATGATCACCATGTCCGCCTTCCACTCCATGCTCATCCCCATCCTGACCGGCATGATCCTCCTGGCCATCGGCTTCAACTTCCGCGACAAACCGATCGGTGTGTTCGGCATGTGGATCGGCATGCTGCTGATCCTCGGCACCGTGGTTTACAAGATCCTCGCCAAACTCGCGGAATGACAATCTCACTCGCATTGCACAGGACGGCCTCGTACACTCGGTCAATTCGTCGTTTTTAAGGTTGACCGCCTCGTGCTTGCCCGTCTGTTTGCCCTGCCCTGTTGCCTGCTTATCTGCCTGCTGACCCTGCTGCCCATGGCGCCTGCCCACGCTGTGAGCCTGCCGGGGCTGCTGGGCAGCAACACCAAAACCCAGCCGCAAGCCGACGTCCCGTTGGGCCAGTCCCTGGACGAGGTGATCAAGACCCTGGAGAACGACCAGCAGCGCACCAAGCTGCTGAGCGACCTGAAAAAGCTCCGGGAAACCACACAAAAGGCCCAGCCCGCCGCCGAACTGGGTGTGCTCGGTTTGATCGGCGGCACCCTGTCGAGCCTGGAGCAACAGTTCTCCGGCGCCGACAGCCCGATCAATCGCTGGTCCAGCGAGTTCGACCAGGCCAGGGACGAACTCACCGCACTGATGCTGCCGGCCAGTGAATGGCTGCCGATCATCTTTGCCTTTGCCATGATCCTGATGCTCTGGAGCCTGCTGGCAGCGATCCTGATCTGGCTCAGCCACCGGGTGCGCGAGCGCTTCGGCCTGACCGAAGAACTGCCCCAACACCCCAAGACCTGGGACCTGTTGCGCTTCGCCCTGCGCAAGCTCGGGCCATGGCTGATCGCGTTGGTGATCACCGTCTACATGAGCTACGCACTGCCCTCGTCCCTGGGCAAATCCCTGGCGATGGTGCTGGCCTATGCGCTGGTGGTGGGCACCTGCTTCTCGGCGATCTGCGTGGTCGCGTTTTCCGTGCTCGACGGCCCGCACCGCCACCGCGCGCTGTACATCCTGCGCCACCAGGCCTTCCGGCCGCTGTGGCTGATCGGCAGCTTTGCCGCCTTTGGCGAAGCCGTCAGCGACCCGCGCCTGGCCGAGAGCCTGGGCCAGCATTTGTCCCATGTCGCCGCGACCATCGCCAATGTCATGGCCGCGCTGTCCACTGGCGTGTTCATCCTGCGTTTCCGCCGGCCCATCGCGCACCTGATCCGTAACCAGCCGCTGTCCCGCCGCCTGACCCGCCGCGCCCTGAGCGACACCATCGAGATCGTCGGCACTTTCTGGTACCTGCCGGCGTTACTGCTGGTGGGCATCTCGCTGTTCGCCACCTTCGTCTCCGCCGGCGACACCAGCACCGCCCTGCGCCAGTCGTTGTTGTGCACGGTGTTGCTGGTGCTGTGCATGGTGATCAACGGCCTGGTGCGCCGCCACTCCCTCAAGCCCCAGCGTGGGCACAAGCGCCATGCGCTGTACTCCGATCGCCTGAAAAGCTTCGTCTACACCCTCGCCCATCTCGTGGTGTGGCTGGTGTTTATCGAACTGGGCCTGCGGGTCTGGGGCCTGTCGCTGATCCGCTTTACCGAAGGCGATGGCCATGAAATCAGCGTCAAGCTGTTCGGCCTTGCCGGTACGTTGCTGTTCGCCTGGCTGATCTGGATCCTCAGCGACACCGCGATCCACCACGCCCTCACCCGCTCGCGCAAAGGCCTGGCCAATGCGCGTGCGCAAACAATGATGCCGTTGATCCGCAACGTGCTGTTCGTGACCATCTTCATCATTGCCGCCATCGTCGCCCTGGCGAACATGGGCATGAACGTCACGCCACTGCTGGCGGGTGCCGGTGTGATCGGCCTGGCCATCGGTTTTGGTGCGCAGTCGCTGGTGGCGGACTTGATCACCGGCCTGTTCATCATTATCGAAGACTCCCTGGCGATTGATGACTACGTGGATGTCGGCGGCCACCTGGGTACGGTCGAAGGCTTGACCATCCGTACCGTGCGCCTGCGGGACATCGACGGGATCGTGCACACCATCCCGTTCAGTGAGATCAAAAGCATCAAGAACTACTCCCGGGAATTCGGCTACGCGATCTTCCGGGTAGCGATTCCCTACAACATGGAAATCGACGACGCCATCAAGCTGATGCGCGACGTCGGGCAGAAGATGCGCAACGACCCGTTGCAGCGGCGCAATATCTGGTCGCCGCTGGAGATTCAGGGTGTAGAAAGTTTCGAGTCCGGCAGTGCGATTCTTCGCGCCCGCTTCAAGACCGCGCCGATCAAGCAGTGGGAAGTTTCGCGGGCGTTCAACTTGTCGCTCAAGCGTCACCTCGATGAAGCCGGGCTGGACCTGGCCACCCCGCGCTTGAGCGTGCAAGTAGTGACAGCGGCGGGGGGCGTGCAGGAGAAGGAATAAGCACGGCCCGGACGACGTCAGGATCAACAACAATAATCATGGAGAGTCCTTATGCGTTTGACCGGTCTTACACACCAATGGGTATTCGGCCTGCTGTGCGGTGTCGCCAGCAGTGCGGTCATCGCCGCCAGCAGCGGCCAGGACAGTGCCCGCGAAGAAATCGCCGCCCAGGCGAAAGTGCTGGAACCGGCCCTGCTGGAAACCCGGCGCGACATCCACGCCCATCCTGAACTGGGCAACACCGAAAAGCGCACCGCAGAACTGGTGGCCAAGCAATTGCGGGAGATGGGGCTTGAGGTCAAGACCGGCGTCGCCCGCACCGGCGTGGTCGCAATCCTCAAAGGCGCCCTGCCCGGCCCGACCGTTGCCTTGCGCGCCGACATGGATGCGCTGCCGGTCAAGGAAGTGTCCGACCTGCCCTTCGCCTCGAAGGCCAAGGGGGTGTACCTCGATAAAGAAGTCGACGTGATGCACGCCTGCGGCCACGACGCCCACACCGCCATCCTGCTGAGTACAGCGAAAATTCTGACCGGCATGCGCGATCATCTGCCGGGCACCGTGGTGTTTTATTTCCAGCCGGCTGAAGAAGGCCCGAGCGACTTTATCCCCGATGGCAAGAACACTTGGGGCGCGAAGATGATGGTGCAGGAAGGGGTGATGAAATCACCGAAGCCGGATGCGGTGTTCGGGCTGCACGTGTGGGCCGGTGTGCCTGCGGGGCAGATTGCGTATCGGCCGGGGCCTACCCTGGCGAGTTCGGATGACCTGCGGATCAAGATCCTGGGCAAGCAGACCCATGCGGGGCGGCCGTGGGACGGGATTGATCCGATTACTGTCGGGGCGCAGGCCATCGTTGGGTTACAGACGGTGGTGAGCCGGCGTACGGACATTTCTTCGTTTCCGGCGGTGGTGAGTATTGGCACCATCAACGGGGGGACGCGGTACAACATCATTCCTGAGTCGGTGGATATGAGTGGGACCATTCGCTCTTACGACTATGGCATTCGCCAGAAGCTGCATGCGGATGTGCGGCAGACCGTCGAGAAGATTGCCGAGAGTGGTGGGGCGAAGGCTGAGGTGACGATTATTGAGAAGTATGATCCGACCATCAACAACCCGGCGCTGACCGAGAAGATGCTGCCGAGTTTGCGTTGGGCGGCGAATGGGGATGTGGTCAACGCCCCGTTAGTGGGTGGGGCTGAAGACTTCTCGTTTTATGCCAAGGAAGCGCCGGGGTTGTTTGTGTTTTTGGGGGTGACGCCGAGGAATCAGGATATGAGCAAGGCGGCGCCGAATCATAATCCGGGGTTCTTTGTGGATGAGTCGGCGCTGGTGGTTGGGGTACGGACGTTGGCTTCGTTGGCGACTGACTATTTGTATGCCAATGCGGGGGATTGAGGGTATATCCGGTATTTAGGTAACGGCCGCTTAGGGTTCCGCTCTTACAGCGGCTCACTTTTGAAAAGCGCAAAAGTAAGCA
>NZ_JAAAFU010000043.1:0-15548 GCF_019352905.1 Pseudomonas sp. Xaverov 83 | reverse complement strand
TTTTGGTTACTTTTGGGGCGTTTGCCAAAAGTGACCCGCTGTAAGAGCGGAACCATAAGCAGCCGTTACCGCAGAAATGGATATGTACCCCCTTCCCACTCACACAAAGAAACAATTCCCCCAGCATTCCGCCGCTACCAAAACTGTTCCCATGACGCGCACGTAACCCCCGCCTGTGACCTTTCTCTACGGCAACATGCCATCACCGCGAATGCAGTTACCCGCCTACACACTTAAACCCAGAAAAATCACGCACCATTTTCGCGCAGTCATTTCCTACGCCGCCCTTTCCTGGATCAGAATCCACGGCGAAACCACCACCGCCCACAAACTCGGGTCCCGCTCAACAAGGTCCAACGCCCGCGTCGCAGACACCTCGCCAAGACTCCCCGCAGCCAGCCAGGCAGCGACTTTCTCACGGTTGTCCTCAGCCATGCCCTCGGCGGCCTCGATCAAATCCAGCCCGGCATCGACCCACAATAGGGCACCCTTGGCAAAGAACGGCTCAAGCTCCTTCCAGGAAATTTCCGCGGTTTCACCAAGCAGCTTGGCATAGAGGGTGCTAGGTTCTTGCGTCATGGGAGTTCACCTGAAGAAAAAATCGGCGCAATCATACCGTCGAGCTCCAGGCAGAAAAACCCAGTTGCAAATGAGGCACCGAACGAAAGTGTCAGGAAAGCCAAGGATTGCCCGGAACTCTGGCATCACCCCCGCCGCAATTCTGTCTTTTTCTTTCATTTAAGCGACATACCCGGGTTTTGCCCCCAGCAGCCAGCTTTTCAAGCGATCAACCGGCGCTCTACACTGTACCGGTACAGTTGCCAGGCCGCTGCCGGGGGATATCCGAGATATCTGATCCGGTTCTGCAGCTCACAAGGCCGCTAGAACTATAAAAAATACAACAGTAAGAGTGGAGCACTATGAATAAGGCTACTAAGCAGATTTCCAAACTGTTTGCCGCTATGGTCCTGGCCGGGGTTGCCAGCCATTCGTTCGCAGCTGACACCATCAAGATCGGTATTGCCGGCCCTAAAACCGGCCCTGTGACCCAGTACGGCGACATGCAGTTCATGGGTGCCAAGCAGGCCATCGCCGACATCAACGCCAAGGGCGGCGTAGATGGCAAAATGCTCGAAGCCAAAGAATACGACGACGCTTGCGATCCAAAACAAGCCGTGGCCGTAGCCAACAAAGTGGTCAACGACGGCGTCAAGTTCGTGGTTGGTCACCTTTGCTCCAGCTCCACTCAGCCAGCATCCGACATCTACGAAGACGAAGGCGTGATCATGATCACCCCGGCTGCCACCAGCCCGGAAATCACGTCCCGTGGCTACAAGCTGGTCTTCCGTACCATCGGCCTGGACAGCGCCCAAGGCCCAGCCGCCGGTAACTACATCGCCGACCACGTGAAGCCGAAAGTCGTAGCCGTTATCCACGACAAGCAGCAGTACGGTGAAGGCATCGCCACCGCCGTCAAGCAGACCCTGGAGAAGAAAGGCGTGAAAGTTGCCCTCTTCGAAGGCATCAACGCTGGCGACAAAGACTTCGGTTCGCTGATTCAGAAGCTCAAGCAAGCCAACGTCGACTTCGTCTACTACGGCGGCTACCACCCGGAGCTGGGCCTGATCCTGCGCCAAGCCAAGGAAAAAGGCGTGAACGCCAAGTTCATGGGCCCTGAAGGCGTCGGCAACGACTCCATCTCGCAAATCGCCCAGGGCGCTTCCGAAGGCCTGCTGGTCACCCTGCCGAAGTCTTTCGACACCGATCCTGCCAACAAGGCAATCGTTGAAGAGTTCACCAAGAACAAGCAGGACCCAACCGGTCCGTTCGTGTTCCCGGCCTACTCGGCTGTTGAAGTAATCGCCGGCGGTATCGCTGCCGCGAAGAGCGAAGACACCGCCAAAGTGGCTGCTGCCATCCACGCCGGTACCTTCAAGACCCCGACCGGCGACCTGAGCTTCGACGCCAAGGGCGACCTGAAGGACTTCAAGTTCGTGGTCTACGAATGGCACTTCGGCAAACCAAAAACCGAAGTTTCCCCTCAGTAAGCCAGGCGTTACTGGTCAACAAGCCCACTGTGCAAGCAGTGGGCTTTGTTTTACGAGGTTTATGGGCCTGTCACCCGCGATCCGGGCGCTGGCTCACCTGAAAATCTTAAAACCGTCACCAGCGGTTCGCTGGCAAACGCTTTGTGCAACCTGATCACAGAACAGGGCACCGAGCCGGAAATTGACTCCACCAGTGAAATGCGTATCGGGTTTTTAGGAGCGCTGTAATGCCTGAGATCTATCATTTTTTCCAAACGCTGGTTAACGGCATGACCGTTGGCAGCACCTATGCCTTGATAGCCATTGGCTACACAATGGTTTACGGCATCATTGGAATGATTAACTTCGCCCATGGCGAGGTGTACATGATTGGTTCCTACGTGGCCTTCATCGCCCTTGCCGGGCTGGCCATGCTGGGTATCCACTCCCTGCCGCTGTTGATGACCGCTGCGTTCCTGGCGTCCATCGTCGTAACCAGTGCCTATGGATACAGTATCGAACGCGTTGCGTACCGCCCCTTGCGTGGCAGCAACCGCTTGATCCCGCTGATCTCTGCGATCGGCATGTCGATTTTCCTGCAGAACACCGTATTGCTGTCCCAGGATTCCAAGGACAAATCCATTCCCAACCTGATCCCGGGGAGCTTCTCCTTCGGCCCAGGTGGCGCACAAGAAGTGCTGATTTCCTACATGCAGGTCCTGGTCTTCGTCGTCACCCTGGTGGCAATGCTCGGCCTGACCCTGTTCATCTCTCGCTCCCGTCTGGGGCGTGCCTGCCGGGCCTGCGCCGAAGACATCAAGATGGCCAACCTGTTGGGCATCAACACCAACAACATCATCGCCCTGACCTTCGTCATCGGTGCCGCACTGGCGGCCATCGCCGCTGTATTGCTGAGCATGCAGTATGGCGTGATCAACCCCAACGCCGGTTTCCTGGTGGGCCTCAAGGCCTTCACCGCAGCGGTATTGGGCGGCATCGGCAGCATTCCGGGTGCGATGCTCGGCGGGCTGGTGCTGGGGGTGGCTGAAGCCTTTGGCGCCGATGTGTTCGGCGACCAGTACAAGGACGTGGTGGCATTCGGTCTATTGGTTCTGGTGCTGTTGTTCCGGCCGACCGGCATTCTGGGCCGTCCGGAGGTTGAGAAAGTATGAGCAGATATCTTAAATCGGCGTTTTTCAGCGCCTTGCTGGTGTGGGCCGTGGCCTTTCCGGTACTCGGCCTCAAGCTGAGCATTGTCGGGATCAACCTCGAAGTGCATGGCACCGGTCCCGTGACATTGACCATCATTGCCCTGTGCTCGGTGTTGATGTTCCTGCGCGTGCTGTTTACCCAGCAGGTCGGTGCACTCCTCAAGTCCAACCGTGGCCCGTTGGTTTCGCCCAAGGTCAGTCAGTTCCTGACCCTGCCGCGCACCCAGCGCTACATCATCATCGGCCTGATCGTGGCCGCGTTGATCTGGCCGTTCTTCGGTTCCCGTGGCGCGGTGGACATCGCGACGCTGATCCTGATCTACGTGTTGCTGGGCCTGGGCCTGAACATCGTGGTGGGTCTCGCCGGCCTGCTCGACCTGGGCTATGTGGGCTTCTACGCAGTGGGTGCCTACACCTACGCGTTGCTCTCGCACTACCTGGGCTGGGGCTTCTGGATCTGCCTGCCACTGGCCGGCATGGCGGCGGCCACATTTGGCTTCCTGCTGGGCTTCCCGGTACTGCGCTTGCGCGGTGACTATCTGGCGATCGTGACCCTGGGCTTCGGGGAAATCATCCGTCTGTTCCTGCGTAACCTCACCGATATCACCGGCGGCCCCAACGGCATCAGCAGCATCCCCAAGCCGACGTTCTTCGGGTTGTCGTTCGACCGCACCGCGGCCGAAGGCGTGCAGACTTTCCACGAGTACTTCGGGATCGACTACAACCCGGTCAGCAAAGTGGTGTTCCTGTACCTGGTGGCCCTGCTGCTGGCACTGGCGGCGCTGTTCGTGATCAACCGCCTGCTGCGCATGCCGATCGGCCGCGCGTGGGAAGCGCTGCGCGAAGATGAAATCGCCTGCCGTGCACTAGGCATGAACCCGACCGTCATCAAGCTTTCGGCATTCACCCTCGGGGCAACCTTCGCCGGTTTTGCTGGCAGCTTCTTCGCCGCTCGCCAGGGCCTGGTGACACCGGAGTCGTTCACCTTCATCGAGTCGGCGATCATCCTCGCCATCGTGGTACTGGGTGGCATGGGCTCGCAGCTGGGCGTGATCCTCGCGGCGATCGTGATGATCCTGCTGCCGGAAATGATGCGTGAGTTCAGCGAATACCGCATGTTGATGTTCGGCGCCATGATGGTGCTGATGATGATCTGGCGTCCTCAAGGCCTGCTGCCCATGCAACGTCCACACATGGAGCTGCGCAAATGAGCCGCGAGATCCTGAAAGTCGAAAATTTGAGCATGCGCTTCGGCGGTTTGCTCGCGGTCAACGGCGTGGCCCTGACCGTACAAGAGAAGCAGGTTGTGGCTCTTATCGGCCCCAACGGCGCCGGCAAGACCACGGTGTTCAACTGCCTGACCGGGTTCTACAAGCCGGCTGGCGGCACCATCCTGCTGGATGGCCAGCCGATTCAGGGCCTGGCCGGTCACGAGATTGCCCGCAAGGGCGTGGTGCGAACCTTCCAGAACGTGCGGCTGTTCAAGGACATGACAGCGGTCGAGAACCTCTTGATCGCCCAGCACCGTCACCTGAACACCAACTTCTTTGCCGGCCTGTTCAAGACTCCGTCGTTCCGCAAGAGCGAGCGCGAGGCCATGGAATATGCAGCGTACTGGCTGGACAAGGTCAACCTCACCGAGTTTGCCAACCGTCCTGCCGGTACCCTGGCCTACGGTCAGCAACGTCGCCTGGAAATCGCCCGCTGCATGATGACCCGTCCGCGGATCCTCATGCTCGACGAACCGGCCGCCGGCCTGAACCCCAAGGAAACCGAAGACCTCAAGGCGCTGATCAGCGTGCTGCGTGAAGAAAACAACGCCACCGTGCTGCTGATTGAACACGACATGAAACTGGTCATGAGCATCTCCGACCATATCGTGGTGATCAACCAGGGCACGCCACTGGCCGACGGTACGCCGGAGCAGATCCGTGACAACCCGGCCGTGATCAAAGCCTATTTGGGGGAAGCGTAAAATGCTGCAATTCGAAAACGTTTCCACTTTCTACGGCAAGATCCAGGCACTGCACAGCGTCAACGTCGAAGTGCGCCAGGGCGAAATCGTCACCCTGATCGGGGCCAACGGTGCCGGTAAATCCACGCTGCTGATGACCTTGTGCGGTTCGCCCCAGGCCCACAGCGGCAGCATCCGCTACATGGGTGAGGAACTGGTGGGCCAGGCTTCCTCGGAGATCATGCGCAAGAGCATTGCCGTGGTTCCGGAAGGCCGCCGGGTATTTGCCCGCCTGACCGTGGAAGAGAACCTCGCCATGGGCGGGTTCTTTACCGACAAGGGCGATTACCAGGAGCAGATGGACAAGGTGCTGCACCTGTTCCCGCGGCTCAAGGAACGCTTCAGCCAGCGCGGCGGCACCATGTCCGGCGGCGAACAGCAAATGCTCGCCATCGGCCGCGCGCTGATGAGCAAGCCCAAGCTGTTGCTTCTGGACGAACCGTCCCTGGGACTGGCACCGATCATCATCCAGCAGATCTTCGACATCATCGAACAGCTGCGCAAGGACGGTGTGACGGTGTTCCTGGTGGAGCAGAACGCCAACCAGGCACTGAAGATTGCCGACCGTGCCTATGTGCTGGAAAACGGCCGCGTGGTGATGCAGGGCAGCGGCGAACAACTGCTGACCGATCCGAAAGTACGTGAGGCTTATTTGGGCGGTTGATGCCGTCTGGAAGTAGAAGCCGGCCTCTGTGGGAGCTGGCTTGCCTGCGATAGCATCGCCTCGGTGGAACTGAAACACCGAGGCGTCAGCATCGCAGGCAAGCCAGCTCCCACATTTGTTTTGCGAAACCTGAAATTATTTTCCCCTGGTTTGTAACGAATCCCTTCCCCCTATCTCTAGTGGTGTAAGCAGGCAACTACGCTTGCCAACCCAACCCACTGCTGGAGATACACCATGACTACCAAAACCCGCTCGCTGTCCGCTGCCACCCTCGTCCTGGCCCTGGGTTCGGCCCTGAGCCTGTCCGCCCTGACCACCACCGCCCACGCCGCCGATGACATGCAGAAATGCTTCGGTGTAGCCGAAGCCGGCAAGAACGATTGCGCTGCAGGCGCCGGCACTTCCTGCGCGGGCACCTCGAAGGTCAAGGATCAGGCCAACGCCTGGAAACTGGTCCCGGCCGGTACCTGCCTGAAAACCCCAAGCACCACCTCGCCAACCGGCTTCGGCCAGGAAGCTACCTTCACCGCCAAGTCCTGAAACCCTGCACAGCCTGAGTACTGACGATGACGCTCTCATTCACCCACTCCATCTCCCAGGCTCAGGCGCCCGGCCTCCCCCGTCGGGCCGGGCTGGGGCTCAAGAACGAGCACTTCAGTGAAGTGCTCGATACTTCCCCCGACATCGGTTTTTTTGAAGTCCACGCCGAAAACTACATGGTGGCCGGCGGGCCTTTCCATCACTACCTGGGCTTGATCCGCGAACAGTACCCGCTGTCGCTGCACGGCGTAGGCCTGTCCATTGGCGGCGAAGGTCCGCTGAACGACGAGCACCTGGCGCGCTTGGCCACGCTGATCGAACGCTATAAACCCCACTCCTTTTCCGAACACCTGGCCTGGTCCAGCCACGGCCCGGTGTTTCTCAATGATCTGCTGCCGCTGGCGTATGACGATGAAACCCTGAAGCGGGTGTGCGAACACATCGACCAGGTACAAACCCGCCTGCAGCGGCCCATGCTGCTGGAGAACCCGTCGACCTATCTGCAATTCCAGTGCTCCACCCTGGAAGAGACCGACTTCATCAGCGAAGCGATTCGCCGCACCGGCTGTGGGCTGCTGCTGGACGTGAATAATGTGTATGTGTCGTGCATCAACCATCAGCAAGACCCGCTGAAGTACATCGAGGCCTTGCCGTTGCACGCCGTGGGCGAGATTCATCTGGCAGGGTTTGCCGAAGACACCGACAGCCTCGGCGACCGTTTGCTGATTGACGATCACGGCGCCCCCATCGACAACGCGGTGTGGCAGCTCTACCAGCACGTGCTCAGCCGCACCGGGCCGGTCGCCACGCTGATCGAACGCGACAACCAGGTGCCGGCGTTCAGCGTGCTGCATGCTGAAGCGCGCCAAGCCGACCGGTTTCTGCTGGAGGCGCGCGCATGAGCCGCCAGGACGTGTTTACCCGCGCCTTGCTGTCCCCCGAGGAAAGCTGCCCCGAAGGTTTGTTCAGCCGTAACGGCGCCGATCCGGCCAGTCGTTTTGCGGTGTACCGCAACAATGCCCACAGCTCACTGATCAACGCCCTGGCCGCCGGCTACCCGGTCACTCTGCAACTGGTGGGCGATGAGTTTTTTCGGGCGATGGCCGGTGTGTATGTCCAGGATTTCCCACCGACCAGTCCACTGATCAATGAGTACGGCGGCGACCTGGCTGACTTTATCCAGGGCTTCGCCCCCGCCGCCAGCGTGCCATATCTAGCCGACGTGGCGCGCCTGGAGCGATTGCGGGTCAGGGCCTACCACGCGGCGGACGCACTGCAACTGGATCAGCAGGAAATCATCGCCGCCCTGCAACAACAGTCGGACTTGGGCGAACTGCGCCTGCAACTGCATCCGTCCCTGGCCACCCTGAACTCGGCCTACGCCGTGGTGGCTTTATGGGCGGCGCATCAGACCGGCGAATCCCTCGCCACCCTCGACCCCTTCCATGCCCAAAGCGCGCTGGTGCTACGCAATGGCCTGCACGTGCAGGTATTTCACATCGACAGCGGCTCAGCGACGTTTATCAACAGCCTGAACAACGGCTGGCCATTGGAAATGGCCGTGGCCTACGCCCTCGATGCGGCCGCCGAATTTGACCTGCACCAATGCCTGGCCCTGCTGATCGGTCACGGCGCCATCACCCACTTGCACACAGAACCCAAGGTATCGCCATGAACACCACCGCTCCCGGGCTGATCCAACGGATCATCCAGTGCTTCGAGAAAATCCCCTACAGCCTGATCGCCTTTGTCGCACGCTTCTCTATCGCAGCGGTGTTCTGGAAATCCGGCCAGACCAAAGTGGAAGGCCTCGCCGTGGACCTGATCGGCGGTACCTTCCAACTGGGCTGGCCGCACTTGGCGCCGTCCACCCTGCCGCTGTTTCGCAGCGAATACCACGTGCCGCTGCTGTCTGCGGAAGTGGCGGCGCACATGGCTGCGTTCGCCGAGCATTTCTTCCCGGTGCTGATCCTCGTGGGGTTTGCCACGCGGTTCTCGGCGCTGGCTCTACTGGGCATGACCCTGACCATCCAGCTGTTCGTCTACCCGGACGCCTACCCTACCCACGGCACCTGGATCGCACTGTTGTTGCTGTTGATGGCCAAGGGGCCGGGCTGCTTCTCCATCGATCACCTGATTGCCCGGCGCTACCGCTAGAGGCGATCCAGGGCCTCGCCGCTGCGCTTGAACCAGCCCACCAGATAATCCGCGAGTACCTGAGTACGGCGCGGCAGGCCACCCTGATAGGGATGGACCAAGTACATCGGCATGCTGCGGGTCTGATAATCCCGCAGGAGCCAGCGCAAGCGCCCCTCAGCCAATTCCGTGTGCAACACATAAGAGGGCAGACGCGCGATGCCCGCCCCCACCAGCGCCGCCTTCTTCAACAAGTTGTAATGGTTGGAGGCAAAGGTCCCGGATACGCGAACCCGCAGCAGCTCATGCTGTTGGTGATACAGCCACTCTTCACGGCCGCTGTAGTGGCTGTTCAGCAAGCAGTTGTGGCCCACCAGTTCCGCCGGTGTCAGCGGCTCGCCGTGCTGTTCCAGATAGGCCGGGCTGGCGCAGGTCATCTCGTGCCAGGCCAGCAGCGGCTTGGCCACCAGTCGCTCGTCGTTGGCGACTTCCGAGCGTACCGCCAGGTCAAAGCCGTCCCGCGCCAGGTCTCGATACTGGTTGTTGAGCTCCAGTTCGATCTGCACCTGCGGGTACTCCCGGGAAAACTCCAGCAGCAAACCATCGAAGAAGGTTTCGCCCAAGGAAACCGGAACCGTCATACGCACCGGGCCGACCAGGTCGTCCTTGAGCCTGGCCAGTGCCTGACGTGCCCGTTCCACCTGAACCACCAACGCCTGGGCCTGCGGCAACAGTGCCACCCCCGCTGCCGTCAGGCTCAAACGACGCGTGGTTCGATGCAACAACACCACCGAAAACTGCGCTTCCAGCTGGCTGATGCGCTTGGACAGTTGCCCCTTGCTGCAGCCCAACTGCTGAGCCGCCAGGGTAAAGCTGCCCGCTTCGATCAACACCGCAAACGCCACCAAGTCATCCATTTCGCTCATGGATTGTTTCCATTTGAAAACCAAAGGTTGCCTATTAGTGCACTTATCCGCGCAAAAAATCACTCTAGACTGAAACCTCACCTACACATCTGGAGGAAGGCACGATGAAAATCCTGTTGATTGGCGCAAGCGGCACCGTGGGTTCGGCGGTCAAGGCAGAACTGTCCCAACGGCATGAAGTGATCAGCATCGGTCGCAAGAGTGGCGAGTTCCAGGTCGACATCAGCGACAGCGCCTCGATCCGCAAACTGTTCGAACAAACCGGCAAGTTCGACGCACTGATCTGCGCCGCCGGCAGCGTCAACTTCGTGCCTCTGGGGGACATGAGCGCCAGCGATTTTGACCTGGGCCTGCAAGACAAGCTGATGGGCCAGGTGAACCTGTTGCTGATTGGCCGCGAGTTCGCCAATGACGGCGCGTCGTTCACCTTCACCAGCGGCATTCTCAACCGCGATCCGATTCGCACCGGTGCTTCGGCGGCCCTGGTCAACGGCGCGCTGGATGCATTCGTGAAAGCTGCGGCGATCGAACTGCCCCGCGGCCTGCGCATCAACTCGGTCAGCCCGACCGTGCTGCTGGAAGCCATGGGCAGCTACGCGCCGTACTTCCGTGGCTACAAACCGGCTCCAGGTGCAGACGTGGCGCTGGCCTACGCGAAAAGCGTGGAAGGTTTGCAGACCGGGCAGACGTTTATCGTCGGTTGATTCAACCTGTGTCCCGGGCTTGTGATGCATCGCCAGCCTGCGTAACGTGGCGGCACTTATCAGGAGACCCGATAATGCGTGCCGCCCGTACCCTAGCTCTGTTTGCCCTGTTGCCCCTGTTCGCCGCCTGCCAGATGTTCGAGAACGAGCCGGCCAAGCCCTCTCTCGCCGGGCTGACCCGCATGCAGGGCGAACTGACGGCGCAGGGTGACAAACTGCTGTTCCAGCCCTGCAACGACAAACGCAACTACGTGGTCAACGACACCGGCGGCACCAGCATCCTGCAGGAGGCCGCCTCCCTGGCCGGCCAGCAAGGCGCACTGTTTGCCGACCTGCGTGGCAAGTTCTCCGGCGTCGCCAGCGGCACCCAGGGCACGGTGGACCTGCAACAGGTGTACCGCGTCGAACGCTCGACCTCGGCCTGCGATGATCCGGATTTCAAGCGCATGATCCTGCGGGCCAACGGCCACAAGCCGGCCTGGGCGATGAACGTTACCGCCAAGGGCATGGTGCTGGAGCGTGAAGGCCAGCCGCCATTGGCCGTGCCGTATGTGGAAGAACAATCGGGCGACGGACGGTTCAACCTGATGACCGAAGCCAATAACCAGCACATCGAACTCTGGGTGGCCCCGCAACGCTGTGTCGACAGCGTCAGCGGCAGCCTGCAGCACATGTCCGCCGAGCTTCGGGTCAACGGCCAGGTGCAACGCGGTTGCGCGTCGTTCGGCGGCTCGCGGGACGACTGATTGTCCGCTGCGCTGTTTTAACATGACGGGAAACCGCTGTTGGGGCTTATAATCGCCGGTTTGCAAAACAGCCGGCCTCTTTGCCCGCCGCCTACCGGATTCCTGTCATGTTACGAATCACCGAACTCAAGCTGCCCATCGACCATCCCGAAGAAGACCTGCGGCCTGCCATTGTGCAGCGCCTGGGCATCGCCAGTGATGACCTGCTCGATTTCACCCTGTTCAAACGCAGCTACGACGCCCGCAAGAAATCGTCGGAGCTGTGCTTCATCTACACCATCGACCTGGAAGTCAAAGGCGAGGCGGCCCTGATGCTCAAGTTCGCCGACGACCGCAACGTCAACCCGGCACCGGACATCAGCTACAAGGTCGTGGGCCATGCGCCGGAAGGCCTGACTGAGCGGCCGATCGTCGTCGGTTTTGGCCCGTGCGGGATCTTCGCCGGACTGTTGCTGGCGCAGATGGGCTTCAAGCCGATCATCCTCGAACGCGGCCGCGAAGTGCGCCAGCGCACCAAGGACACCTGGGGCCTGTGGCGCAAAAACGTTCTGAACCCCGAATCCAACGTGCAGTTTGGTGAAGGCGGCGCCGGGACCTTCTCCGACGGCAAGCTCTACAGCCAGATCAAGGACCCGAAATTCCACGGCCGCAAGGTGCTGCACGAGTTCGTCAAGGCCGGCGCGCCGGACGAAATCCTCTACGTCAGCAAGCCGCACATCGGTACCTTCCGCCTGACCGGCGTGGTGGAGAACATGCGCCAGCAGATCATCGCCCTGGGCGGTGAAGTGCGCTTTGAGCAGCGGGTGACCGACGTGCTGATCGAAGACGGTCAGTTGAATGGCGTGGTGGTGGATGGCGGCGAACAGATCCTGTCGAAACACGTGATCCTCGCCCTCGGCCACAGCGCCCGTGACACCTTCCGCATGCTGCATGGCCGTGGCGTGTACATGGAAGCCAAGCCGTTCTCGGTGGGTTTCCGGATCGAACACCCGCAGTCACTGATCGACGCCGCGCGCCTGGGCAAGTACGCCGGGCACCCGAAACTCGGCGCTGCTGATTACAAACTGGTGCACCATGCCAAGAACGGCCGTTCGGTGTACAGCTTCTGCATGTGCCCGGGCGGCACCGTGGTCGCGGCGACATCAGAGCCGAATCGCGTAGTGACCAACGGCATGAGCCAATACTCGCGCAACGAACGCAACGCCAACTCCGGGATCGTGGTGGGCATCACCCCGGAAGTGGATTACCCGGGCGGCCCGCTGGCCGGGATCGAGTTGCAGGAGCGCCTGGAATCCCACGCGTTCATCCTCGGCGGCAGCAACTACGAAGCACCGGCGCAACTGGTGGGTGATTTCATTGCGGGCAAGCCGTCCACCGCCATCGGCACCGTGGAACCGTCCTATAAGCCCGGCGTGGCCTGGGGTGACCTGGCCCTGGCGCTGCCGGACTTTGCCATCGAAGCCATCCGCGAAGCACTGCCGGCGTTCGAGAAGCAGATCAAGGGTTACTCGCTGCACGACGCGGTGCTGACCGGGATCGAGACCCGCACTTCATCGCCGCTGCGGATTACCCGTAACGAATCGATGCAGAGCCTGAACGTGAAAGGCCTGTTCCCGGCGGGCGAAGGTGCCGGTTATGCCGGTGGTATTTTGTCGGCGGGTGTCGACGGGATTCGGATTGCCGAGGCGTTGGCGCGGGATATGTTGGGCCTGGAGGCTTAACACCTCTTCCGCAAACGACGCGGATCAAATGTGGGAGCCGGGCTTGCCCGCGATGGCGGTGTGTCATTCAACAGTGATGTTGCCTGATGTATCGCCATCGCGGGCAAGCCCGGCTCCCACATTGTCTTGTGTGGTATGGAAGATTTTAGATATTGGCGCGCAGGATGCTTTCCGGCAACGGTTGCCCCCGCTCAACACTCGCCGCAACGGCCGCAATCAACCCCTCCAACTCGTACCCCTGCCCTGCCAGCCAGGCCTGATCGTAGTAGGTCGTGGCATAGCGCTCCCCACCGTCGCACAAGATCGCCACGATCGAGCCCGACTCTCCCGCCGCTTTCATCTGCTGCGCCGCGATCAACGCGCCGATCAGGTTGGTGCCGCTGGACCCACCCACTCGCCGCCCCAAGCGCTGCGCCAGGTAATGCATGGCCGCCAGGGACAGCGCGTCCGGCACCTTGACCATCGCATCAATCACCTTGGGCAAGAACGACGCCTCAACCCGAGGCCGGCCAATACCTTCAATGCGTGAACCACACTCCAAACGCAGGCTCGCATCGCCGCTCAGGTAGTAATCAAAAAACACCGAACGCTCCGCGTCCGCGCACAACACCCGGGTGCAGTGCTGGCGATAACGCACATAACGCCCCAACGTCGCCGTTGTGCCACCCGTGCCTGGGCTGGAAATCAGCCAACTCGGCTCCGGGTAACGCTCAAAGCGCAGTTGCTGGAAGATCGATTCGGCAATGTTGTTGTTCGCCCGCCAGTCGGTGGCGCGTTCGGCGTAGGTGAACTGGTCCATGAAGTGACCGCCGCTTTCCTGCGCCAGTCGCTCGGACTCGGCGTAGATCTGCGTCGGATCCTGTACCAGATGGCTCTTGCCACCATAGAACGCGATCTGCGCAATCTTTTCCTGGGAGGTGGTAGCCGGCATTACCGCAATAAACGGCAAGCCCAGCAGCCGGGCGAAGTACGCTTCGGAAATCGCCGTGGAGCCGCTGGACGCCTCGATCACCGGTGCGCCGGGCTTGAGCCAGCCGTTACACAACGCATAGAGGAACAACGAGCGCGCCAACCGATGTTTCAGGCTGCCGGTGGGATGGCTGGACTCATCCTTGAAATACAACTCGATATCCGGCAAACCCGGCAACGGCAAGGGGATCAGGTGGGTGTCGGCACTGCGCTGGAAGTCCGCTTCAATAATACGAATGGCTTCGCGGGCCCATTGGCGGTTGTCGCTCATGATCGGTTTCTCTAAGGATTTCAGACTAGATCTTAGGATGTTTCCTACACTCCACACAGATACAGTCATGACTCAATTGGACACACAATTTCCGGGGTTTGGCGCGCAAGTGTTGAGACCGATCCCTTATAACAAATAAGAATATAACTTTTGTTTTAACAACTAACCGTACGGGTTAGGGTACCCACCTATTGAACTTTGATTGGAGAGCATCCCTTGCCTCTGCGTAGCACTTTCACCCGTTTCTTCCAGCTGGAAGCCGCCAGCGGTCTGCTCCTGATCGCTGCCGCCGCCCTGGCATTAATCATCAACAACTCACCGCTGTCGCACCTTTACGCGAGTTTTCTCGACGTCCCGGTGGTCGCACAAATCGGCGCGCTGAAAATCGCCAAGCCGGCGCTGCTGTGGATCAACGACGGCCTGATGGCCCTGTTCTTCCTGCTGATCGGCCTTGAAGTAAAACGCGAGTTGCTCGACGGCCAACTCTCCAAACCTTCGCAAGTGGTGCTGCCCGGCGCAGCAGCCATCGGCGGCATGGTTGTGCCGGCGTTGATCTACTGGGCGCTGAACAAGGACAACCCGGCAGCCCTCGGCGGCTGGGCGATTCCCATGGCCACCGACATTGCCTTCGCCCTCGGCGTATTGGCCTTGCTGGGCAAGCGCGTGCCGGTGTCGCTGAAGTTGTTCCTGATGACCCTGGCCATCATCGACGACCTTGGCGCAATCATCGTCATCGCCATCTTCTACTCCACCGACCTGTCCGGGGCCTCATTGGCCGGCGCAGCAGCGTGCCTGATCGCCTTGATTGCGATGAACCGGCTCGGTGTCGTCAAGCTGGGCCCGTACATGATTGTCGGGCTGATCCTGTGGGTCTGCGTGCTCAAGAGTGGCGTGCACGCGACCCTGGCGGGCGTGACATTGGCGTTCTGCATCCCGCTGCGCACCAAAAACGCCGAACCTTCGCCACTGCTGACTCTGGAACATGCACTGCACCCCTGGGTGGCCTACGCGATCCTGCCGCTGTTTGCCTTTGCCAACGCAGGGGTTTCACTGACCGGCGTCAACCTGGAAAGCTTCACCCACCACGTGCCAATGGGCATCGCCGCCGGCCTGCTGCTGGGCAAGACCGTTGGCGTGCTGGGTTTCACCTGGGTCATGGTAAAAACCGGCCTCGCCGCACTGCCCGCCGGCGCCAACTGGGGCCAGGTCCTGGGCGTGGCGATCCTGTGCGGCATCGGCTTCACCATGAGCCTGTTTGTCGGTTCTCTGGCGTTTGTGCCGGGCAGCAGTGAATACGCAGGGATGGACCGGATGGGCATCCTGACCGGATCGATATTGGCGGCGCTGATCGGGTATGCAGTGACGGCGATGGCCAGTCGCAAGCAGGCGCTCGTTCAATCCTGACCATCACGAACAATCGTTCGCCCAACAAAAAACCCCAACCGGTCACCCGGTTGGGGTTTTTCTTTTCCTGCAGCCTTACCCTTAACGAGTAACGCGGCTGGTGCCGTTCACGGTCATGATGCGAACGCGGTCGCCGATGCGGAAGACTTCGTTCGGGTCAACGGCCTGGACGTAGGCGCGCATGCTGCCGTCGTCTTCACGAACAGTGACTTCGA